>NZ_CAWUDE010000002.1:0-432537 GCF_963920895.1 Anabaena sp. CCY 9613
TTGGCTAATTTGTCAAGCTCACTCTATACCAAATTAGATGAGCTTACCCTGGTATTGTGTGGAGGCACAGCAACAATTGTTCTGCCATATACTTTGCCAAAATACTCTAACCATTGGGTGAAAATACTCCAACTCGCATCTGAAATAGATTTCGCTAGTTTGTGATTTTTCACCATATTCTTCACCTGCAAGTTCTCATACGCCACGATGTCTGCCGACTTCACTACGCATTGGGCTAATTTCACGCACCAATCTTGACGCTGACGTTGTACTTTCAGGTGTTTTCTTCCTAATCTAATTCGTGCTTTGGCACGATTTTTAGATTTCTTGGCACAACGAGATAATCTTCGTTGTGCCTTTTTTAATGCTCTTTCAGATTTGCGTAAATACCTGGGATTATTTATCTTTTTACCATCAGAATCAGTGTAGAAAGAGGTGAGTCCTAAATCAATACCAATGGTTTTACTCGTTGGTGTTAATTCTTCTTTTCGCTCATGGTCGATGCAAAATTGGATGTATATCCCATCTACACGACGCACTATTCTTACTCTTTTTATCTGTTTTATCTGATAGTAATTCAGATCACGGGTTCCCCTAAGCTTGATTTTTCCAATCTCAAATCCATCTGTAAAGGTAATGTATTGGCGACACTCTGAAAGTGACCAACCACTTTGTTTATACTCTACAGATAGCCTAGTTTGGAATCGTCTAAACCTGGGGAATCCTTTCTTTCCTGGTATCTTCTTTTTGCAATTACTAAAGAACCTTGATATCGCTGACCATGTTCTTTCTGCCATTGCCTGTCTTGCCGTTGAGTTAAGTTTTTCTACCCACGGAAATTCAGGATTGTCAGCCAGAACCTTGGTATATTTATTCAAGTCGTAACCAGTTTTTGCATGACCATCTATCCAGTAGCGTAAGCAAGAATTTCTAACAAAAAGAGCAGTCCTTAAGGCTTCATTTACCTTAAGTAACTGCTCTTTTGTTATCTCTGCTTTTGCTTCGTAGACTATCATTCTTTTGTTTGGTTACTGTTAAGTACAGTACCATTATTTTGTCAAAAACTCAACTACCCTGTTATACTCATTTCGTGACACGAAATATTTTCTAACAGGGTGTTTCGTTTTTAACCGCTATTCATGAGGCAGTGCGGTCTTGGGGGTTTCCCCCATGAGCAACTGCCATCTCCCGCTAAATGCTGGTGCATTGTAATGGGAGTCTTCTAGCTTGATTAGATAAATACTTGGAATGTTTGTAGTATTGCGTCTAGTCTAATGTGTTGGATTAATAATCAATGATCATGATTGGATTTTGTTTTTCAATCTTATGAACCCAATATTTTAAGACAGTCGCTACAAGTTTTGGGTATTCTTTAATCCCCAATCCGAAGATGCCATTGGGGTGAATTTACTAAGGAACTGTGGGCGCAAACATTAAGTAAGTTCCTCCCAATCCTTCTACAATTGTGCGTGTATTAGCAAGCATCATTTTCTGATAGGTATCTGCCTCACTTCCTGGTTCTCCCAGGTCATGGGTATATAGTTTTCTACCGAAAACTCTGACATTTGCCTCTGTAGCCGCAGGTTGAATCAATTGGGGATCAATTGTTGTCTCTACAAAAATTGTTGGCACTTGGGCTTTCTGAATACCTTTAACCCAATTGTTGACGCTGGCGTCTGATACTTTTTCCTCACCATTGACAACGTTTAACCCTCCCGCCAAGGGAATTCCGTAGGCTGTGGTGTAATAACCCAGGACATTACTGGTTGTGACTAATTGGCGTTGATTAGACGGAATAGTAGCAATTCTTGACTTTATCCAGCTATCTAGTTGGGTGAGTTCATTGTTGATTTCTTTGGCGTTACTACTATAGATTGCGGCACTGTCTGGTTCTAATTTTCCTAAATTGTTGCTAATAACCTCCACCATTCTGATAGTATTCTTGGCATCATGCCAAATATAAGGGTTAGTTACTTTTTGACCAGATGTCTGAAATTGTTGGGGTTGAGAAACCGCGAGTTGCGCCACGGCTATTTTAGGTGCAGAATTTTGAGTTTCTTGAATTATTTTCGTCAACTCTGGTTCCAAATTGTAGCCACTGTAGAGAATTAGATTAGCTTGTTCCAGAACTTGACGGTCATCGGGTCTTGGTTGATAAATGTAGGGGTCTGTACCCGCAGGAACTAAGCAATCCAGGTTAATTGTATTTTCGGCAACTTGTCTGGTTAAGTCACAAAGTACGCTAGTAGTTGCTACGACGCGAGGAAGATTCTCGTCTACTATTGTGGTGGTTTGAGTGAATGAAGTGCTTGCTGCCTGATTTCCACAACCTATAAATCCAATTGCTAAGATGATTGATGTGGTACGTAAAAAATTATTTGCTGGTGATTTTTTTGGCATCATCAACTCCTAATAGGATGTATAACAAAAATTATCATTTTCAGGTGAAGAATGTGGTGATTATGGGGTTTATTGCTCATACGAATGAATCTAAGGCAATTGTAGCGGTACCTTGCTAATTTGCGAAAAACTGCTATGTTTATATAGCTTATTTTGAGGATTAAAGTCCTCACGACAAACTGATATATATAACAAAGGACACAGTTATGCTGTGCCCTGAAAATATTCATACTTTGAAGTATATTAAAAGCCTACAGATGGCAGATGTCCTTGTAGCATTTGGAATTTCGCCTGAACACAAGTAGCACAGCTACAACCAAGTTGATCCATGATAGGATTGGATCTTTTGGTTACGTGTATTGCTGTGAATTGGTCAATTGTTTGGGTAGATGCTACCGAAATCATTTGTGTAGGAGATGGAGATTTCAGGCTAGATGCATGTGCTGGATTTGCTACTAGTAGTATGGAAGCAAGAAATACAGGACAGGCCAGTAAAATCATTTTGGCTATGTTCATAATTCACAAATAAATAACTATTTCTGATACAGCATAGCCAATTTATTGACTACCTTCAACTTCATGACTGTGTATACTTATAGCGGTTCCCGACAATGGTGATTGGGATTAACTCCGCCCAAATCCTTGACCTTTTGTGACTTTAGACCAAATGAGTAATTCACCTTTGTCGCCACCTGCGGCGAGGAATTTACCTTGGGGATGCCAAGCTAGGCTAGAATAACCAGCGGAAACGCCTGTGAGAACTTGGGAAACTTGTTTAGCTTTGTTCCATAAACATAGCCAGCCATCACTAGCAGCGGAAGCGAGAAGAAAGCTATTGGGTGCAAAGGCGATCGCAGTGATAATATCCACATGATTAGTTAATACTCTGGCTTCCCAACCCAAACCCTCGTCTTCTAGTTTTTCCCACACTACAATCCCTTCAACGCTGGAAGTTGCCAAAATCGGCGCACCTAGTTGAGTTTTCGCTTCTGACCATGCTAAATTGCGAATTTTACCTGGAAAACCACGCATTACCCAAGGATCAGGGTTATTCCATTCCAACACAGCCACACTGCGATCCATATTGCCAGAAGCCAGGAATTTGCCATCGGGTGACCAAGCCATCGCTAAACTGACACTCTGCATATCTAAAAGATATGGTTCCTGATCCCAGTTTTGGCTATCCCAAATCTTCACCCCTTTATAGCCACCAATAGCTAGGTATTGACCATCTCTGCGCCAATCAATACCTAATACCGATGAGTTATCAAAATTGAGGGTAACCACAACTTCACGAGTATCAGCATCCCACACTTGGACGTAACGCCCCAAACTAAAAGCGAGTTGATTATTGGCTTGACTCCAAGCTAGTTTATCTACCCATGCGGGGGAATTTTCTAATGTGGCAATTAATTCAGTATTCTGCCAAATTTTTACTTGTCCATCTTGTCCACCCACGGCTAAAAACTTGCCATCTGGGGAAAAGGCTACACAGTCTACTGATGTACCGTTACCAGTTTGTAAAGTTACAAGTTCGCCATCATTCCAGAGTACAACTTCCCCAGCCGCAGAAGTCGCTGCTAGAGTTTTACCATCAGGCGACCAGGCGATCGCGGTTACATAATCTGATAGTGTCCCGCAATAGTGTTCGGTAAATTCTTTAGATTTAGTAGTTATGGGATTCATAGGTAAATAGGGAGTGGGGAGTGGGTAATGGGGAGTAGGGAGTGGGGGGATGAGGAAGAAAGATTGCAAGACTAGTCCCAAATGTTTTTCCTGCTTCTTCCTCTCTAGCCCCTAGCTTCTAGCCTCTAGCCTTTAACTCACACAAAACAAGCGCGAAAATCCTGCTTCAATTGGGCTTCATCGAGATTGCGACCGATGAATACTAGTTCATTTTTGCGGGTTTCGTTGGGTTTCCAAGGGCGATCGGGTCTGCCATCTAATATCATGTGTACACCTTGGAATACAAATCGATTATCTTCTCCAGCAATATTTAAAATGCCTTTCATGCGAAATATATCTGGCCCTTGGGTACGCAATAACTCAGATAGCCACGTGTTTAATTTTTGCCCATCTAGTTCGCCTGCTTCTACCAAAGCTACAGAATAAACGGCTTCATCATGTTCATGGGTATCTTCACCTAAAAAATTTGGATCAATTTCTAAAGCGCGTTCTAAATCAAAGGCTTTCACACCCAACAAAGCATCCATATCTAGTTGGGAGTTTTGGGTACGGTAGATTTTAGCCATAGCGTTCATGGCCCGAATCTTCTGTTCTAATTCATTCAACTGTTCTGGTGTTACCAAATCAGTTTTATTTAAAAGAATCACATCAGCAAAGGCAATTTGTTCTTGAGCTTCATCTGCATCCCAATGCTGCCAGATATGCTTGGCATCAACAACAGTTACTACTGCATCTAAAGACAGTAGGCTTTGCATGTCTTCATCTACAAAGAATGTTTGAATTACTGGTGCCGGGTCGGCTAACCCCGTGGTTTCAATTACTAAATGGTCGAACTTATCACGCCGCTTCATTAAGTTACCCACAATGCGAATTAAGTCGCCCCGGACTGTACAACAAATACAGCCGTTATTCATTTCAAAAATTTCTTCGTCTGCATCAATAACTAGTTGATTATCAATACCTACTTCTCCAAATTCATTAACAATTACAGCTACTTTTTTGCCATGTTCATAGGTGAGAATGTGGTTAAGCAGAGTTGTTTTACCTGCACCTAGATAGCCAGTCAAAACCGTAACAGGTACTGTATTATTTAATTCTTCAGTCAACATAGCCTATATGCCTTTTTTTCACAATTTAGATCATCATTACCACCCATAATAAATCTTTTTATATTTTTGTGGCGGATTAGCTGTAATTATGTTTGAAAAAATCATCTCACAGGTTTAAGCTAAAATGAGAAACGCTATATTTTCATTAGAATTAAGATACCCATTCTATAGCTTTGACAAGCGGGGGAAAAACAATAATGAATGTGGGATTTTTTAACAGGATTCCGGTAATGCCCCTAGTACTACTCTGGTTAGCTTATGCTCTTTTGGGGTGGTATCTTGCCGCTCATCATATCATTTGGCTGGCGGGAGCTTTTGTAGTCACCCTGGCCATAGCTATCGTCCGCAAAAGTATTGCTTGGTTAGAGCGATTAGTGCAATTTGGCTCGAGAATCTTAGTTGTAATTTTATTTTTAAGTTTATCAATCGCTTTAGTCGAAACTTGGTCAATTTTTTTCAGTCTCTTTCTCATACCCATAGCGACTACATTTTTAGCTGACTTAGAAATGCGTTTTGCTGGCTTCAATAAATTGGATTCTTTTTGGGTTTTAACTATCCTTGCTGTGTTTGGTTTAATTACAGGGGAAATGATAGACATTCTGCTTTTCCCTAGCAGCAGATTTTAAGCATAATTACTCATTGATTTGATAGCGCACGATTTTCCTGACGTGATCAATTGACATACCTAATTCTTGAGCGATCGCAGTCTCTAATAAGCTGATATCTGTCACCGGAACTTGAAAATTTCGGGTATTAGAGTCTGTAGTTTTAACTATCACTTCACTAATTCCTCGATGGCGATCAATTTCCGCTCGAATCATTAATAAATGTATAGATAAATGAAATTCTGGTCGGGTATCAGTCTGAAGTTTATTTACTGTATTGTAAGGTCGGCTCAACACCTTTTCTACAACTAGGTTACCACTAGACCAAAAGACAATACCCAAAACAGGTAAAGGAAGCCAAAATTCCCACCCTAGAAAATTTAAGGGTTTTAGCCAACGACGTAGAAACATAACTATGATCCTCAATCAGTAGTTAATACCAAGTTGCCTCAAAAACAGGACTTACGCCAGCAAAATTTGTCATTTTGACCAAAACAGGCTCCGTGTAGGATTCTCGTAACGTGCCGGAGGCTCTAGCAATACCAGAGTTGTAGGCGACTACGTGGCTATCGTACCCCTTTGAAAAGGCTAACGCTAACGTCATGACGTAATTACGTGAACTTTGCGTATGTCAGCAAAAATACTCACTCTCCAGACTGTTAAAAATCCTACTACTGGAGGAAGACAGATTGAGTTGTTTTTTCTACCCTATTAAAGAAGTAAGAGCAAAACTTGTGGCGATGCGAATACTTTTAGTAGAAGACGATTTAGAACAATTAGAACCCTTGCAAACAGCGTTGTCACAAGCTGGACATATTGTAGACGGGGTAGAAGATGGCGAGATCGCTCAGTGGGTGATTAGCCAAAGAGATTATGATTTACTGATTCTGGACTGGATGTTACCAGAAATTAGCGGATTGGATTTGTGCCGTCAGTATCGACAAGCAGGAAAACAATCACCCATATTGATGCTGACTGCCAAAGATACCACTCTAGATAAAGTGACAGGTTTAGATGCAGGTGCTGATGATTACCTGGTCAAACCCACAGATTTATTTGAGTTACTCGCACGAGTAAGGGCATTAGGCAGGCGATCGCCCCAATGGCAAGGAGATATTCTGCAACTTGCTGACTTAAAACTACATACTTCTAATCTCACAGTTACAAAAGGACAGGCATCTGTAGAGTTATCCACCCGTGAGTTTCAGCTATTAGAATACCTCATGCATCACCCACATCAAGTTGTCAGTCGTAATCAAATAGAACAAGCATTATGGGAATGGGGTAGCGAACCAGAAAGTAACGCCACAACAACACTAGTCCGCCGTCTTAGACAACGTTTGCAATTAGTCGATGCTGCTGATTGGATTGAAACAGTTTATGGTATGGGTTATCGGATTAATCCCAAAGAGTAGGAAAGAACAAGCAAAATGTAGGGATAACCAATGACCATTGATCAATAACCCAAACAGATGTTCAACCGTAGCCGTCGCAATTTAGCCCGTTGGTTTACTTTATCGATGGGAGGTATTTTGATCATGTTTGCCGGCACGCTGTACTATCAGGAATCGCTGCAACAGCTAGAGATTATAGATTCACTCCTCTACAAAAAAGCTAGGGTGATTACAGGAAATGTCAAGTACAAACCACATCAGGGACAGGAACAAGTTTTTCTGGGTAATGTCCCACTGCTAGGCAATAACCCACCCCCTCCAGATAGTGAAGTTGTTTACGCACGTTGGTACGATGCTAAAGGACAACTGAAGCGGTTCTTTGGGCCAATTCCACCGGAAAAATTAAAGGAAACTTTTGAATTTCAGACAATTAAACTTAGCAATGATCAGGATTCTTCATCATCAACAGTTATCTGGCTACGTCAAATCACCCTTCCAGTGCAGCATAATGGCCAGGTAATCGGCTATCTGCAAATGGCATTACCGATGACCCGCGCTCAAGAGACTTTAAGAAGATTTCTGCTGTTGTTGGTATTCACAGTATTAATCGCTTTAGGCTTGACAAGCCTTGCGGGATGGTTCTTAGGGGGACTGGCGATGCTACCAATTCGCCATAGTTACCAACAACTCCAGCGCTTCACCGCTAACGCTTCTCATGAATTACGCGCCCCTTTAGCAGCAATCCTCAGTAATGCTCAGGTGGGCTTGCTAGCTCCCATTGATGATGGTGCTACCAAGCATCTGCGTTTAGAAAAAACTGTAGAAGTTGCCAAATCAATGAATACTCTCATTGGTAACCTGCTATTTCTAGCACGTCGGGGGGGTTGTTTAGTTCCAGAATCTTTAAGATATGTTGATTTGAGTGATTTGCTAGAGGAATTATTAGACTCCCAAACTATCAAAGCTGCTGCCCAGCATTTACATATAAAGAGTGATTTACCAAAACACTCAATTATGATGGACGCAGATCCTGATCTCCTACGTCAAGCAGTCATGAATCTCTTGAGTAACGCTTGTAAATATACTCCTCAGGGCGGGAAGGTAGAGTTACGTTTATTTACTGAGTATGGTCAGGTAGTAATTCAAGTAGAAGATAACGGTATTGGCATTCCTGCCGAAGATTTACCGCATATATTTGAGCGGTTTTATCGGGTGGATAAGCAACGCACACGTTCTGCCGGTGGTTTTGGCTTAGGATTGGCGATCGCTCAACAAATTGTCGCCGCCCATGACGGTCATCTCAGTGTTCGCAGTGAACTGGGACAAGGTTCTTTGTTTCAAATTGAATTGCCATTAACGTGATAGTAGCTTGACATTCTCCCCATAACTGCACCAATATCTCCAGGCTGGGTACAAAATTGCCCAAGGTCATTGATCTGACAATTGCATTTGTTGTTTATACTTGGCCATAGTTCCAATCAAATGGGAGCAAATCAAAGCTCAAATACACTGCCTGAATTAGCTACCCTCCAGTTCACCTATGCAAAGCAGATCCCGACAAGAGATACAGGAGTTAGTACGCGAGCAGCTGCAAGTATTACTCGAACAAAAAAACTTTCAAGGCGCTAAAGCTTTGTTAGTTCCTGTCCAGTTCGCAGATATTGCTGAAGCCATAGAAGGTTTACCAGAAGCTACCCAAGCGATCGCCTTTCGGTTGTTGTCTAAAGAAGAAGCGATTGAGGTGTTTGAATACCTCGATCCCAGTGTGCAGCAGACGCTACTAGAAGATTTTAAGCGTCAGGATGTGCAGGAAATTGTTGATCGCATGTCGCCTGACGATCGCGCTCGCCTATTTGATGAATTACCTGCCAAAGTTGTCCGGCGACTATTACAACAACTCAGTCCGGTGGAACGAAATGCAACTGCTTTGCTGTTAGGTTACGCACCTAATACAGCTGGGCGAATTATGACTCCTGAGTATTTGTCACTCAAAGAAAATATCACAGTGACTCAGGCATTAGTCCAAATTCGTTCTTTAGCTAACTTAAGAGAAACTATTTATTACATTTATGTGACTGATGATGCTCGTCGTTTGACTGGCATTCTTTCACTCCGAGATTTGATTGTCGCGCAACCAGAACAAACTATTGGCAGCATCATGACCCGTGATGTGGTATTTGTGAACACAGGTACAGACCAAGAAGAAGTTGCCCGGACAATTCAGCACTACGACTTTGTAGCAATTCCTGTCGTAGATACAGAGCAACGGCTTGTAGGGATTGTCACAGTAGATGATGTCCTAGATATTTTAGAACAAGAAACCACTGAAGATATCTATACTTTAGGGGGACTAGAATCCGGTGGTGATAATTATTTTCAAACTAACTTATTTACTGTTGCCCGTAAGCGCGTAGTCTGGCTACTAATTCTATTGGTCACTAATAGTGCTACGGCGGCGGTGATTACCAACCAAGAAGATATTTTAGAAAAGGTAGTTGCCTTAACTGCTTTTATACCCTTGTTAATTGGCACAGGTGGTAACGTCGGAGCGCAGTCTTCCACCGTTGTCATTCGGGGTTTGAACACAGAAGATGTCCGTCCTCAAGAAGCCTTGAGCGTAATCAGAGGAGAAGCGATCGCAGGTGTCTTGTTAGGAGCAATGTTAGGTACAGTCGTAGTAGTTTGGGCCTTTTTCCTCCAAGGAGACTGGGGCGTAGCAATCACCGTCGGTATTAGTTTAGTTTCTATATGCGTCCTAGCTTCAGTATCTGGTTCCGCTTTGCCATTTTTGTTCCGTAAATTTGGGCTAGATCCTGCTCTAATGTCAGCACCATTCATTACCACGGCTGTTGATGTGTTGGGAGTTTTAATTTATCTCAACCTGGCTAGATGGATTTTACAATTGTAATCAAGTTGTGGCGCATCATATCCCATTAAATAGGAAATAATTAACCAAAACACATCTTTGGAAAACTGCCTGAAGATAGATTGGCTGGCTGGTAAAATCATGCATAAGACAGACGAAAAAAAGATTTATGCTATTAAATAAAAAGCCATTAATCATATATATATTTTATTTTTCTAATGCGCTGCTGTCACTTTTTGGTCACATTTATTGTTAATAATAAAAATATGGGAGGAATTGCTTACTCCTTAATACTTTTGCTTATTTGCTCCAATTTATTCACATTCACAAAGTGTGAGGAAATAAGATGAATCCTCGAAAAGTTCAGTTGATCATTTAGTCATACCTACTAAATAAAGTTGACAATTGTGACCATAGCAGCCACAATACCTGTGCTGTCAATTCCTAAATTAGTTTTGGCATCAAAAACCAGGATTGTGGACTTGCAAACCCCTCAAGACATCACCATAGCCGCAAGAGTAGAAAGCATTGAAGGGCCGCCACCTTCTGGGGTTGGTGGCCCCCACCGAGTCTCACGGCCCAAACAGTAGTGCTGAGTCGTGAGTTCTGAAAGTCTTGAGTATACCGAGGAAGATTTTTCACTCAGCACTCAACACTTATGAGGTATTAATGTGAGTAGCCAGGAAAACTACAATTCATTTGAGTTAGGAGCAAAAACTGAAGCGACAGCAGAACCTAAACCACTGTTGACATTACCAGATGCCATAGCAGTGATTGTCGGTATAGTCATCGGGGCAGGTATTTTTCAAACACCCGCTCTAGTGGCAGCTCAAGCAGGCAGTAATATAAATGTACTGCTATTGTGGCTGACTGGTGGCATCGTATCTCTAGTGGGAGCGCTGTGCTATGCAGAGTTAGCGACGGCTTATCCCAATGTGGGGGGTGTCTATTATTACCTTAAGCGATCATTCGGGCGAGAAGTCGCCTTTTTATTTGCCTGGGCACGAATGACTGTAATTCAAACAGGTTCCATTGTGCTGTTGGCATTTGTTTTTGGCGATTATGCTTCTCAGATATGGCGCTTTGGGACTTTTTCATCTTCTGTTTATGCAGCAATAGCGATCGCCTGCTTAACTGCTTTAAATATTCTCGGTTTGCAACAAGGTAAGTGGGTGCAAAACTTACTGACTTTGGCGAAAATTCTGGGTTTATTACTAGTAGTACTTTTGGGAATCACTGCTGTTCCTAACACCACAGTACCTACAGAGCCTGCAACCTCTGGAAATTGGGGATTAGCAATGGTGTTTGTGCTGCTATCTTACGGGGGCTGGAATGAAGCAGCGTATATTTCAGCAGAAATACACAATAAGCAACGCAACATTCTGCGATCGCTACTTTGGAGTATTGGCATCATCACCGCCATTTATCTGCTAATTAATTTCGCTTACCTGCGGGGGCTAGGTTTAGCCAACATGGGTAGTTCAGAAGCAGTAGCCGCAGATTTAATGCGTTCTCTGTGGGGTGAACCAGGAGCCTGGTTTATCAGCCTACTGATTGCTGTCTGTACTTTAGGAGCTACCAACGCCACAATCTTGACAGGCGCACGTACTAATTATGCACTCGGTCAAGATTTTTCGTTGTTTAGCTTTATGGGACGCTGGCAAAAACGCAGCACACCCACCAGAGCCTACTTATTACAACTAGCGATCGCCCTAGCACTAGTTGTATTAGGTACAATCACCCGTGGTGGATTTGAAACAATGGTGGATTATACCGCACCTGTATTTTGGTTTTTCTTCCTGTTATCAGGGGTATCGCTGTTCATCCTGCGAATGCGGGAACCACACATCCTGCGACCATTTCGGGTACCGTTTTATCCTTTAACTCCATTACTATTTTGTGCTGTTTGCGGCTACTTACTTTATTCCAGCATGGCTTATACCGGTGTGGGCGCACTTGTAGGCGTTTTAGTTGTAGTAGCCGGGATTCCCCTGTTGTTTTGGAATCGCCGCCGTCAAGGGAGATAAGGACTTGGAGAAAAAACTTCCTAGCTTCTAGCCTCTTCCCAAAACTGATCACTGAAAATTACACGCTTTCGACAAAGGACAAAAATCATGAACTTTAAAAAAATCCTGTTTTTATTGGCTACAGGAGTTAGTTTGACAAGCCTGGGAGTTGCAGGATGCACAACACAACAACGGGACTTTGAAGCAGGAACAGAACCTCCTACTTTGGCTGGACAAACTGAAACCCCTGCTACAACTCAACCTCAAGAACGCCCTGGTGATGTGCCTTATGTACCCACACCACAGTCAGTAGTAGATGCCATGTTAGAAGTGGCAAAGGTTAACGAAAACGATGTCCTGTACGACTTGGGTAGTGGTGACGGACGAATCGTCGTAACGGCTGCCCAAAAGTTCGGTACTAGAGGCGTAGGTGTAGATATTGACCCCGAACGAATAGCAGAAGCTAATCAAAATGCTGAACAAGCAGGAGTGAGCGATCGCGTACAATTTGTTCAACAAGACTTATTCAAATCTGACTTTAGTGAAGCCACAGTAGTAACACTTTATTTACTACCCGATATCAACCTGAAACTCCGCCCTCAACTATTGCAGCAACTCAAACCCGGAACTCGCATTGTTTCCCACGCTTTCGACATGGGTGAGTGGCAACCAGAGCAAACATTAAATGTGGATGGCCGGACAGTTTATTATTGGGTCGTACCTGAAGAAGTACCAGCCAATTTGCAATAACTATTATAGAGAGTAGGGAGTAGGGAGTAAGGGACAAGATCAAAAATACTTCCCCCTCTCCCAGTCCCCAATCCCCAATCGTTCTAGTAAAGAATATGAAAGGATTAAAAGGAAAAAACGCTTTAATTACAGGTGCAACCTCAGGTATTGGCCAGGCGATCGCTATCAAATTGGCCCAAGAAGGTTGTAATATCGCTATTAATTATCGCAGCAGCCCTGAACCTGGTGAAGAAACTGAAGAAATGGCTTTGAAAAAGGCCTGTGGAGATATAGATAATTGTGGTGTCAAGTCGCTGTTGGTAAAAGGCGATGTCTCCGAAGAGTCAGATATTGTGGATATGGTCAACAGTGTAGTTGATTCATTTGGTAGTTTAGATATTTTGATTAACAATGCAGGGATTCAAACAGAATGCCCATCTCATGAAGTAACTACCGCAGACTTCGATAAGGTGCTGAATGTTAATCTCCGGGGTGCTTTTATTTGTGCCCGTGAAACTATTAAACACCTCCTATTCCAAAACATTCCCGGGACAATCATTAATATATCTAGTGTCCACGAAATTATTCCCAGACCAAGTTATCTCAGCTATTCTATTAGTAAAGGCGGGATGGAAAACCTCACCAAAACCCTAGCTTTAGAATATGCCAAGCAAAATATCCGCGTAAATGGTGTAGCCCCTGGTGCTACAGTTACACCGATAAATGATGCTTGGATCAATGACCCAGAAAAAAAGGCTAGTGTAGAAAGTCATATTCCCATGAATCGTGCTGGCACTAGCGAGGAAATGGCAGCAGCTGTTGCTTTTTTAGCATCCGATGATGCCGCCTATATTACTGGTCAAACTTTATTTGTTGATGGTGGATTGACTTTGTATGCCGACTTCCGAGAAAATTGGTCAGCTTAAGTAACAGTTTTCAGCACAGACAATGTTTAACTGCCTACACTGTGTCAATTTAAACTACACAAGAATACACAAAATGAACTCAGAAAACAAATAAAATTCTATGTATATTGGCGGTAGCATTATCTTTTTATTAATGCTCGTTTTAGTCCTTTTATACCTGCGGGGATCTTTCCGAGAAGAAGTTGAGTATAAAATCATCAATGTTCCCAGCGTGGAAGATCCTCGGTTTCCTTTGTTATTAGTCGGATTAACTAATGCTGTCACCACCAATGGACAATTAACCGGATTTTGGGTGGGGCCAGATGATATTTATGCGGCTAGACTTGAGGCAATTCGTAATGCTAAACGTACAATTCGCTTTGAAACATATTACATGACCCCTGGTCGCCGTGCTGATGATTTTGCCACCGCTTTAATTGAACGTGCCCAAGCAGGAGTAAAAGTACAAATTTTAGTAGATGACTATGGCACAAAAGCCATTAAAGATAAGTACTGGCAAAGATTAAGAAAAGCAGGTGTACAAGTCCAGTTTTTCCGAAAATTTAATTGGCGATCGCCTCTAGAATATAATTCTCGTACCCACCGCAAATTGTTATTGTTGGACAGTCAACAAGCAATGTTAGGTGGTGCAGGAGTTTCTGATCAATGGGATGGTGATCCTGACATTGGCGATGGACTCAGGTTGAGCGCAGCCCATGAAGCTCCCTGGTTAGATATGGAAATTAGTTATTCTGGTGAAATTGCCAGTATTCTGGAAGGCCAGTTTATGCAGAATTGGGCCTATGTTGGTGGAACTGTAGATTTGGGACAAGACCTAATTCAGTCACAGCCAGAATCAGAAACAACTCTGTATATTAAAGATAGTACTTCTCAGCTAAATGAATCAACAATGAAGATGCTGTTTCAAGTCAGCCTGCTGGCAGCTAGAGAGCGGATTTGGATTAGTAGCCCTTATTTTTTGCCCGATGTTAATACACGTAATATATTGATGAAAGCCAGAAAAAAGGGCGTAGATGTGCGTATTTTAACAATGGGAAGAAAAAATGATAAACCCCTAACGTATTTTGCCTCCCGCGAATTATATGACAAACTTCTACAAGTTGGAGTGCAAATTTGCGAATATCAACCTAGTATGAATCATGCCAAAGTCATTTTAATTGATCATCATTGGGTGAGTGCTGGTAGCGCAAATGTTGATCCACGCAGTTATATTCATAATGATGAATTAAACGTTTCCACTAACATACCGGAACTCATCAACAAAGTTGATAGCTTTTTTGAAAATGCGCTGATGAATAGCCGTTATATTACTCATTTACACTGGAAAAAGCGTTCTGTTACCGAACGAATTAGGGGACGTTTAGGATTACTATTTAAACCTTTATTGTGACAGTATTTGCGATAAAAATCGCCTTCAAAAATATAATTTACTAATTCGCAACTTCCCACTTCCTACCTCAGATATTGAATTCTGAATACTTAAACAATGGCTCCATCCACCAACAAATATTATCAACTAGATCCAGAAGCCTGGAAACTGCTAGAAGACTCCATATTTTATTACCAAGGAAAACCGGTTGGCACAGTAGCAGCCCATGATCCAGAATTAAATACACTAAATTATGACCAATGCTTCTTCCGAGATTTTGTGTCTTCAGCTTTGGTGTTTCTCATGGAAGGAAAACCAGAAATTGTCCGCAATTTCTTAGTAGAAACCCTAAAAATGCAAAGCCATGAGAAATACATGGACTGCTTTGAACCAGGGGAAGGATTAATGCCTGCCAGTTTTAAAGTAGTGCATGATGGTGATGAAGAAATTTTAGTTGCTGATTTTGGGGAACATGCGATCGCTCGTGTCCCGCCCATTGATTCTTGTATGTGGTGGCTAATCCTCCTGCGGGCTTACGAAAAAGCTACAGGTGATGTAGAACTGGCGCGTCAACCAGACTTTCAAGCTGGAATTAAGTTGATTTTGGATCTTTGTTTGGTGCATCGGTTTTCCATGTACCCCACCATGTTGGTTCCCGATGGCGCGTTTATGATCGATCGGCGCATGGGAGTCTACGAACATCCACTAGAGATTCAAGTATTATTTTACGCCTCCATGATTGCGGCTAGAGAATTATTGCTCCCAGAAGGCAATGGCGAAGAATATATCAATAAGGTGAATAGCCGCTTGGGTGCTTTGAAGTATCACGTCCGCAATTATTACTGGATAGACTTCCAGCGATTAAGCGAAATTTATCGCTATAAAGGTGAAGAATTTGGCAAAGAAGTCGCCAACAAATTCAATATTTACGCAGAAGCCATTCCCCATTGGTTAACTGAATGGTTACCCGAAGATGGCGGATATTTAGCAGGTAATTTGGGCCCAGGACGCATGGACTTTCGTTTTTTTGCTCTGGGAAATCTCATGGCTATTTTGTCTTCGTTAGCCAGCGAAGCAGAATCTCAAAGCATCATGAATTTATTTGCTAATCGCTGGGAAGATTTAATCGGTCAGATGCCAGTAAAAATCTGCTATCCCGCCTTAGAACATGAAGAGTGGCGCATGATTACCGGATGTGACCCGAAAAATAGGGCTTGGTCATATCACAACGGCGGTAACTGGCCCGTCCTCCTGTGGTTATTTGCCGCCGCCGCCGAAAAAACAGGTCGAGTAGAACTAGCTCAACAAGCGATCGCCGTGGCTAAACAGCGGTTGATTCAGGATAAATACCCAGAATATTACGATGGAAAAAATGGTCGTCTCATTGGCAAAGAAGCACGGCTTTATCAAACTTGGAGTATTGCAGGATTTATAGCAGCAAAACAGTTTATTGATAACCCTGAGCATTTAAAACTGATCACTTTTGATGAAATTAGTGATAGTCCAGGTTGTCGGCTGTAGATTGTCGGCTGATTCAATTCTTAAACCGGAAGTATTGTGCATTTAACCTGGTCTTCACAATCGTACTGTAAGCAGTAAATAACTGTCAGTGCCCAGCTGAACTACCAGGATACCAATCGGAGTTAGACCAATGCACAGTCCACAAAAGACTCAGTTTACACAAGTTGCCATCGCCTTCACACTTGCGGCGGGATTAATTGCGGCGATCGCCTCGCCATCCACGGCAGGGACTTTTCGCGTTAATCCCTACCTACAGCGACCATCCACAGATGGCATGTATTTTACTTGGTTCACTGAAAAAGATACGGCTGGTACCCTGACAATAACTGGGCCTGGTCTGAACAATCCCCTGACATTTACTAGTGTTCCTAATTTCCAGCCAGAACTTGCCTACACCACTGCCGAGAAAAACCAAAATATTTCTGGACTCACCCCAGGCTCTTGGTTACTGAGTGACAACAACTATAAACATACTGTGGATGTGCGGGGACTACAGGCGGGAACAACTTACGAATATACAGTCACCCAAGGGTCAAGCGTTTTTAATTCCAACTTTAAAACTGCTCCCAGTAAAGACGACTGGACTAGCATCCGTTTTATGGCCATGGCCGACAGCGAAACCGAGCCGGCTGGACGCTCTACTACCGTGAATGGCAACCGGGCGCTTTAGCAGATAACTCGGCCATGCGCCCAGAACTGAGCGATAGTCAATGGGCTAACACCTTCGGTACAGCAGGTAGTGGTGGGTCACAAACCCTACGTTATGCGTTGACAGAAACCGAAGGTTACAAACACAACTTAGAAATAGTCAACAGCCGTCAACCAGACTTTTTAGTTATGCCCGGCGATTTAGTCCAAGGCGGTGGCTATCAACCTGGTTGGGATGAATTTTTTCGCCACAATGCCGGCGAATTTGACAGTGGACTTTCCCGCTATCCATTACTTCCCGCCTTGGGTAATTGGGAAAATTTTGGCGCACTCAATGGCGGTTATGGCACTGACCCTGATGGGCGTTTTGGCCCGAAGTTTGGCCGTGACAAGTATCATGTATATTTTGATGCCCCTGACAACGGGACACCAGAACATCAAGACAACTACTATCGCATCGACTATGGCCCCATTACCATCATCACCCTAGACAGTTCTAACGGTGAACCAAGCGATCGCCGGAGTAACTATGGTGGTGAAGAACAATCACCCAAAATCAGCGGGCGCGATTACACTGGCCCTGGTACCGATACCCAAGAAAACTACACCCGTGAACAGTATGAGGCGGCTGGCGGCACTGATCTGGCCGACTTTAACCCCGGTAGTCCCCAGTGGAACTGGGCAGAAGCACAATTAGAGGATGCCCGGAACCAAGGTCAAATCATCTTCGTACAGTTCCATCACGCACCCTACAGCAGTGGTGAACATGGACAACCAATGAACCATGAATTATCCACGGGTCAAGGTGGTACACCCATGCGCCAATATCAGAGTATGTTCGAGCAATACGGTGTTTTAGCTGTATTATCTGGGCATAGCGAAATGTTTGAGCGTAGCTTCGTGGATGAAAACGGCGACGGCATTGGTGTGTATTACTATGATGTCGGTGTATCCGGTGACGGCTTACGTGGTGAAAAACGCGATGGTTCCAGCTTGAGTGACCCCCTGCTGAAATACAACAGTTTCAGCCAATGGACTGCTGACCAAAACGCAGGTGAATTTTGGCAGGAAATGGCAGGTGCTTTGCAATTAGTCGATGGCGGCAAACACTATGGTCATCTGGAAGTAAATGTGGAACGAGTTGGTGAAGGGGAAAGCGCTTACGCCAAGATTACACTGTCGCCAGTATATAGCTTTCCTATCCTCGATTCAAACTACAATCTGGTACGTACCGAGCGCCGTGTTTATGGTGATGAGATCACCCTACTAGCTGGTTTCGATGGGCAAATCGTCAAACCAGTTCCAGAACACAGATCCATTCTTGGGTTGTTGGCATGGGGATTTTGTACAGCCGCCATCAAATTTGCCAAAAGCAGTAAAACAAAGCCTGTTGTTTAAACCAGTTTGATAAATTTTTTACCCCAACCTTACAAGGGAAAGGGTTAGGTTCTCTCGAACCCACATTTTATTAATGCCACTGTGTTCTGAGGAATTTTCCCTACTACCGCAGTGGCATTCGCTTTTAGTTCCATATAAACTTATACAATTTTTGCCAACACTGAATATCACAGAGAGATTACATAACCCAGATTCCCAAAGGAATTTTCCCTCAAAAATCCTCAATTTCATATCCAAAATGATCTAAGCTTATTGAAAAAATATCTAAATAAAGACTATTATTCTCAATAAGCACTGAGAGTTAAAGACTAATTGCGACTATGTATACTACGACTTCATTAAAAGCCGAACTAAATGCCAAAGGATGGAGACTAACTCCACAGAGGGAAATCATTTTGCAAGTGTTTCAGAATCTCTCTCGGGGTAAACATTTGAGTGCGGAAGATGTCTTCGACTTGCTGAATAAGCGTGGCGAGAATATTAGCTTATCTACCATTTATCGCACTCTCAAGTTAATGACACGTATGGGTATTCTCAGAGAGTTAGAGTTAGCAGAAATACATAAGCACTACGAATTAAATACTGCTTCTCCTCATCACCATCATCATATGGTTTGCGCCCAATGTAATATGACTATTGAATTTGAGAACAATTCCATCCTCAAGCAAGCATCAAAACAGGTAGAAAAATCGGGATTGGAATTAATCGACTGTCAATTAACAATTTATACTATTTGTCCGGAGGCGGTACGCCGGGGATGGCCGGCAATTATGCCTAGTGATTGGCAATGTTCTGGGGCAATTCGGGCAAATCAATCGTTAGATATAGATGAATGACAATTTGTGTAACTTGATTGCTAACGCAGATATGCCAAAATTTTTAATCTTTGTTGGTTCGTCCAGCTAAGTCGGCAACCATGAATACCAGTTTGTTTATCTCGATGGGTTTAGCAATGTGCATTTGAAAACCTGCTAACCTAGACTTTTCAAGATCACTGCTACTAATGTACCCTGTCAGTGCTGCTGCGGGAATTTGTCCCCCGGACTCAGCACTCAGTGATCGCACTCGCCGGATCAAACTGTAGCCATCTTGACCCGACATCCCCAGGTCAGATAATAGTACATCATACATCCCAGGTTGGCTGGTGAGTGTCGAGAACGCTTCGTCAGCAGATTTGGCAGCAGTTACTTCAGCCCCGTAAGTTTGCAGTATAGTCACCATTAACTCACGGATATTGGCCTCGTCATCTACAACTAATATATGCAAGCCCTCCAATGAGGGAATTTCATCAGTGGATAGTTTCATCTCCCCGGAAAAATCTATCACCTCTGGATCACTAGGCAACGAACGCGCTTCAATATTGGCGTTCAGTGGTAGCCTAACGATGATAGTTGTCCCTAGTCCTTCACCTGGACTTTCTACATAAACTGTACCACCGTGAAGTTCGACTAGATAACGGACAAGGGAAAGTCCTATCCCCAGTCCTGGATTGGTACGAGTTTTACTGCTGTCAACCTGGCGGAAGCGCTCAAAAACATAAGGCAGAAAGTCAGCAGGGATACCCACACCCGTATCACTAACTTGAATCTGGGCTTGGGAGTTAACTTGCTGTAGTGTGACAGCAATACGTCCCCCAACAGATGTAAATTTGATGGCATTAGAAAGCAAATTCCAGATTACCTGCTGCAAGCGATCCGTATCCCCTAACACCTTCCCAATGGCTGGTTGCAGTTGGCATTCAATTTGAATATTTTTAGCCTCAGCCGATAATCGGACGACTTCCAGGGCTGTCTCAATCACAGGGGCGAGATCAATGAGACAACTATTCAGACGGAGTTTGCCAGTTGTAATCCGCGACACATCCAGGATATCTTCAATCATTTGGCTTTGGGCGCGGGCGCTGCGCTGGATCATCTCAATTGCCCGATTCATTTGAGCCGCATCAAGCTTTTGCTCCTGGAGTAACTGAGACCATCCCAGAATGGCATGGAGGGGGTTGCGGAGTTCATGGGAGAGAATAGATAAAAACTCATCCTTAGTTCGATTAGATGCCTCTGCTTCCAGACGTGCTGACTGCTCTTGAGCCAATAGCTGTGTCCGTTCCACCTCAAATTGCTGCTGTTGTGTGATGTCATGGAGCGCCAACAGAATCATCTGCTGATTTCCTGGTTCCAGGATTTTGTAACCATTGAGCAATATAGTTTTTTGACCAATTTTCTCAAAGTCACAGCAAACTTCAAAACCTTGAATTTGAGTATTATCACTGAAAATTTCTTCCAGGCGCGATCGCAGTTCGGGAATGTTCCACTGACCGTTTCCTAGCTCAAAGATCAATTGCTGTTCTGTCTGGGCGGGTGTTACCTGAAACATTTGATAAAAAGCCCGATTGCTTTTGATGACTCGTAAGTCAGAATTGAGAATTACTAAAGGCTCTGGCACAGTTTCCACCACAGCTTCCGCATAATCAAGGGCTGCTTGCAGCTGCTTGGTACTGCGTTTGAGGGCATCAATATCCATCAATACCATCACCACGCCATCAATTTGATTTTCTGTAGTTCTGTAAGGTCGAATTCGCAGATTGTACCAATGCCCCTGTTGGTCTTGTGCTTCTAGTTCTTTGACAGTCAAGGTGTCAATCACTTCTATGAGCAATGACTCTAAATTAGGTATGTCAATGGTGGAGCGGATATCGCTCAGTAGTCGTCCCACATCTGTGGGAATCAGATTTAATAAGCGCTGTGCTGTAGGAGTGAAGCGGCGAATCCGCAAATCGTTGGTCAGTATGAGGATGGGGATATTCACACTACTGAGCAAATTCAAGAGGTCATTATTGACCTGGTGTAATTCGTAATTCCGACTGTACAGTTCTTGATTGGTTGTATGCAGTTCTTCATTAGTTGCTTGAATCTCTTCTTTAGCTGTTTGCAACTCTTCATTAGTGCTTTGTAGTTCCTCATTGCTGGAGAGGATTTCTTCATTCGCTACTTTGAGATGTTGAGTGGTGCCTTCATTCTCCTGGGTAATCAATTGCAAATATTCTTGAGTAGCAACCAACTCTTGTTTAGTGGCTATCAGTTCTTCTTGGAGTTGGAGTATTTCTTCTGTACCAGCTGGTTCTAAAATTTTAGATGTGACTGGACTTAGTTGAGTTGAGGCAGGTACATCCTCAAATAAGACGATACAGCAGCGAGTTTCTATAGAGTCAGGCTGGAATGGAATCACCTCAACATTAACTTTTCTAGATGGGTCGTTTCCTTCGATCTGTATTCCTTCTTTTTTGACGGAAATATCCTGTCTTTTCGCTTGATGAATGGCAGTGCGTAACTCTTCTAGTAGTCCTTTTCGTGCCATTTTGAACAAATTAAAACTAGGATCACCAGGGGCTGGTCTCAAATAAGGACTGGTTTCTCCTCGAATTTGCAAAATGTCCATATTGTCGTTAATCAGTAGGCTCACTGGGGCATAGCGATTTAAAACAATCTGGTCAGCCTGATTTTTTAAGTCAGCAATATTCCAAGGCTTCTGATTTTTGGACTTGTGAGGAGCTAATTTCGCTACGGGATAGTTGCTAGGCGTAAAATTAAAGTTAAGGGGAGTAGGTATTAATTTTTTGATATAAATATTGTGTTTTCTATCTACCAAAGTAAATAAGTTGGAAAATTCTCCGGCACTTTCTGCAATGCCTAACATCAAAAATCCAGTTGGCTTGAGACTGTAATGAAAAATCGGCATTACCTGCTTTTGCAAAAAGGATTCTAAGTAAATCAGCACATTACGACAACTTATTAAATCCAGATTGGAAAATGGCGGGTCGCTGATTAAGTTTTGTTTAGCAAAGACACAAAGTTCACGAATTGACTTGCTGATTTGATAACCGCCTTCTACTTGGTTAAAAAACCGTTTTTGTCGTTCTGGCGAAATATCAACTATTTGGCTGTGCTTATAAATGCCTGTGCGGGCTTTTTCAATTGCTGTCTCGTTAATGTCTGTAGCAAAAATTTGGATAGCAGGTTTGGGAAGTACATTTTCCAAAAATTCCAGTAGACAAATGGCAATAGAGTAAACTTCCTCCCCAGTTGCACAACCTGACACCCAGATGCGAATGGGTAAATCAACTGACTTCCCTTTGGTGATTACTGGAAATACTCGCTCCTGCAAAGCTTGATATGCTTCCGGATCACGGAAAAAGCTGGTGACACTGATTAAAATTTCGTGGTACAGTGCTTGCACTTCATCTGGATGATTTTGGAGATATTGGATGTAATCCTCCAGGCTTTCTAACTTGTACAGCACCATCCGCCGAGCAATTCGCCGCTTGAGGGTATTTCGCTTGTAGTGGGTAAAGTCCACCCCAGTAGCAGTAGTAAGCAAAGCAAAAATTACAGGCAAAGCCTCCTCAATTTCAGAGAGTGGCTCCACTTTTGGTGAGGAAATTGGACGTTTAACGTTGGGATGGCGAGCAATATGAGCTAGTTCCTCAGCAATTTTTTGTGGTGATAAGATGAAGTCCACATCACCAGTGCTAACAGCAGCGTTAGGCATTTCACGAAATTGTGCTGAGGCTTCACTCTGAGCAAAGGTAATGCCGCCGGCAGCTTTAATTGCTTCTGAACCCTGTGAGCCGTCGCCATCGCTTCCAGATAAGACTACACTGATGGCTTTGTTTCCTAGTTCGTCCGCTAAGGAAGTAAAAAAAGCATCGGCAGGCATATATTTACCCTGAATTTTCTCACGGGGAATGAGTTGCAGCAATCCTTGGGCCAGAGTCATCTTCGTATTTGGCGGAATCACATATACCTGGTTCGGTTCTACAGACATCCCATTCTGTACTTCATGAACTGGCATCTGGGTTGTTTTCGCCAGAATCTCAGTCAGCAGACTTTTTTGATTGGGATCTAAGTGCTGAATCAGTACAAATGCCATCCCGGTATCGATGGGTAAGTGACTCAGTAACTGCGTAAATGCTTCTAATCCCCCCGCCGATGCGGCAATGCCGACGATAGGAAATAATTGATTGCTTGCATCTTGCTGCTTCTGTGTCGATGCCTGAATATCAATGGAATCGGATGATGACGAATCAGCAGCATTGTTAGAGTTCATTATATTCAGTAATAATATGCTAGGATGTAGAAATTTTTTCTAACATATTCCATACTATATTTTTAACATTAAATCTACGCGTAAAGGCGTGGAAACATCACTAATTATTAATATTGCCACAACCTCATAAGCTGGCAATTTCTCTTTAACCCTTGACCCCGCTACCAGTTTCTGTAGGTACAATGTAGCGCTGTAAAAATAAAAATAATAACAGTACTGGAGCAATAGAAATTATCGAGCCAGCCGCTACTAAACGCCAATCTAGAGAAAATGTACCTGCCAATTTTGCTACTCCCAAAGGTAGGGTATATAAGCTTTCATCTTGGATGACAATTAAAGGCCAAAGAAAGTCGCTCCAAGCACCAATGAAGACGAAAATAGCTAAGGTTACCAATGCCGGGCGAATTGCTGGTATCATCACAAACCACCATAAACCTAACTCAGAACTGCCATCCATGCGGGCGGCTTCTTCTAATTCTTTGGGTACACCCATAAAAGCTTGCCGCAGTAAAAAAATGCCGAAAGCAGAGGCTAAACTGGGAAAAATGATACCAAGATAAGTGTTTCGCAACCCTAGCTGGACTGTCAAAATATACAAGGGAATCATCACGATTTGAAACGGAATCATAATCGTGGCGACAATGGCCATAAAAATCGAGTCTCGTCCGACAAATGACAATCTAGCTAAGGGGTAAGCCGCTAAAGCACAAAAGAATAAATTTAAGCCTACTGTCAATATTGCTACTAAGGTACTGTTATATAAGTACTGGGCAAAAGGTAGAGATTGCCAAACCCGCACAAAGTTATTCAGTGTGGGTTCACTAGGTAATAACTGCGGTGGTGACTGTAAAATATTTTCTGTGGGCGATTTTAAGGCTGTACTGATGAGCCACAGTAAAGGAAATAATGTCAACAAGGCGATCGCAGCTAATAAAGCGTAGATTAAGATAGTTTTTAGCCGGGAATTTCGCATTTTCGTTAAATATTTTTCTGAGCTAGGACTGGTAAGGTAATAATAAACCCTGTACCTGCACGCAGTATGGAGTTAACGGCAATTGTGCCACGATACTTTTCGATGATCATCTGTAGGGCGATCGCCTCAATAATTAAACGCTGATTAAACGCTGATCATCGACTAATATTAATACACACTTTTACACCCCAGTGTCCTCTTTTTTTCCTGGGCTTACCTCTTAAGGGAACTGGCGTATTTTTAAATGCCGGGGTTGACTGACCTTAAAATTAGACAAGCAAGCTTCCAAATAAGGGCAGTCTTCACACTTCACCTCTTTCCCTGGATTAGCACAACCACAGGGAGGATTGATGAAACATTCGGCAGGTTCACGGGGAGCAGAATACTTTTTAAGTATCAAATTTAAAGCTGCTTCTTGTAGACAAAAAATGATATCTTGAACCATAAACAATATCTAAAATAAATTAGTTGTGAAATGATTAATAATTAGCTGATATATGTAAAAAATTAAAAATTAATAATCAATCAAAATTACCTAAAACTCTCTATATTTTTAATATACATGATGTCAAAATTTAAACGATAGACCACCGATTCCAGGCTGAAATTTTATCTTCTACTATAAATTCTCTTTTTTCAGAGTTGGCAGTTTCGGCAACTAAAACTTTTAAAGTTACAATTTGTATATTATTAATTACTTTATGACCGTAACCAATAACTTTACCTAAATGCCCTGTTTGTTGATTTAGTACGTAGTCACCAATGGTGAATATCATGGCATTATCAAAACAACTCGGTAAATATATACATAATTATTTGTACGTTTTCATTCTCTATAAGCTAATCAAGAAAAACCTCACACTTGGACTATGTTTTCTTTCTACCTTAAGTAATAGTTTTTTTTAAAGATTTTATTACTTTGGATATATATAGGAATCCGGTTTGATTTCTGAAACAGTCCAGTAGGGTGCGTTAGCGATAGCGTAACGCACCCTAAAATACTAATTCTGGTAAACCCGCCCACCTCGCTGGCTCCCCTTAAAAAAGCGGAATTAGAATCAAAGTCACCCTTTTTCTCAGCCGAAGGCGCATCCCCGACGGGATTTGGGGGGATCTTCGGAAATTTTTGCACCTATCATTGAGAATTCCTCGAAATTAGTTAAATTAACTAATTCCAAATACTGACTCTACAGTTGATTTAATGGAATCCCTTGCATCTCTAAAACCTTGAGCAATGGGATGTTTAGCCTGCAAAAATACACGCGCACAATTACGTCCTGGCATTCCGGAAATTGAACCACCTGGATGTGTCCCCGCACCAGTCAAAAATAGATTTTCAATTGGTGTTTTGTAATTAGCTAATTCTGGTAAAGGACGGAAAAACACCATTTGATCTAATGTCATATCAACGTGGTAGTAGTTTCCTTTGTATGCGCCTAATCTTTCTCCCAATTCGGCGGGACTTTCTACACGACGGGCGATAGTTGCTGTTTTTACATTCGGGGAATAATCTGCTAATTTATCAATCACCCTGTCTGCAACTTTGTTTTTTAATTCATCTGTCCAACCCGTACCTTTTAAACCTGTGCCTTCTGCACCCGCTATTTGATAAGGAGCAAAAAACTCAATCCATACGGTATGTTTGCCTGGTGGGGCTAAACTTGGATCAAGGGCGCTAGGTATGACCACATACATTGACGGGTCTGAATCGGGGATTTCACCCAAGGTACATTTACTATGGGCTTGTTCAACGTGAAGAACAGAATCGGCAATCAAAATAGACCCAGTAAGATATTCATCTTTGTGTTCGTGGTGTGGAAAATGCAGAGGTTCATCTAATGCTAAATCTATTTTGAGAATAGTTTCATTATTATTAACAATGCGGCGTTCTAATCTTTCCCATAAATCTGGGTCTGCTGCATCGATATCACTTTTATCAGTCATTTGCAAAAATAACCGCTTGGCATCGATATTAGAAATTACACCGTACTTAGCACGATATTCGCTACCACCAGCTACTCTTACACCTGCTGCTTTACCATCATCAATTAAGACCTTTTCTACATGCTGGTCTGTGAGAATTACGCCACCTTTACTTGTGACCAAATTCACCAAGGCTTGTACCAGTGCGCCAGTTCCACCGCGGGGTCTGGCCATACCAGGGTTATGACGCATGGCCATCATAATTGCACCAATGGCGATGGTTTTTTGCGACGGTGGCGCACCGAGTTCTGCTGCTAGCCTTGCTAGTGGTGCTTTAAGAAATTCTGAATCAAACCACTCGTTGAGTAAATCTTCAGCGCTGGTCAACATGTTACGCACAAAGTCGAGGGTTTTATTTGGGGAACCAATGACTGAATATAAATCTTTCAGTTTTTTAACATCATAATTGCCAAAAATATCTACAACTGACTTTGGTGGTGCATTAAACATGGGAATCATCGCACCCAAAGCTCGTTGCCAATAGTCTGTAAATTCTGCATATTTTTGAGCATCTCTTTCACTATAACGGGCAATTTCTGCACAAGTTTTTTCCAGTGATTTATGTGCTAAGAAATATTTGCCGTCAGGATGAGGACAAAAAACAACTGGGTCACAATACAAATATTCTAACCCGTATTTTTCCAGTTCTAATTCTTCAACAACGGGTCCCAAATGAATAAATTCATGGTCAATGGCACACAAATTAAATTTAAACCCTGGTGCAGTTTCTGGTAAACATTCTTCAGTAGTAGCAGCACCTCCGGGAACTGAACGTTTTTCTAATAGCAGGACACTATACCCAGCTTTTAGCAAATAAGCGGCGCAAACTAGACCGTTATGTCCCGCCCCAATAATGACAACATCGTACTCTTGCATATTTTGAAGTTGCAATAAATAGATTATTTAATACTATTGTAAATGGTTGTAATTAATATTAATATCATATTTGAGAATTATTTAATATTGTTAATTATTTCAATTTGTGATTCCGATATTTGCTTGACATTACTTTCTATTAAAAGGATCACACTTGCCTCTAAAACTTGCATATCGATGATTCTAAATGCTATATCTTCCCACTTAAAATATGGTAAATCTTCTAGTTCTTTGACTTTTTGGATGAATGCTAAAATTAGTTCTACAGAAATTCCCTCTCCTTCAGTGCAGGTGACACTTTCTAGCATTATAGGTTGAGAATTTGTTCTGGGGTGAAGAATTACTGTTGCACCTAAGAGGTGAGTATTTGTTGGGAATTTTATTAATAGTTTTGCATTCAATCCTATTCTGCCGTTTCCAGGTAAAAATAATTCAATGTGTTGCGGGTCAAAACTGATAATTTCGCCATCTATATCTAAGTTAAAATTTTGTGCCAAGCTGCGCGTATATTCTGAAGTCAAGGCGCGGTTAATATCCGCTGTGGTGAGTACAATACGAGCAATGGCATTAACTGGTTCATTTAGTTCAATTTGACCAAAAATAGCACCTAAGGGATTGATCGCAATACTATCTGTTTCCAGTTGTATTTCTTGCACGCGAATATTTGGTTGGATTACCAATCCTTGACCTGCAACGGAAACCCCATCAGCTTGTCCCTGAACGATTTGCAAGATATCAGTTTGTATATCTACATCAATTTTTTCAGATCCATCTAGTTTTTGAGATAGCCTGCGTTTAGCTTCTTGCGATAGTAATTGTTCTTCTAAGTTTTGTTTGTCACTCATGAATTATTAATTTACTGCATCCTATTACTGGTTAATTTAAACGCTGGACACTCTTGAGCGTATCTACAGGAAGATATATGCAAATATGAGTAGATTCAAAATAAAATAACCAATAGTTCCAATTTTTGCAATTTTGTATAGCGCGGTCTCAGAAACCAGACTGTAATTAGCAGGCTACAAAACATTAATTTTTCATGATATCGAGCAAAATAAATGTTTATTATAAGTAGAAATACGTGATTACGAAAATTCTAAATTTGACGTTGATATATTTTGCTTAATTGCTGATAAGAACCGAAAAATCCTACGTTCCGGTATTTTATGTAAGGTGATTGCGGTATATACATAACTAGTTGAAAATTTTTTATACGCCTTAATGGTTAAAAAGTGCTTGTTACCCGATGAAATAATCTTCCGGGAAAACGGGAAAACTATGGTTACCCCCGAATGGGGAAATTTCCATGTAAGTCCCCAATAGGAACATGCTCAAAAAATCTCTATTTAATCGTTTGATTTTGCCTTTTTCTCTAGTTCCCTGGCTGTGCGTGGGAATATTGTTTGACTCCAAAGCTGATGCGTTACCAGGCTAC
This sequence comes from Anabaena sp. CCY 9613, assembly GCF_963920895.1. Classification (NCBI taxonomy): domain Bacteria; kingdom Bacillati; phylum Cyanobacteriota; class Cyanophyceae; order Nostocales; family Nostocaceae; genus Anabaena; species Anabaena sp. CCY 9613. Next base: position 29,025 of record NZ_CAWUDE010000002.1, read on the forward strand.
AGTACAGAAGAAGTAACTACCTGGATTAAAGCACATCCTACACTCCGCCCTAGACCTGGCGAGAAATTGTTTATCCAAAAAAGTGATACTGCTGCTCAACGATTCACTTTTCAAGCATCTGTGTTACCTCCGGGTAGGGTGGCATTAACTCAAGACCGGAGCCGGATTCGCAATGAACGCTTGACAATGTATGATGCCATTAACGGTATGACTTTTCAGCGTCTCCAGGAATCTTTGCGGGTGATTTATGGCTTGGATATCTATCAAGACTTTAATCGCGCTCAAATAGTATACGAATATCCTAACCAGAGTGCCATTAACTCGGCTCGTATGGCTAGAACGCCTATTAGGGAAGCTTTACGAGGGGAATTACGTGTAGGCGATCGCTATGTCTATTGGCTGGAAATTGCCCAACCCCAAGGAGGTAAAGCTTTCACAGGTCAGATGACGGTTTTACTCAAAGCTGACCTTGATAAGTTGGAATCTGAATTGCGAACTCGTTAAATAGTTGGCGTTTGCTGTGGGTTCGGCTGAACCCAGCCTGCGGCAAGTCGCCAATTCACCTTATAATCCTCCTAATCCCATAGGAGAAGGGGTTTGCCAAACACCAGAAAAGATGCTTTCTGTAGCTAAAGAAATTCTGAGTAAATCTTCCTTCAATAGAGGTGGCCAATCAACTCCTGCTTTGCGCCCAGCAACAAATATCTGTTGCGCCTTGACACCTAGCTGATAAAGAGCAAAAGCTAATTCTCGATCGAGATTAGGTGCATTTTTTATAGATTCAAACACCACCTTCAACGCTAACAAAATCGAAGTTATCTGACCGGGTACTGGTGGTTTTCCCAGTTTCATTCGCATTAATAAAGCATCTGGGTTTTCCTCAGTTGTTAATGTCTGGGCTACGAGGAGTTTGCGAGCTGTTTCGTAATTCATGTATCCAGCTTATCTTAGTTGATAGCACAGCAAGAGTACCTACATCCAAATTACTATGAGGATGTCACTTACAGTGTTTTTCGGTTAGAGGTTAGAGGTTAGAGGCTAGGGACTAGAAGAATATACTCATTTATATATGTGCGAAGATTCTGCTTCTATTTGTCTGACAACTGTTAATGCTGAATAACTGACTCCAGCGGTACCTTCTCCTGGGTGGGTAGAGTCACCCACTAACCACAAATGCTTGATGGGTGTACGATTGGCAAAGCCAAAGGGGCCAAAGGTGGGTATTCTTTGACCTATACCGCCGACGATACCGCGATCGCGGGCTGTGTAATGAGCAAAGCTCCGGGGTGTGGCGGCTTCTATATGAATGATGGTTTCTGGTTTTAAATAAAAATATTGTGAAAGACGAGCGATCGCATCTTCTGTATACTTCTGTTTGAGTCTTTGATAATTGTCGGTAGACCACCACGGGACAGGATCGACAAAGGTTGAAGCAATAATTGTCGCCTTCCCCTCTGGTGCGCGTCCATCTCCCGGATGGCTAACGGAAACAAACAAAGAATTATTCTCGCCTATGGGGCCATTGGCATTATACATAAATTGTAGGTGTGGTGGACAATCCAATGGTATGGCGCTGGCATCTACACCCAAATACACTACAAATGCACCCGATGCTTGGGGTAATTTTTCCACACGATTTTTATACCCAGATGGTGCTTTTTCGCCCAATAGTTGCACTAAGTTCTGCACTGTGACGTTAGCAACTATATGATCTACAACTTCTGTCGAGACTTCCCCTGTTTGCTGATTTTGGATAACCACAGCATGGGCTTTGTTTTTTTCTACTTTGATCTGTTCTACAGTGTGGCGCATGAATAACTTACCGCCATCTTGTTCTAAGGATGCAACCAGGCGATCGCTTAGTACTTGCATACTACCTTGGAGGTGAAATAACCCTTGGGGTAATTGTGAGACACTCAACGCCGTTGCAGCGTAAAGTAATGCTGTTTCTTCGGCGTTAACTTGGGAATACAGTTTTAATTGCAAATCTAAAAACGTCCTCAGGCGATAATCATTACCTAGTCCGTAAAATTTTAAAGCATCGCCAACTGTAAATAAGGTGTAAGGTACAGTAATTAATGTACTGGGGCGCACCGCCTGAGTCAGCTGCCACAAATCCCATAAATTACGCGGTGGTAGCACCGGATCACGTCCTTGGAATTGCCAACTAGCCTCAAATAACACCGCCATCATTTGCCAAAACGGTTCACTACCGGGAAATTGGCGTTGGCGTTCCTCTCGCCATTTCTTGGGGTCACGCCAAACATTAATCGGTGTACTTTCCCCAGGTAAATACACCGCACAAGCCGGGTCACAAGGTGTGGCTTCAGGTAAATCTATGGCTAATTCTGAGAATATGCGGTGATGAATCCCCCCTGGTTCTAATCCTGCTACCTGAGTTGCACCGACATCAAAGGTAAATCCGCGGCGTTTAAATGTAGAAGCACAACCCCCCGGAACCAGGGCTTGGTCAAGAACTAAAACGCTGTAACCCCGATGGGCTAACAACGCCGCAGCCGTCAGTCCGCCTATCCCCGCACCGATGACAGCAACACGGGGTTTGGTTTTGTGAGTAGAAATATTGGACATTAATAATAAATTTTACAATTCTTAACATTACTACTCATAATCTTACCAAAAAAAAGCTGAGTCAGAAATGAGGAAACGAAACTCTACTCAGCACTCTTGAACTTAAGTTTTTGGGCTGTTGAAAATTTCCAAATAAAAGCCTTTTGGCTTCCACGCAGCAGTGCTAGCCGATGGCTTCTATTTTTCATTAGCAGAGGATAAACGAACTATGCTACGTAGTTCTCGCAGACATAACCTTGTAAAATAAATAAGCCAAAGACTAATACCTATTAGTTTTGATATATCTTCTAGTTTATTATTAAATTCGTTACGAGAGATTGCATCAAGCAGCAGTGAGAATGCCAAAAATCCTACAGCAGCAGATAAAATAACAAACTCAGTTTTTTTGACAAATTTCCTGGTTTTTACCGCAAAAAATATAGTAATTAATGCATAAAATAGATAAATTAAATTTTCGGGAATACCCATTTGAGGAAAAACTTCATCATGCAATAAGAATAAATCGTCGAGCATTATGAAAGTTGTGAACAATCCTGAAGATAATAAAAACTTAGATGATTCCCTATAGCGATTATTTTGTTTTACTACTGCATAACTCAACAGACAAATTGCCGCACAAGAACACCACAATAATATACCAATATTTGAAAAAAAACCTGTGTAGAAAGGTGCATTAGTAATTGATAATGGATCTCTTGTTAACAAATCCATCGTATCATTTACCACTGATTTAAAAATTAGAACAATTAAACTAAATGGTATAACAGTTGCTAAAAATGTGAAAATAACAATTTTAAGTTGCTCTGGGAAATTTGTTTGGCTAGAAGGAATTAAATTTTTTATCATGATCATCTCCAAATTTATTTTCTTTATGTATCCAAAAAATTTGTTTAAATAGGCATATTTTTACCTTGATGGAACATTACTAAATTACACAGACTGACTAAAATACCTGATAAATAGATAAGAATTAACTCAAAAACTAATGATTGAGGTTAAAAAGATTATTTTTGTTAACTTAACTGTTGCTTGGTGAACCACAGTGATACTAGAAGCTGAAATTTAGCAAAGCTTTAGATTAAGATACAGTTAAATAAAAATGCTAGCTAATAAAATTACAACTTCAGTTTCTTGAAAAATTCCCTGGTTTTTACAGCAAGAAATAAGCAACCTAACATGTAAAATAGATAAACTAACTTTTCGGAAATACCTAATTGATGAAAAATATTTCCATGAAGCAAAAATAAATCATCGATCATCAGGAAAGTTGTGAACAATCCTGGAAATAATAAAAAGTTTGCTTGTTTAAATTGGCATGATTTTACCTTGATGAAAAATTATCAAATTACACAGACTGACTAAAATGTTGATAAATATAAACTTAATTAACACTAGAAAATATCTCAAACATTAGTTTGGGTAAACAAATTATTTTTTTAATTAAATGTTGCTTGTTTAACCAGAATTATACTAGACACTGATTCAGCGAAGCCTTTAAGTTAAGCTAAGATTAAGTAAAGTTTAATTAATGATTATGGTTGCATACATATCAAAAAGAATCAAGATTTTCATGTCTTGCTTTACGTAATTTTTCATAAATGCTGCCTTCTTTATCAAAATTACGTAAAATAATAGATAAATAGACAAATGCTATCGTGCTTTTTTATACAAAAATATGCGTTGATAATTATCTTAAACAAACTCTCAATTCCTGTAGTTAACCAGATCAAGATGCTGTTGGAATTGGTAGATAAGATGAAAGAGTAACAAAGCTTTTTACTCCCTACTACCCATGGCCTCAACCTTACTAAAATTTCCGCGGATTAATGCTCCAACGCTACACAAATTACCTAATGGTTTAACCATAGTAGCGGAGCAAATGCCAGTGGAAGCTGTGAATCTCAGCTTGTGGATCAATGTTGGCTCGGCGGTAGAATCTGATGCTATTAACGGGATGGCTCACTTTTTAGAGCATATGATTTTTAAAGGAACAGAGCGATTAGCTAGCGGTGAATTTGAACGTCAAATTGAAGAGCGGGGTGCTGTTACTAATGCTGCCACTAGCCAAGACTATACTCATTACTATATAACCACTGCTCCCAAGGATTTTGCCGAGCTAGCGCCACTACAAATAGATGTAGTATTTAATCCCAGTATTCCTGATGATGCCTTTGAACGGGAACGTTTAGTAGTTTTAGAAGAAATTCGACGTTCTGAGGATAATCCCCGGCGGCGGACATTTAGAAGAGCGATGGAGACAGCGTTTGAAAAGTTACCTTATCGCCGTGCGGTGTTGGGGCCAGAAGAGGTAATTTCCCAACTCAAAGCTCAACAAATGCGTGATTTTCATGCTAATTGGTATCAACCCCAGTCAATTACGGCGGTAGCTGTGGGTAATTTACCTGTGGAAGAATTAATTGCAACTGTGGCTGAAGGTTTTAATAGTCAACAATTAACAGTTAACAGTCACCAGGTAGAGGTTAATCCTGAACCTGCGTTTACAGAAATTGTCCGGCGAGAATTTATTGATGAAAGTCTTCAGCAAGCACGGATAGTTATGGTGTGGAGGGTTCCAGGGTTGGGGCAATTAGATGATATTTATGGTTTAGATGTTTTAGCAGGAATTTTAGGACATGGACGCACATCAAGATTTGTGCGGGATTTGCGCGAAGAACGGGGATTAGTCACTTCCATTGCTGTGAGCAATATGAGTAATCTACTGCAAGGGACATTTTATATTTCCGCTAAATGTGAAGTAGAAAATTTATCAGCCGTCGAAGAAGCGATCACCCAACATATCCGGACACTACAAACAGAGTTAATCTCAGAAAAAGAAATTGCGCGTGTGCGGCGACGGGTAGCCAACAGATTTATATTTGGTAACGAAACCCCAGGCGATCGCGCTGGTTTATATGGTTACTATCAATCGATGATTGGAGACTTAGAACCTGCATTTAACTACCCAAATCATATTCAAAGTCAAGAAGCAACAGATTTACTCTTAGCTGCAAATCAGTACCTATGTCCAGAAGCTTATGGTGTAGTTGTGCTGAAACCATATTAAATTAGGGAGTGGTGAGTAGGGGATAAGAAGCAGAGGTGCAGGGTGTAAAAAGTTAGCCTGACTTTCCCTACTCCCTATTCCCTACTCCCAATTTAAAGATGTGGACTGAAATTGATACTCATATCAGCCAAGTAACTGGCGAAAAATTTCAAACTCAGCACAAGCGTAGTGTCAGTGGTGGGTGTATTAACCAAGGTTATGCTATCTCTGATGGTGAGCAGACTTATTTTGTCAAGCTCAATCAAGCATCTCAAGTGGCGATGTTTGAAGCTGAGGCGCTGGGCTTAGAAGAAATGCTAGCGACAAATAGCATTCGTGTTCCCAAAGCGATTTGCTGGGGTACATCTGGTAATTCTGGCTATATCGTCTTGGAATGGCTAGAAATGGGAGGTAGTAATAGCAAATCTTCCCCAGAAATGGGACGTCAACTAGCGGCGATGCACAAAGCTACTAGCAGCAAAGGTTTTGGTTGGAAAATTAACAATACAATTGGTTCCACACCCCAAATTAATACCTGGACAGCAGACTGGGGAGAATTTTATGCACAACATCGCCTGAGTTATCAATTTCAGTTAGCCAGACGACGAGGGGGTAGTTTTCCCAAACAAGATAAATTACTGGCGGCTATTCCTGAATTACTAGCCGGTCATGACGTGCAACCATCCTTAGTGCATGGTGATTTGTGGGGTGGGAATGCTGGGTGTACTGTTGCGGGAGAACCTGTGATATTTGATCCTGCAACTTATTTTGGCGATAGAGAAGTAGATATCGCCATGACAGAATTATTTGGTGGGTTTCCCGCTGGGTTTTACCAAGGTTATAACGAGGTGTTTGCTTTAGATGCAGGTTATGAGCAAAGAAAAACACTGTATAACTTGTATCACATACTCAATCACTTCAATTTATTTGGTGGTGGTTATGCTTCCCAAGCTAACCGGATGATTGACCAAATTTTGCGATGAATTTCCACTGTAATTAACAACTTATCATATATTTCTCTCACATCCCCAGTGAAACACTATCAACAACAACTCAACGCCTTCCCCGGCGACTACCTGAACAACTTGTGGGGAGAAATCCAGGCTTGTCCTTACTTTGCTGTCAATAACCTCAACCGTGATTTTGTCGGGACTAAAGGCTTTTCTGTTGTCTTCAAGCGATCGCACATCCCCACAGTAGAACACAAATTCCCTTACTTCAAGCCATATCTAGATTTAGCTCTCCAACCAAGTTGTAATGCTTTTTACCTTAATCCCTTACAACTTCAGGAAGGTTCCCGTGTCGATCCTCATATAGATCGCTCCTTGCGTTCCTACTGCAAAACCATCGAACCACCTATGTTTGTCAGTGTCCTTTATGTGCGCTTACCAGAGAATATGGAGGGCGGAGAACTGGTACTCAAGTCGCACAAACGCCAACTGGGACAAATTAAACCACAGGTAAATACTTTGCTTTACTTCCAAGGTGATTTAACGCACTCAGTTAATGCAGTAAAAACACTAGGAAATCGTTTGAGCTTAGTTTGTGAACAATATAGTTTGAGTGAAGCCGAACTGGCAGAGATACCAGAGTTTACCATTGAGTCAAGAATTGCTCACTCCACCGTAAAAAAACGCAATTGACATCCTCCCTCAAATTGAGTTCGGGGATTCTAGGCTCAAACTGCAATACACTTGGGGTCTTACCAGCAAAAAGATAAAATAGTTAACAAATGTTGCCTGTTGAGCTGACTAATGACACCCTCACAAGATGTAAACGCTGTAACTAGTCCTGACATTGACCAGGAGGACTACGACAACTCAGAACTAGATCCTCTCAGTGAGTTGCCAGATGAAGTCGAAATGTCTCTTTTCGACCACCTAGAAGAATTGCGACAGCGGATTTTTTATTCTCTGATTGCTGTTGTCATATTTGTTGTGGGCTGTTTCATCGCTGTCAAACCAATTGTCCAGCTACTAGAAGTCCCAGCCCAGGGTGTAAAATTTCTGCAACTTGCTCCTGGAGAATATTTCTTTGTTTCTATCAAAGTAGCAGGCTATAGTGGCTTGGTACTTTCGAGTCCCTTTATTCTTTATCAAATTATCCAATTCATTCTCCCAGGACTAACTCGCCGTGAACGCCGCTTGTTAGGGCCTGTGGTTTTCGGTTCTAGTATCTTGTTTGCTGCTGGTTTAATATTTGCTTACTTGCTTCTGATTCCAGCAGCTTTAAATTTTTTCATTAGTTATGGTACAGATGTTGTCGAACAACTGTGGTCAATTGACAAATATTTTGAATTTGTGCTGCTGCTGTTATTTAGCACTGGCCTAGCATTTCAAATTCCCATCATCCAATTGTTGCTTGGTAATTTGGGAATTGTTTCATCGGAAAAAATGATTGCCGGCTGGCGTTATGTGATTATCGGCGCAGTTGTGCTAGGTGCTGTCCTCACGCCTTCTACTGACCCCCTAACCCAAAGTCTTTTAGCAGGTGCAGTATTAGGACTTTACTTCGGTGGTATTGGTCTAGTTAAGCTCACAGGGAAATGACACAATTAAGATTCTCCCGACTGTAACAATTTAGCTCAGGCTGGGTTTGCACAAGGTCGGGAGATTTTGGGTTTTGGTTGTCTCACAAAAATTTCTTAAGAAGAGATAGCAACTCGTCGCCGCAGAACTTCTAATAAAGTCGTCAATGTTTGAGGAGGGGGTGCTGTCACCTCAATCCAATCTTCAGAAATGGGATGCTGTAACTTCAAGCGCCAAGCATGTAGTGCTTGACCTGGCAAGTTTACTCCCACAGAATGACCAGAACTATAAATGGGGTCGCCCACAATAGGATGACCAATTTTGGCACTGTGGACGCGAATTTGATGAGTCCGTCCGGTTTCTAATTGAAAGAGGATTAATGTGTAATTTCCCAAACGTTCTAGAACTTGCCAATGGGTGATAGCAGAACGTCCACCTTTTTCTATGGGGACAACTGCCATTTTTTTGCGGTCTTGGGGATGGCGGCCAATAGGTAAATCTACGCTACCGCTGGCAGTTTTTGGCGCACCGTAAACCACACCTAAGTATTCTCTCCGGGCGGTTTTTGCCTGGAGTTGCGCTTGCAGACTTTGATAAGCAATATCGGTTTTAGCAATAGCGATCGCCCCTGTTGTATCCTTATCTAATCGATGCACAATTCCTGGTCGTTGGACTCCGCCAATTCCTGGGAGATGAGGACAGTGTGCCAATAAAGCATTTACCAAAGTACCATCAGGATGGCCCGGCGCAGGATGAACAACTAAGCCAGCAGGTTTATTGAGAACGAGTAACTGTTCGTCTTCGTAGAGGATATCTAGGGGAATATCTTCGGCTTGCAGTGCCAAAGGTTGGACTTCTGGGATTTCTAGGATGATGCGATCGCCTGCTTTGACATTAATTTTTTTGGTTGTGCAGACTTTACCATTAAGTTGGACGTTACCCTGTTCAATTAACTGTTGAATGCGAGAACGCGATAAATCGGGTAATTCTTGGGCAAGATAGCGGTCAAGGCGTGCGCCTGTATCTTCAAGTTGTAAAATAAATTCGGTCACAATTGCTCTGGATTAATTCCTCGTTCTTGTAGTAAAGCACGAAGAGCTTGTAATTCTGCTTCTGCTTGTTCCGCCCGTTGACGTTCTTGTTCTCGTTGCTGGTCTAGTTCTTCATAACTGAGAAACCTCTGTCCATTAGGACGATAAATCAGAAGTTCCCCATCTGACAATTCAAAACGGATACCTAAACGGGGACTTACCCAACCAGACATTTCCGGAATTTCGGTTAATTCATTCCCGGAACGTAACCAACCGCTTAACTCGGATGTATCGGGGTCATATAAGTAGTATTCTTCTACTCCATAGCGCTCATAAAATTTGTATTTGGCAATCATTTCCTTAACACTATTACCAGGAGAGAGAATTTCAAACACCACTTGCGGGGGAATATTATCTTCTCGCCATTGGAGATAGGAACCTCGATTTTGTTTTGGTCTGCCAAAAACTACCATAGCATCAGGCGCTCTGCGGGTCGTGTTGCTTCCCTCCACGGGATACCACAGCAAGTCGCCAGCAACGAATACATGAGGATCATTAGCAAACAACAAATCCAAGTTTTTTTTAATCAATACAATCAATTCAAACTGCTTGGTATTGTCCGCCATTGGCTGTCCATCGCTGTCAGGGTAGATGATGCCTTGTTGGTTAGAAGATGCTAGCTGGGTAACCATTGCAGTGATTCTCTTTTAACGGGTGGCACTGTTAATTTTAACATTGTCACATAAATAACTAAATGCTTTACTTTGATTATAAATACGTCTTCTTCTATGCATAATTAATATTAAGAAGTTGGAGAACAGACCATGATTTTTATTTTTTCCTAATTACGTACAAGTACGGTAAGCCTTGTAAAACTTGCCTTTCCGGAAAGAAAATTTAAAATTATTGTCATATTGTCATTTATATTTTCTTTACTTATTCATCATTATATTTATACTGTTTGTTTTACTTTTATGGGAAAAATATAGTAACCTAAAAACTAGTAAGTAATTTACTTACTATTGATCATTTAGCTGCAAAAGCTATTTTTGTTGTATGTACTCTATTTTTGGAATTTGGCTATAAATTTTTGGTTGTAACATTTCACAATGGCAAAAGGATTGATCACCGCTTAATCCGAATCATGCTTTCCAGTGCCTATAAAGTGATTGCCTTCTGCTGAGTTGAGTAATGTTGCATTTCACTACAAACCATCGTGTAGTGTAAATTATCAGGTAGTTTTCTTTTGGCGTAAATTCACCAATTATGCGGTGCAAGCGTTGATTTTACCAAAGCCTGACTAGGGAGAAACTCTACAATCTCACACTGCGGTAAACAGTGGATCTGGAACTATATTTAGTGTAAAAGATGACACTTTGCCCAAACATAGCGACCCTTTAAGCGCTAATTATCGGCAATATCTACTCAATAATACGTAGATTGGTCTTTTATTTGCTACTGATGGGCTAGAGCCAATAGTCTATGTCTAGCACTTGGGTTACTGTTGAATTAACTAGATTAGTGAAAGACATAGTAGATCGAATTTATTTTGAAATACTGTTTTTGGCAACAAGTTGGGTCATCTGGCAATTTGGCAACAGCATTTCTGGGTCTACCACGGTGAATTGTAGATTGATGAACTATAGCTTACCAGATATTGGGAAATTAGGAGTTAGGGGTGAAGAATCTCTGTACTAACTCAAATGTGACCGCTATATTTATCTGAACACTCTCTTGAAAAATTTCACTGTGAATTCCCCGAAGGTTATTCACCATTTTTGCCTGCGGATGTTAATTGTAACTCAAATCTGTGCCGATGAAGACACTTCCCATTAGTAGATATAGATTTTTCCAAAAACTCCAGCCCATATCTCTGTTGAAAAAAATCACCAGCAAGACTGTGACGGGCTGTTTGCAAGTATTTAGCACATCAGGTTCTTGGTCAATATATATCGAAGAGGGTAAGTTAATTTATGCCTGTTACTCCGAGAAAATGTTTGAGCCGCTTTACAGAAACTTGCAAAGCTTAAGTCAGCAAATAGCAACTCTCCCTCAAGGGATTCATGAACAGTTGCAGGCGATATTTGAAACTGGGATTGAAAATCAGACAATACCAAACCCAGATTATTTGGCAATTTGCTGGTTAGTCAGTCAAAAATATATTAGTCCGGCTCAAGCAGCAATACTGATAGAGAAGTTGGCGCTAGAAGTACTAGAGTCATTTCTACGCTTGGAAGAGGGAAGTTTTGAATTTATTCCAGATAGCTTTTTGGATGATATGCCAAAATACTGTCATCTAAATCTCCGCTTACTAGTTGAACAGTGTCAAAACTATGGGCGCGATAGACCTTATCCTGAGACATCACCACATGTAAATCAGCCACAATATCAGCCATCAACGGCTAAAAAATCGCCTAGAGTGAGTGAAGGGAAGAAAGCAACCCACTCTCATGGCACATCAAGTAATAATATTAATACTAATAATTATAACGGTCAGCAGATTCAACCATCTGTTGAAAAAAAACTTTATACAATCTTCTGTATTGATGACAGTCCTACAATAATCAATACCATCAAAAATTTTCTAGATGATCAGATATTTTCTGTTATTGGAGTTACTAATTCATTAAATGCTTTAATGCAAATTCTCGGCACAAAACCAGACATAATTTTATTAGATGTTGATATGCCTAATTTAGATGGTTATGAACTTTGTGCGTTGCTACGTAAGCATTCATCTTTCAAAAATACCCCCGTGATTATGGTGACTGCTAAGACAGGACTGTTAGATAGAGTGAGAGCAAAGTTAGTTAGAGCTTCAGGTTTTTTAGCCAAGCCTTTTTCCCAAGGAGATTTATTAAAAATAATCTTTCAACACATTGAATAATTTGTTATGGTACGTAAGTCCTGAGTTTTTAGGAAGTCTTTTATGTAGTGTATCGCCTGGGTGTATAAACTGAAATGCTACCGTCCCTACGCTGAATTGTGCGAGTTTGGCTGGAACCAACTAAAATAACTGTCCGCATATCCGCTACATCTGGTGTTAATTCTTGAAGTTTGATCACTTGCACCATTTGTCCTGGTCTACCGAGATTGCGTGCTAGCACTACCGGGGTATCTGGTGTTCTATACTGCAATAAAATATTTCTGGCTTCTGTCAGTTGCCAAGTGCGCTCTTGAGAAACAGGATTATAAAAAGCGATCGCAAAATCAGCTTGAGCCGCCGCCACAATTCGTTGTTCGATAATTGACCAAGGTTTCAAGATATCAGACAGAGAAATCGCGCAGAAGTCGTGTCCCAATGGTGCGCCAATGGCCGCCGCCGCCGCTTGCATGGCCGAGATACCCGGTGCAACGTGAATATCAATACTTTCCCATTCGGGTTTAGGGTGGCGATCGCATACCTCAAATACAGCCGCCGCCATTGCATATATCCCCGGGTCACCAGATGACACTACAGCTACATATCGCCCTGATGCTGCCAAATCTAGCGCCATCGTGGCCCTAGCGATTTCTTCACGGTTATCTGACTCATGCCGTTGTTTACCATCAGCCAGAGAACCAATTAAATTAATGTATGTTTTGTAACCCACTAAATCAGTTACCGATTTGAGTATTTCTTTTACCTCTGGAGACATCCACTTAGAATCACCAGGCCCAGTGCCAATAATTGCTAACCGCCCTCTTGGTTGACCGATGGTGCTGGGGTCGATGGGTGTAGAAGCAATGGCGATCGCTAGGTGGGGAAATGAGGAGATTGATTGGTCGGGAGATGAGGAGGTGGCTTTTATCGCTATAGCTTGGGCGGGACTGTAACCTTGTGAAATCAGGTTTTCTAGTTGATTTGGGGTAAAAAAACGAATAGGAACGTTGAAGGCGTTAGCAATGGCTTGGATGCTGGCATCTGCGGCTATGGTGATTGGGGCGAAAATTCCGGCTACTGATGCTGCGGCGAGATTGGCATCGGCTAATAGCTGTTGTATTGTGTCTACAGTCATAGAGGTTTCAGAGATCGCAATCGCAATAGTGGCTGGATGATAAACTAGGCGATTAGGTGCCGGAGTTACTAAGTGTTCTGTAACCTGGATGGTTAAATTACCGTTGGGGTCTATGGGTAGTTGACTATTACTCAACCAAGGTGCTGTACCTTCTAGTTTTACCTGTGCGCCAGCTAATAAATCTGAGATAAACTTCTTGGCATCGTCTGGGTTAGCTAAATGATATCCAGGAGGCGGAGATAATAACGTTGTGCGGAAACGAATATCACCTGTGGTAGTAATTGCAGGTTGAACATCCAACACCTCAGCAATGCGTCGCGCCAAATCATTCACGCCGTTAAGTCCACCCAAAAGCGGAACTACAGTACTACCATCTTCGGCTACAGCTAATAATGGGGGTTCCTGTTTTTTATCTGAAAGCATTGGTGCTAAAGTTCTGATGAGAATGCCGGCAGCACAAATACCAATTAACGGTGTCCCCTCTGCGAACAACTCCCGCAATGTTTCGCCAAAATTTGTGAAGCTGACATCAACATTAGACGTGCGACCTGCCAAACCGTATAATGTTGCCCCTGGCAGGACATTAATAATTTTTCGGGCTACTGGCACACTATTTTCACCCAGTACTATAACGGCAGGTGCAATCTTGGTCATCCTGGAAATAAATATTTTGCAAAAGTTGATATCCTTTCAAATGAAACCACAGATGGATACAGATAAACACAGATTATCTGGTGCTAAAAGTCTAAATATTTGTGGGATAACCATACTAAATCATGTTTGAGTCAATAAAAAACGTAACTTGAGTGATGTCTACCAAAATTACCCTGAGCTTGTTATTTCTCTTTATCAGTACCCAAATAGGTGTTACTCAACAAGTAGCTAAAGCACAAATACCAACACAAGTCACTCCATCTACCACCACAAAGAGAATTTGTCCCGCACAACTACAGTCAGCGGTGGATGCTGTCACTAATAGCCCTCAATTTAATCGAGTGCGTTGGGGGATTTTAGTAAAAAACCTGGATTCTGAGCAGGTTCTTTACAATCGAGATGCTCAAAAATACTTTACTCCAGCTTCCACAACTAAGTTATTGACAACAGCCGCAGCATTAGAACAATTGGGGGGAAATTTTCGTATCCGCACCTCTGTTTATCAAGATGGTGATGGTGTTTTGCGTGTAGTCGGTAGGGGAGATCCCAGTTTAAAGGTTCCGCAACTGCAAGTATTAGCCCAGCAGTTACGCCAGCAGGGTATAAGTCAAGTTAACCAGTTGATTGCCGATGATAGTTATTTTCAAGGAGAAATTGTTCATCCTAGTTGGGAATGGGAAGATTTAGTAGCTTACTATGGCGCACCAGTCAATAGTTTAATTGTGAATGAAAACGCTTCCTTATTAAGTATTAGACCTCAAACAGTAGGGAACCCATTACAAATCAGGTGGAATGAACCCTTTGAAGCATATCAATGGCGAGTGGAAAACAATTCTGTCACGACGCAAAAAGATGAACCAGGTTTCGTTGCAGTCAGCCGTGACTTAAAAGGGCCAGTCTTGCAAATTCAAGGGCAGATGGCTGTAAATTCCACACCTAATATTAGAGCTATAGCTGTTTTTGATCCTGTGCAAAATTTCTTGCGTCACTTCCGTCAGACTTTGGTAAGGGCAGGAATTACTGTAGGACAAACATCTAATGGTACTGGTGGTCAGAATGAACGGGAATTAGCAGCAGTTGAGTCACCACCATTATCTGAGTTGTTAGTGGAGACAAATGTTAATAGTAATAATTTGTATGCGGAAGCTTTACTGAGAGCTTTAGCTATTAAACAACCAATAAAAAATAATCAAACTACTGCTGATGCAGGCTTGGAAGTGGTCAAGAAAACTTTAACTCAATTAGGAGTTGATCCCACAAGTTACATAATAGTAGATGGTTCTGGTTTATCTCGCAAAAACCTCATTAGTCCAGAAGCTTTGGTGCAAACTTTACAGGCGATGGCAAAATCACCACAAGCAGAAATTTTTCGTGCTTCCCTCCCGGTTGCTGGTGTGAGTGGTACTTTAAAAAATCGCTTGCTTGACACGTCTGCTGTTGGCAATGTGCAAGCAAAAACAGGCACAATGACGGGTGTAGTTTCTTTATCTGGATACGTGAATGCGCCTAATTATGAGCCATTAGCTTTTAGTATGGTTGTGAATCACTCTCAACAGCCTGCTAGTGTTGTGCGCCAAGCAATGGATGAAATTGTATTTTTATTAACACAGTTGCAGCGTTGTTAAATTTTGAGAATTGGGTGCGGAATGTGGGTTTCATCAAAACTACCCTAACTTTGGTAAAATTTCCGGTAACAAATGACCAGGAACTTTAGATAAAGCAAGATTTTGTCCTTGAATGCCTAATTCGCTGTGGAAAGCACGAATTGTTTTCACCACATAAGTAAAAGTTGTTTGATAAGCCTCTGGTTGTTGACTCAATCCGTTTAAAGCTTGTAAATGATTCTTTAATGCTGCTTCTAGGTGTTGTGAACTAGTAGCTTTGTTCCCAATAAAAGAACTATCTGTTACTAGCTGATAATGAGCTAAACCCAAGTTATTGTGAGTAGCAAACAAATCAAAGCTTAAAGGTGTCCCACTTAGTGAATGAGCCAGTGCAATGGCTTCGTCATAAGCGATAATGGACAATTTTAGTAACTTTTGCCGTGCTTCTTTAGTTGTTTGGGATAAATTGGCTAAATGCCAGTAGGCGGTACCAAGATTATTTTGTGTAGCCGCACAAGCACTAGGAACATGAGCAGCTGTACGATATTTTAAAGCTTCACAATAAACATTAATAGCTAGTTGCAGATGTTCAGATGGCTGTTCATATTGTGCTAAATTCCAGTAGGCAGTGCCGATATTGTTTTGAATCATGCCATATTTGAGCGGTTCCTGTTCGGGGTTGTAGTGCGCCAACGCTTGACTGTATGCTGCGATCGCCTGCTGCAAATGCTCTACTGGTTGTTCGTATTGTGCTAAATGCCAATAAGCAGTACCTAAATTATTTTGGCAAGCTGCATACTTTAAGGGTTCCATTTCCACAGTCCGATAGCGCAGCGCCTCACTGTAAGCTGAGACTGCCTTTTGCCAGTTTTCAGATGGGTTAGCAAACCGAGCTAAATCGCCGTAAGCTGTCCCTAGATTATTTTGCACCCGTGCATAAGTTTCTGATTGTTCTTGGGCAGAGATGATATTTAAAGCCAACTGATAAAATTCTATTCCCTGCTGTATGTAAGTTGGCCCATCTGCCGCATTGTGCGGTATGCGGGACAACATCCAATAAAGTGTACCCAAGTCATTTAAAATATCTGGTAGTTGGGGTGATGCTTCATCGTAGGCGATCGCCTCTTGATAAGCGAGAATTGCTACCATCAAGTTTTCTAAAGTTGACTGCCCTTGTTCAACCCGGAGGCGATATAAATTACCTAAGTGATGATACGCTGCTGCCAAATCCTCTTTAGAAGCTTTTTGTGCATGTAATTCTTCAATCTCTAATAGAACTTGCTGCGGTTGCCAATTATCTTCATCTTGAGAAATCTTGGTATTCAACGTTGCTATTACTAGCTCGGTTAGCTCCTTGCTAATATAAGACAACGACGATATTGATGGGCTATTATTTCTACTAGATTGATTACCCGTTGATTTCTCTGTCTTTGGTCTAGCCTGCAATAATTCTTCATTCACAGCCACAACTTCTTGCTGTTTCTCTAGAGAATGACCTGGTGTTTTCTCAGTGAAATCAAAATCATCTCCAAATTTGAAGTCTGTTGCAGAGACATTTCTCATTTCTGCTTCCAGAACTGATTCATCCACAAAAGATTGCTCATTTCCTAAATCCAAACTTCTAGAACTAGCAGCACGTTCTGGATAGCCTTGATTTTGTGTCGTGGGTGTAGGTTCTCCAGCAAAAACAAACACACCAGTCCGCCAACGCCAAAACTGTGGTACCGACTGCTGAATAGCTGATAACCAAGGCCGTGATACCCACAGCAGCACACTAGAATCTAGAAACCGACCGGATTCTTGACTAGAAAAAGTCTGATCACTTAAACGCAAATAGTGTAAAAACAAACGCTGTACTGCTACCGTTTGCTTAGTAAGTTGCTCAACACCGACAATTTGAAATGACGGTATCGGTAAAGGTCTTCCAGGTGTATCTTTAGATGCACCAACAATTGGTGGTGGATAGTTAGCCAACCACTGATTTATTTGCTCTATGGGATTAGGATCACTTAAATTTAACCTTAAGGTCACCAATCGCGGATAAGCAGGAGTGCTAGTTTCATACCCATCGACAGGCTGATATAGCACCTGCCCAACTGGATAAGCCAAAGTAGAATGCAAACGAGCAGCTACTTGATTTCTCAAGTGTAAATCATCACTTACTGCCAAAAACAACTGTCGTCGTAAGCCCAGACTGAGGCAAAGTTTCAGACGGTGATATACTTGTCTGTTCCAAGTAAAATTATTGGAGTGTGGAGTATCATTCACGCTCATGGCGGCTAAATAGCCAAAACATACTACACATAAACTTTACAAGATGTATTCCGGTAGACGAAAAACTTAATTATGACAGTTAATTTGCTAAGGATGAATCCATTCTTTGAGGTTTTAACAATGTTTAAGTATATATTTATACTTAATATTTTTCTTTTATGATTCTAGCAAAAAACAAAAAACAAGGCTCCTACTAATCAGGGAACCTTTCTAGCTAAAAAATTAAATTTTATTAAACAGTTTATGTCTAACTGACATGAGAAACAGAGAAGGCAACAAAAATTAAGCCAGCAACTAAACCTGCACCAGCCAGCCCTAAGAAAATGTAGTTACGCTTTTGCTCGTTTGTAGGAGGTTCTGCTTGGTAAACTTTTGGTTCCTTGGCAAAATTGTTCAGAAGTCCGCCTTCTTCGTTTGTATAGGGCATGAATTAATTCCTTCACTATCTTCTTTAATTGAATTTATGTTACATAAACCCTATATTCTGCTCGCTTACTGAGAGACAAATCGTTACATTAGGGGCTGGGGATTGGGGAGATAAGGAAGAGGAGAAAGAGGAGAAAAAAAGATTTTGTTAATAGCCCAAATGCTTCCCCCCTTGTCCTCTTCCCACTCCCTAACTAGTAATCGTTCCAGTCAGTGGAGAACTAGCGCTAGCGTAAGTTTTCAAGGGCATCCTGCCGGCTAGATATGCTAAACGACCAGCTACTGCGGCCAAATTCATTGCCTGAGCCATTGCTGGGGGGTTTTGGGCCAGGGCGATCGCACTATTAATTAATAAGGCATCTGCACCTAATTCCATTGCTTGGGCTGCTTCTGATGGTGAACCAATTCCCGCATCTACTACCACTGGTATACCAGCATTTTCAATGATGATTTGAATATTGGCTGTTGTTTTTAGTCCCTGTCCGGAACCAATGGGTGATGCTAAAGGCATGACTGTCGCACAACCAACATCTTCTAATCGTTTAGCTAACATGGGGTCGGCATTGATGTAAGGCAATACGGCAAAACCTTCTTTTACTAGCTGTTCGGCGGCTTGTAGTGTGCCAATAGGATCGGGAAGTAAATATTTCGGGTCTGGTATTACTTCTAATTTGACAAAATTATTATCTTCTTGTCCCAATAGTTTTGCCATTTCTCGCCCCAAACGAGCCACGCGAATCGCTTCTTCTGCGGTTGCACAGCCAGCTGTATTGGGCAACATCCAAATTTTTGTCCAATCTAAGGCTTCGGCTAAACCTTCTGCTAAGGCAGACGCTCCGCGAACCTGTCCAGCTGCTTTTGTTTGCACCCGCCGCACTGCGACAGTGACAATCTCGCAACCACTGGCAAGAATACTTTGCTGCATTTCGGCAATACTGCGATATTTGCCTGTTCCCGTCATTAAGCGGGATTGAAAGGTTTTACCAGCAATAGTCAGCGGTGAGTCGTCAATGAGTGGCAAGATTGCAGAACGGTGTCCGTTGGCAAAGTTGGCGGAGTGAGTCAGCATGGAGTTTTTGGTAGATGGCTTGGTATGAAAGCGCGAAACTTGGAAGTGAGATAAAATCGGGTCAAATTTTTGTTCGCAGATGCTATCAGCAATCAAGGCGGCAGTAACAGGTGCTAATAATATGCCATTGCGGTAATGCCCGGTAGCCAATGTTAAATTTTGACAGTGGCTAGGGCCAAGAATGGGTAACTCATCGGGGGTAGCTGGGCGAAATCCCCACCAGAATTCTTGAATGGGATAATTTTCTAATTGGGGATATAAACTAATGGCTTGTTGGAGTAAAGTGTGCATCCCTGCGGGGGTATTGTCGGGCGTGAAGCCCACATCTTCGCTAGTTGCCCCAATGATGATCGAGCGATCGCGCCTCGGTACGATGTAAATATTTTCCCCAAATAAAACCCGCCTTAAAGGCAACTCAGATGAAACTTCTGGTACCCCTACACGCAACATTTGTCCCTTACGCGGATTTACGGGCAATGGTAGTAACTGATTTGACCAGGCACCTGTAGCTAAAACATAGTGGGCAGCACGCATTACCCCTATGTTGGTTTGGACACCAGCTACTTCTCCCTGTTGTTGTAAAAATCCTTCTCCTGTAATACCATCTTTAAGTTCCACCCCCAAAGACTCGGCGGCTGTCCGCAGTACCTGAGCTAAAGCACGATTATCAACTTGTGCATCTTCGGGATACCACCAGCCACCAACTACTTCTTTTGCTAATCCTGGCTGATATTGATGAATTGCGACTTCATCTAACCAATATGCCGGGGAATGAGGAGATGGAGCAGAAATTATCTTGCTTTCTTGTTCTTGATAAATCGGTGTTAATATCCCACAAGGCCAATAACCAGTATTTAAACCTGTTAAATCTTCAAGTTTGCTTGTCCAGTCTGGATATAAGGCACGCGATCGCCTGCACAAAACACCCATGGCTGCATCGGGAATATTTTCGGCATCTGGTGCTAACATCCCAGCAGCAGCGTGGGTAGCGGCAGCCTGAAAATCACGGCAAAGCACGGTGACATTTGTCCCGCGCAATTTTAGTTCAATGGCGATCGCTAAACCAATAACGCCGCCACCAATAATTAAAACGTCACTAGTCATTAGTCATTTATCATTAGCTATTTATCATTAGTACATAACTAATAACGCATAACTCATAACTAACGACTAGCAACTTAAAACTATCCCGGTTTACCATAAAGCCCGGATAGGTTCTCTGTTTTGATTTGCTGTACTGCTTGGTGTCGTGGTGGTTTGCGCGGTGGTAGTTCTGGTACCTGTTGTCGTTCCAGGGGTTGAGAACGAATCATTACTTTGAGCGACACTGCTTCTGTTATCAGGAGCAGAAAAACTATCTTGAGCAACGCCGCCTCTACCTGGAGTGGCCGTGCCATTTGTACTCCTGCTAGGTGCAGAACTATTAACATTAATATTCGCCGGCAAGACTCTGGAAGTTCTACCGCCGGGAGCATTATTGCTGGCAGTTTGTTGTCCACCCATAGGAAAATTAATGCCTAGGAGTGTCCCCATTAAAATTGCCATGCCTCCGGCCATCAGAATTAGTGGTGTCCATCTACCCATCTTGTTTTTCTCCTTTTTTTAACCTAACCTTCTGGTGTCCATACTATTCGAGAACCTTGTCCCCAAAATTCTGCGAATTTTGTCACTTTCACATCACCTAGCACCTCTGTTTGACAAGCTAAACGTAAGTCTGTTGTAGGAGAATGAGGAGGAAGCGAGCGTCGTGTTTTGTCACGCCAATTCGCAGCCGACACCTCACCTTCTACCTTGACTGCACAGGTACCACAACTGCCAATTCCCCGACAGTTTATTACCTTAGCACCGCCATTGTAGAGGTCAATACCATTTTGCAGCAAAATTACCCGTAAATTAGCTCCACGAACACACTCAATTGTCTTCCCTTGAGCTAGTACTTTGGGCATATTTTCATTATCAAACTGGCTTTTTGTTGTATATTGGCACATTGCCTTCAAAGTTGTCTCACAAGTCTTAGTCTTATGACCACACACCCTTCACCTCAACTTTGGCTTTATGACACCACGCTACGGGATGGCACTCAGCGCGAGGGGCTATCAGTTTCTATAGAAGATAAGTTACGCATTGCCCGTAGACTTGACCAACTAGGGATTCCCTTCATCGAAGGTGGTTGGCCTGGTGCCAATCCTAAGGATGTTCAGTTCTTCTGGCAACTGCAAGAAGATCCGCTCAAACAAGCAGAAATTGTGACATTTTGTTCAACTCGTCGCCCCAACACTCATGCCGCAGATGAGCCGATGCTACAGGCTATTTTGACTGCGGGTACTCGCTGGGTGACAGTTTTTGGCAAATCTTGGGATTTACATGTTACAGAAGGTCTGAAGACGACTCTAGCAGAAAATCTGGCAATGATCCGTGATACTGTTGAGTATTTGCGTTCTCAAGGACGGCGGGTAATTTACGATGCTGAACACTGGTTTGATGGCTACAAGCACAATCCGGATTATGCTTTACAGACATTAGACGCGGCGATGGCATCTGGTGCTGAATGGCTAGTCCTCTGTGATACAAATGGTGGTACTTTACCCCATGAAGTTAGTCAAGTCGTGGAATCGGTCATTAGTCATGTGTCATTAGTCAATGGCCAACAACAAATTCCCCAAATTGGTATTCACACTCATAATGATTCTGATACCGCTGTGGCTAATGCTTTAGCTGCGGTCATGGCAGGGGCAAAAATGGTACAAGGGACAATTAATGGCTATGGTGAACGTTGTGGTAATGCTAACCTTTGTTCATTAGTTCCCAATTTACAACTTAAACTTGGTTACAGTTGTATCACAGAACACCAGCTAAATCAACTTACAGAAGCTAGTCGTTTCGTGAGTGAGGTGGTAAATCTGGCCCCTGATGAACATGCACCCTTTGTAGGACGTTCGGCTTTTGCTCATAAAGGTGGTATCCACGTCTCAGCCGTAGAACGGAATCCCCTGACATACGAACACATTCAACCAGAACAAGTCGGTAACCGTCGCCGCATTGTCATTTCCGAACAATCTGGACTAAGTAATGTGTTAGCTAAAGCTCGTACTTTTGGTATAGAACTAGATAAACAGACACCAGCCGCTAGACAGATTTTGCACCGCCTCAAAGAATTAGAAAGTGAAGGATATCAATTTGAGGCAGCAGAGGCCAGTTTTGCCCTGTTAATGTACGAGGCTTTAGGTGGTCGTCAGCAGTTTTTTGAAGTTAAAGGCTTCCAAGTACATTGTGATTTAGTGGAAGGTAAAGAAACAAATAATGCCTTAGCCACTGTGAAAGTAGGGGTGAGTGGCAAAAATATTTTAGAAGCAGCAGAAGGAAACGGCCCAGTCGCCGCTTTAGATGCAGCCTTACGCAAAGCTTTAGTCAACTTTTACCCGCAAATTGCCACCTTTGAGTTAACAGATTACAAAGTGCGGATTCTCGACGGACATGCAGGTACAGCAGCCAAAACCCGCGTACTAGTGGAATCAGGAAATGGTTCTCAACGTTGGACAACTGTGGGAGTCTCCTCCAACATCTTGGCAGCTTCTTATCAAGCAGTGGTAGAAGGCTTGGAATATGGGTTGTTATTACATGCTCAAGCAGCGGTAGCCGTGGAGAGTTCGAGATAGATCTGGGGGAACTGGGGAATGGGAGAGAGAGGGAAGATGAGGGGAATAAAAAACAAAGATGTTGGTAATCACCGAAAGTCTTTCCCCCTGCTCCCTGCTCCCTGCTCCCTAGCCCCTCAAGAAAACTCTTCCCATGATTGAGTCAGTAATTGACTCAGCCAACGCCGTTGTTGCTGGTCTAACACAGGGTCATCCGCTAGCACTTGAGCAGTTAATTCTTCTAAAGATTGTCCCTGTGAACGTACTAGTTTTATCACTCCGGCGATCGCCGCGGCGACTATTTCTTCATCAACTGGCTTTTGTTGTAGGGCAAAAATTTCTTGGGGACTGTCTGGGATGGGATAATTCATGTCGTGGTGTTAAAAAAATTCAAAATGAACAATAAACTTTGACAAACTATTAAAAATTCTTTACTCAATCTTTATTGAACTAATAGGGCGGAGTTTAGCGTACTTCATGACTTTCTAAAATCTGTCTTAGTGAATAAATTTATTGGATTTGTCAGCAAAACATGATGAAAGAAATACTCTATTTAGAAGTTCCAACTCCAGATACGGCGGCTGTACTAAGTTGGCTACAAACTGATTTTGAACCAGGAATCGGGGAAAAATTACTGACCCCAGATGGCTTTCGCCTGAAAATACCCAATGAAACTACAAATGCTGACGCAGCAATTACCGAAAAATTACCTAGTGAACTTTCTGTATTTGTCTGGTCAGTGCAGCGAACGACCTACATAAAAGCATTTCGCTGGTCAGAAAAACCTTTCCCCTCAGAAGGGCAAATCCTGCAACACCTGAGGACTGAAATCAGAAAGCAGTTTCCCCATAACTATCCTGAACCTCCAGCTATTGATTCTCAGCAATCTATTTTTGAGGCACTAGCCCCTTATTACCCCTTAACTGTCAAATACTTCCAAAAAATGCCCAAGGGGGAATATGACCTCCAGCGTGCTTACTGGTGGGAACAAAGATGGCGCGAAGGTGTGCGTCATCCTCAGCAACCCCGACAGGTAGTTTTCTCACACAGTCAACCATCTCCTACCTTACGGGAAGCCACCGCAGCGCCTACATCCCCCACCTACGACCTGATTTATATCGGCGGCGCATTAGGGGTAATTCATGCGGCAGTCATGGCTCAAAGAGGCTATAAAGTACTGCTGATTGAACGTCTGCCCTTTGGACGGATGAATCGAGAATGGAATATTTCTCGTGATGAACTTCAAAGCTTAGTTAATTTGGGTTTGGTGACATCCGCCGAGTTGGAAACTGTCATTGTCCGAGAGTACAAAGATGGATTCAACAAATTTTTTGATGGCAATAATCCCCCTAAACTGCGATCGCCTATTCTACACACACCCACGGTGTTGAATATAGCTTTAGACTCTGATAAATGGCTGAAAATGTGTGGGCAAAAGCTCCGAGATGCTGGTGGTGAAATTTGGGATGAAACAGAATTTATCCGTGCTGATATAGATAAATCACAAGTTGTAATTAAAGTCAAGCATTTACCTAGTCAAAATGAGCAGCAAGTTAGTGGGCGACTATTGGTAGATGCAATGGGAACAGCTTCCCCCATAGCTTGGCAATTAAATGGTGGTCGAGCCTTTGATAGTGTGTGTCCCACAGTAGGTGCAGTGGTTGAAGGGGGATTTGAGCCAGGAGTTTGGGATTCCCAATATGGAGATGTTCTCTATAGTCATGGCGATATTTCCCGGGGCCGACAATTGATTTGGGAATTGTTCCCCGCAGCAGACCAAGAACTGACAATTTATTTATTTCATTACCACGAAGTCAATGCCAAAAATCCCGGTTCCTTACTGGAAATGTACGAGGATTTTTTCACGATTTTGCCAGAGTATCGCCGCTGTGATTTAGATAAATTAATTTGGAAAAAGCCTACATTTGGTTATATACCGGGACATTTTAGTGTGGGAAGTAGCGATCGCACGGTGGCCTTTGATAGATTAATTGCCATCGGTGATGCTGCATCTCTTCAGTCGCCCCTTGTCTTCACTGGTTTTGGTTCTCTGGTGCGTAACTTAGAACGGTTGACAATACTTTTAGATACTGCTCTCAAACATGATTTGCTGAGTTTCCGCAATTTGAATCGCATTCGCGCCTACCAAAGCAACGTCTCTGTGACATGGCTATTTTCCAAAGGAATGATGGTACCCACTGGGAAATTTTTACCTCCCCAAAGGATTAATTCCATGCTCAATACCTTCTTTGGACTATTAGCAGACGAACCCCCACATGTAGCAGATAACTTTATTAAAGATAGATGTGATTGGTTTACCTTTAACCGCCTCGCCCTCAAAGCAGCGCGCAAAAATCCGGCTTTACTGTTATGGATTTGGGAACTAGCTGGGTTTAAGGATCTAGTCAGATGGCTAGGTAATTATTTCAATTTCGGTTTTCACTCCTTAGTCAGTACTTTACTGAGTAGATGGTTTCCCCGCTTCCTGCTGCGGAGCAAACCTTGGTTAGAAAACCGCTATCCAGCATTGTGGTTAAGATTATTAGTTATTAGCTACGCTATCACCACAGGTAAGCCGCGATCGCAAAATCCCTTAGCACAAATTAACTCAGACACCATTATGCAAAAATCTGAGGCGAGAATTCTCAATTAATTGGGGACTAGAGACTAGGGACTAGGTAAATTTTTATTTAGCCTCTAGCCTCTACTGATTATTAGGTCGAAAATTCGGCAGTTCTACCGAAGACAACGACTTACGTCCCTTGGGTGGACGCTGAGGATAAACTACGGGTGAGGGTGATTGATTATCGTTGGCGTAGTCGTTAGCTAATTGTTGGGACAAATCAGTAGACGAGAATTCCACTTCAGACAATTGTGAAATTTCTGACAAATAGTTTTCTGGGTTTATATCTATGGCGTCACTACATAAGCTGTCGTCATCCCAGCTATGAGAATTTGACTCGTTCACCGCTGAATGCAAGGAAGTTTGTGAATTATTTTCTGCTAAAGGTGTTTCTTCTGCCTCTACAGCCGCAGAATTCATTTCTTGAGCTAATGTTTGAGATGGCTCATCATCTTCTAGGGTTGTCGCCCAAGTCTCCCATACAGGCTCGTCAGTTTGATTGCTGTCTGCATTTTCGGGAGTTGGTGATGGCGATGCAGGTACAGATGGGGGAGTGAAAAACATTTGAATGAGACTATCAATTTGCTGATCTAAGTTTGATGAACCAGCAGATGAAGGAATTTCTGGTTTTGTGAAAAAATCATCAATTTCGGAAGCAGTCGCCGATGGTGGGGGCTGGTGTGTATCTTCCTTAACTGGCCAGTTCCAAGGAGATGATGGATTAGTAGGAGGAGGATTATGACTGGTATATGAAGGGGATTTTGCAGATTCACTCCCAGGATAATCGATTTTATCAATGAAAGATTCTGGTTCGGCTGACCAAGGTCTAATGGGCTGCACGTTAGGAAACAAAGACCGCGCTTTTCTGGAAAATCTTGTTTGGTGGTTGGTTGTTCCCTGAGAATTAGATGCTGTTTCGTCTGAAGAGTCACCGGGAGCGGGAGTTTCTAGGCATTTTTCCAAAGCCGCTTTGAATTGTAAGGTCTGGCGTTGTTGTCGCATTAACCTACTACGGAGTTCGCGACAAGTATTTTCTGATTGCAATGCCTGCTGAGACTGTTCGTTATAGTTAGTTTGCAGTAGCGCGCATTCTCGCTCTAATTGGGCAAGACGCTGTTGACTAATTTGAAGTTGTGTTTTATAAGTCTCAATAAAGTTCTCTTGGCGTTGAACGGTTTGTACAGCCGTTTCTAATTCTTGAAAGAGGGATTTAATTTGGGCTTGGGCTGCGGCCAGTTCTTGCGTTTGTTGGTTGAGCATAGATTCAGCAACACTAGAGCGCCGTTTCTGCCACTGCAAGGCTTTTTCCGATTCGGCTAGGTTGTCTTTGAGATGTTCTACCTGCTCATACAACTCATTATTCGCAGCACGCAATTCTTCGTTTAATGTCAGTAATTTCTGAAATTCAGTATCAATAAGTATTTGTTGTTCTTTATTAGGTTCCACAACCCAATCCTGCTGAGTCGTATCTTTTGGCGAATGAGAATTTTGTGTATCTGGTGATTGCTCTGCTGCCAGCTGGAGGAGTGGCAATTGATTGTTTACCATGTTGTCAGGAGGCACAACTGAGTAAAAGGGACAGCTAGGCTGCTCCGGTTGTAGCGAATTATCAGAATTTAGGGATTCCATTACAGCCCGGTTGTTTGAGGTGTCAGATTCATTCATCACTCTTGACCCACCCACTTAGAATGTTCAGCAGTGCTAGGTTAGTAATACTTATCAATTGCGTCAGATCAGGGTTTATTCTATAAGCCAAGTTAAACTCTCTCCCTGCATGAGGTAGTCAATCATCAGCTTAATTCTCCTCTTTTTTGATTGAGGCCTGATGCCGTTATAACATTATGAGCTTATCCGCCGTCAACCTGAGGAATAATGGGGGGTTATAGTTCAAATGCTACCAATGTACGGATTTTTCTACAGATGCCAAGAAAGTTTTTTATCTGGCTCGGCTTTGTTAAACAGTTAGTTGGTAGTAGCTTCCTGAGATAAATTCACATGCTAAAGCAATAATAGCAATGTATCTAATTTAGCAAATCCTAGACTTTTCCAGATAGTTAATATTTAATTCAGTTAATCAGGAAAATGTATTTTCTCTACACCCTGTTGTCAAGGTAACCAACGGGGATGGAAACCAACTAACGGCAGTTTTTCTGGTTTGATGGCGCTGGAGGTGTCATCGGTGATGGGTAATAAAGGCATTAACCATAAGCTACTAGTGGCGATCGCCTCTCCATCTTCGGTTTTTAATTGGTCTGTAGTTAAGGGTATATCGGGATTTGTTTGTGGTACCACTTGGTCAAATAACAAACCCAAACCATCTGGTGCTAAACTCATTTGCACATTTCGCTGGTCAATTGGTAGTAACAGCAGTGGTTTTTGTTCTCCAGTGTTGACATCTATTGCTACTAAATAGGGCTGTTCTACATATTCTTCTGTGGGGATGAGCTGTGTCAGTAAGCAATACAGTGTTGGTGAAGCCGGATCAAATTGACAGTTGAGAATTGAGCCTGTGGTTTTTAATAGGGGTTTCTGAACGCCTTGGTTGGTCACCAAAAATAAATCTCTGGTGTAATCTGTATTAAATTTCACCATTGCGGCTTGGGAGCCATCTTTAGAGAAAGCCTGCACTAGTCCAAATTGCGGGAGAAAATCTAGAGGTTCGTCAGCATCCTTTTGTAGTGGGAGGATGGCAGCTCCTTGACCTTGGGCTACTGCTACGGCTTTACTATCAGGGGTAATCATGAAGTCTCCCCCTGGTTGGCTTTTTAGCTGTTGCGGGGTAGGTCTTTCTCGAGAATTGTTGCTAGTGGTGGGCATAAACCATAAGCCAAAATCGCCGGGATTTTTTCTATTCCCTCGCTGAACTACAATTGTTTCCCCATCTGGCGATAAATCAAATTTGAGGTTTTGATAGTTTTTGTTATCTAAAATTAAGTCAATTTTACCTGCTGGTTCGGCTGGTGTTTCGGGTTGGGCGGCAATACCTGTTGTCACTGTATATAACTGCGCCGATAGTAAATCTTGATTATTAGAAGTACGAGCCGAAAATAAAATTTTTTCCCCATTAGGAAATGGTTTAAAGTCCATGACAATCAGGTCTTTGGGGGTGATGACCTTTTTGTTTTCTTCTGTGAGGTTGTAGAGAACTAACTGTCCACGGTTTTCGGCATCGGCACCTACGTACATAATGACGCGATCGCGGGTGTGGAAGTTACCTGTAAATGGCTGTATTATCCGATTTTTACCTTCTTTTTCGGCAAACCGATCTCTGGCGTTTTGCAATTGGACTTCGTAATTCGTGCCATAGGGTGCTGGTGTGAGCAGTGTATAAACCATCCGCCGTCCTGCCCAACTAATTTTACCTGCTAGGGGTGGCTCAATTTTCAAGTTCTCCTCAACACTTTTGACATCCATTGGGCGACTAAAGTTGAGGGTGAAGGAAACATCTTCGGCGCCAATTTGTTGATTTTGCCAGCTAAATTCTCGGACACGAGCTGCCACTACATCACCTTGCAATATGATGAATCCAATCAGCAGACTCAGTAGCAGCATCAGTGCGATCGCCACGCGATCTAGTGGTTGGATAAATGCCTTGGATGTAGTCATTTTTCAGTTATCGGGTATCTGTTATTTGTTGTTAGTTAATAGTTACTTGTTAACTAATAACTATAAGGATTCCGAGGTTGAGGAATTTCTTTAATCGAATTAGCCGCAATGGTTAGGTTGCGTTTACCTGCTAAAGTTTCTGTGGTCATTTCCCCTTCCACTTCTAGCCAAGTATCAGGAGGATAACGTTTTTGATTTTCTGTTAGTTTAACGGGTAATCCTACAGGATAAGCATCTGCTGCACAGCAAGTAAGCACAAATCGCGCTAAGAATATATATTCTTCTCCTATGTCTGGTGGGTGAATGACAAATCCCTGAACTTTAGCTTTTTGACCTATATATGAATCTGGTTCTGGATAAACGTTGAGTGTACGGGCCCAGTCTACAAGCGATCGCTCTTCTGGGCGAATGGAAGGCCGAAAGGATTGGGGTTGAACCCGTCCACTTGATAGTAAATCGGTCACTCCTAGTTGTAGAGCAGTGTCGCTAGCAAAAACTCTGGGTGTAACCATTAAACCTAAAATTGCCACTGCCAATAATAAGGCACTACCCCAGCCTGGAGGAAATAAATTGAGATGCTGAAGGTTTGCTGTAATAGCACGGCGACGTTGTTGCCAAACTTCCCGCATCTTCAACAAGCCAATCATTAGCAAGGCAATACCACAGAAAATCACTAACCCAAAGAAATTGGGATGAATCAACAAATACAACTTGCCAGTTAGCCAGTATTGCAACATCAAAATGCCCCAAGTTGTAATTGCTAACGCATCCAGCCAGGGGAATAATAAATTTAAAATTTTAGGTTTGGGATTTGGAATTGAAGTCATTGGTTATTTAGTCATTGGTCATTGGCTATTGGGATGCTCCCTAAATTTCTCCCCATTACCCTAGAAGGGGCCCCGAGTTCCCCAGTCACTATTCCCAAAATCAAAGCACATACAAGTTCATGAACAGGGAAAACAAAAAGGTTAATTGCGCTGCTAAGGCAAATAAGTAAAATATTGTCTTGGGATTAAACACGGATAACATCAATCCCACGCTTTTGATGTCAACCATCGGGCCAAATACTAGAAAGGCCAATAAAGAACCACTACTAAAAGCTGAGGCAAAAGATAGGGCAAAGAATGAATCAACGGTGGAACAAACGGATACAACTGCGGCTAATATCAGCATGACCACAATTGAACTTACATGTCCTGCACCTAAACTCAGGATTAAATCACGGGGAGCAAATACCTGCACAGCCGCAGCGATCGCACTTCCTAAAATCATGACTCCGCCTAATTCCCGCAATTCCTGAACCACGTTATCCAGTACCAGGCGTAGTTTATCAGCAACAGATTTACTGGGGGCGGCAGTTAAGGTATCCGCCTGTAATGAACTAGGATCTAAGCGTAGGGGTAATCCTGGCTTTCCTCCTAAGATATAAGTTCCTGATTTTAACCCGTTGGGGACTGCTGCTTCTGGTTGTGCGGCATATCGTCGGCCACGGCGTTTAGTTTCTGGCTTGGCTGGTGGGTTGAATTTGAGATAACGGGCGATCGCTGGCTGCACAATCGGATTTACGTCTTTTTGAAAACTGAAAACAACACCGATAATTACGGCAATTACTAGGGAAAATACGACGCGTAGAACTACTATTTCTGGCTGGTCTCTAAAGGCTATCCATGTTGCCCAAATCACAATAGGGTTAATTGTGGGTGCTGCTAGCAAAAAACCGATAGCCACGGGTGTGGGTACTCCCTGCATCAGCAACCGTCGCGCTACCGGGACATTACCGCACTCACACACCGGAAATAAAAAGCCAATCATACTGCCTGCTAAAGCACCCAGTAGTGGGTTTGTGGGCATTTTTGCTACTAATTGGCGCTCATCAATAAAAATCAGCAGCACACTGGAGAATAAGACCCCAAACAGCAAAAACGGCATCGCCTCGACTAGCAAACTCAGAAAAATAGTGAAACCATTGTTCAGTTGATTCATGGGTGTCGCAGTCAAAAGCGGTTTGAAGTTTTTAGGTTATGCCTAGTCATTCTATCGGAATGGGGATCAAAAGCACCTAAGGGTATCTTAATCTGATGGAAACCACAAGTCTGTCTTTTGTTTCTAGTTACGCTGTCACTCTTGTCGGCGGAGGTGGGTTGTAGATTGTTATTTTTAATTATGTACATTTACTGACGATGACTATCCCTAAGATTGTAATATTTCCGAAATTGTTCCTAGGTTTGGGGAATTAAGTATCTAGCTGCATGACGTTTGATTACTGAATGTTTATACTTGCTGTTAACTAGCTAGTGAGGATGTTATCTTCTAGAGATTTTCATACAAGGTTCACAGTCTTTAAACATTTGGGGATCGCTATTAGTTGCTAACAACTGTGGCTTTGGTGGTTTCTGGCAAAATCGTATATGACCTTTGTGTTGATTTTCTACTATAAAAATTTCCAAACTGCAAGTCCAAGGGGGAAAAATTAAGTAAATGAGAATAAATTACGAGCTTATTGCTTGCCAGTATTTGTAAATATCAGGGTATCCAGTGCCACAAGAATTTAGTTCCCTAATATTACCACCAGTGTTTTCTGCTGGTAGCGATCGCGATCTAGGATTGGAGTCAACAATCCAAGAATTGCCAATGTACAACTTTCAGGTGGAGATTAATTGTACGGCTCCAAAAGTTGCTCATTATTTGGACAAATATCCACTACTACCAGGCGCAATCTTGCTAGAACAGGAAGAGTTTACTGGGATGATTTCGCGGCGACGACTACTGGAATTTTGGCTTCGCCCTTATGGAAAAGAGTTATTTGCTCAAGAATCTTTAGGTGTACTGTATAGCTATGCCAGGACAGCTATTTTGGTGCTACCCGAAACCACACCGATTTTAGCAGCTATGCAACATACCTTGAGGCGATCGCCTGAACTTTTGGCAGAGCCAATCGTAGTGCAAACAGCAGCTAATAGCTACAAATTATTAGATGTACACGACTTAAATATTGCTGCTTGGCAAATTCAAGGAATAGCAACTCAAGTGCGCTATGAACGCAGCCAAGCCCAAATGATTCAAAATGATAAAATGGCACGTTTAGGACGTTTGGTAGATGGAGTAGCACACGAAATTTTAGACCCAGTGGGTTTTATTTGGGGTAATTTAACTTACGTTTCTCAATATAGTCAAGATTTACTCAAACTCATAGCTGCTTACGAGCAAAATTTACCTCATCCTGCCGAGGAAATTGAAAATATCAAGGAAGAAATAGAATTTGATTTTCTAGAACCAGATTTATCCAAAGCACTTACTAGCATTCGCACTGGTGCAGAAAGATTAAAAAAACTTGTTACTGGGCTACAAAATTTTTGCCACATTGATGAAGTTCATCCCAAATCAGTAGATTTACATGCCTGTATAGATAGTATTGTTTTACTAATTCAAAGCCGATTAAAAGGAGAAATTGCCATAATTAAAAATTATGGTAAATTGCCCCCAGTCTCTTGTTTTAGGGGACAATTAAATCAAGTATTGATGAATATTTTAAGCCAAGCTGTAGATGCTTTGCTGAATGAAGCTGTACGGCAACAGTTTAATCAAGAATATACTCATAAAATTATTCATAAACCCCAAATCAAAATTAATACAGCGGTAATTTCCCTAGCTGCAATTACACCAAATGCACCAGATTCTCGTTGGATTTCCGTGTGTATTGCCGATAATGGGCCGGGGATTTCCCCAGAATTTCAACAGCAAATTATAGATTCCTTTTCTGTCGAAAAATTGACTGAGAAGGAAACTAGT
Source organism: Anabaena sp. CCY 9613 (assembly GCF_963920895.1). NCBI lineage: Bacteria > Bacillati > Cyanobacteriota > Cyanophyceae > Nostocales > Nostocaceae > Anabaena > Anabaena sp. CCY 9613. The sequence continues at coordinate 61,894 of NZ_CAWUDE010000002.1, forward strand.
TTAGCCATGAGTTACCGAATTATTACAGCCAGACATGGTGGTAAATTAAATTTTCGTTCACAGCTTGGTGTAGGTACTGAATTTGAAATATTATTACCCTTAGTTTAAGAATTGAGTATTCATATAGTATTCCAGATACCCGTTTTGTCTAAAAAGACGGGTATCTTTCTTTAGTCAATCTTGTTTGTCTACAGGGACTAAAATATCAGCAGTCTGTTTATCAGGTTTATAAAGTCTCTGGCTATATGTTTTTGATTAGCATTTCAAGCTTGTTGACAGCAAGTTTTCGCCTGTTTGATAAATTTTACGTGCATAATCAGTCCAAGCCCCTTGTCCCCAGTAACGAAAACAGCTAGTTTGCAACAAAAAGTTATGTAAAAGAATGTTGCGGTACTCAAATGAATTAGTTGGCAATAATGTATCAATTTTTTGATGAAACAAACTGCTGAACTCATACATTGGAGATAACACATTTTCATATCCTTTTACCCAACTAATATGATTCGTCCATGAGGCTCCATCCATGTGGAAATTAGGGTTTATTTGCTTTAATTCTTGAATAGCGGTTTCTATAGCCTCAGGTTGGCAATTTTCTGGTGAAACCCGATGCCAAATTTGATGTTGTCCTACAGGCTGACATGTGGGATAGTCTGCGGAATCACAACCAGCAGCTGCTATTAATTCTAAATATTCTGTACCACACACCCCAACAACACCAGATTTTCCTCCACCTTGGTTGACCATTTCGCCCCAAGCTTGTTTGAAGGCACTGGGAAATTCATTCATCATCACACCACCATTTTCGCCATCACCAATTTGGCTAACTATGGGTGGAATTAAAACATCACCTACTTGTTGTTTATCTAAAGTTTTAGCTTCATAGTAAGGTTGCATTTGAGCAACTAATTTAGTATCGGAACCTTGGGTTTTAATTAAAGCTGTAATACTAATTGTTTCGCCTTGGGAATTACGAGCAACGAGACGGTGTGGTAAATGTTTATGGGTGAGAGATTGACCGTTAATTGTTTCTACAGAATGTTCTTGCACCAGTAGCCAACGATAGCCACATTCCTTCAGCGCTTTGACAAATTCAAATAAAGTATCAGGGTGATTTGGCAGGTGCATTTCTGGGGGTGAAAATCCCTTGACCCTTGCCAATGCTTCCCAACCAAAAATAGCAGCAAAGTGATGTTGCCATGCCAAAATATGCAATTTGATATCTGATATGGGAGTAGAAGGAATCACAGCATGACCCCACATTGTTCCTAGCCACTCTACATAAGGGTGATAGGTGGAATCACAGGTGATGCGTTTGAGATTATCTAAAACATCATCGCGTCCCATTTGCCTGAGTCCCCACAAGAGATTACCTGAGTAATCCAGCATAATCCGGGGATTACAGCCTTGATTGACGAGTTCCGGGATAAAGTCCCCCATCCGGCTGTAACAATAGGCAAAAGGCGAGGCGTTGTGATTATCCCCTTCGTGGGGATGTTCAAACATATATTGCAGATTATTGATTAATTTACCATCATGTCCAGCAGGTATAGTGGGCTGGTGCATGTGTAAGGCGATCGCAAATACTGCTTTTACGTCTTCTAACCGGATATTCGTTGAGGGTAAAAATACTGGTGTATCGTGGTTAACTACAGAGAGAACCTCTGTTTCCCAACCAGAAATATTCGGTAAGCCGTCTATGATTTCGGGCAAAAAAGGAAGCGTGGTAGGCAATGAAAACATTTCTGTTTGCTCCAAAATAAGTTTTTTATCAATCTTGCACTGATCCCATGAATACCCCAAGTCATGCAATTCTTAATTTGGTAATTTTTCATCAACAACTGCGAGATCAGGCAAGTCCGGCAATTATTATTGGCGCAGTATTACCTGATGTTCCCATCTTTGTGTTCTACTTGCTGATGAAGTTTGTTTACCGTCTGTCATCATCACAGATTTGGTCAGAAGTTTATTATCAGCCTTTTTGGCAAGGTATTGTCAGTACGTTTCATTCGTTGCCGTTAGCGTTGTTGGGGGTGTTGATTGCCAATTTCTGGAATTGGCATCTAATAAAAGTTGGCTTAATCAGTATGGTGCTACATTCTGTGTTAGATTTCCCAGTCCACAACAACGACGCTCATCGACACTTTTTTCCCTTGAGTAATTACCGTTTCATTAGTCCCGTTTCTTATTGGGACTCCAATCATTATGGTGCTATTGCAGCTTTAGGAGAAATTTTACTGGTACTTGGAGCAACAATTTATCTGTTGCCGACTACGGAAACAAGTTGGAGTAAAGGACTACTAATTGCGGTCAATCTGTTGTATTTTATCGGCTATTACCGTTTTTATCTGAAAAGTAAAAGTGATTGACCGCAGCAAAAATTAATCAGGATTTACGGGCTGAAACAAAAGTAAGCATATTTCTTGACCAGAAAAAATCGTGACGATAAATTCTCGTCCATAAACTGGGTTTTTCTTCAGGCTCTGCTGGTTTTACCTTGGGCGGAGTGGCGATGTGCAAAATCATCTCTAGTAACCAAGGGGCCAAACGTTGACACCACACGGCTAGATGACTTTGCCACCCAACTAAAATTTCTGGTGCATCTTTTTGCAATCCAGTCACGAGTACTTGGGCGACTGTTTCTGGTGTCATGGGGATCACCCAGCGAAATAATTTTAAGTCCCGCGCCATGTCTGTATCTGTCAGGGTAGGCAATAATGCAATCACCCGGATATTGTGTTCAGCGAGTTCGCGTCGCAAGGCTTGGGTAAACCCGATGATGGCAAACTTGGTAGCTGAGTAAGTCGCCATTGTGGGTGCAGCAACTTTCCCCATTAAACTCGACACATTAACGATTGTCCCTTGTCTTTGGCTCACCATACGTCGGGCTATGAGACTTGTGAGGTTATACATGCCAAATAAATTTACCGAGAGTTCTTCTTGAACTTTCGGCAGTTTGGTTTGCAAGAATGAGTTTTGGTATGCCACACCTGCACAATTAACCAGCAGATGAATTGGCCCAGAAGTCCGCCATAATTGGGCAATGGCGATATTAACCTCGACTGTTTGTGTTAAATCTATGGGCAAGATTGTAGTTTCCACACCCATGGACTCGACTTGGTTAGCTACCTCAGTTAACTTTTGGCGATCGCGTGCTACCAAGATCAACCGCTTGATCCCTTGCTGCGCTAGCGCCAGTGCGATCGCTTTACCAATACCACGGGAAGCCCCGGTAATTAAAGCAACTTTTCCTTGAATATTCATCGGTTTTCACCTCCAAAATATGAGCCTTACCGTACTCTTAGTCATTGCCGACAGACACAATCAAAGCTACTTGCTTGTCTGCACAAGGTAAGACAAATAATTAATCGTTATTGAAATCACAAGAGAAATAAGCCTGTGGCAACGAAATATTTCTGGACTAATCTGCATTCTTTCTTCAAGGCATTTAGGCCTTGGTTCCCAGATTGACAATCAACACTTCACACAATTGGCTGAATGGATATAGCTCATAGGTTTTTTTCTCCTAAATCTCAGAGCGTTCACCAACACCGCTGCCAATACACACGTTAACAATTAAATCAAGTGATTGCAATATTCTTTAATAAGTATTTCTTAATACTTCTTAACGTAAAGTATATATATAAATTTTTTTTTGTGAATAAGTTTTTTTTAATACTTGAAGAGAAATATTCACATTTCCTGACATTCAGCCAACGGGACATAGAAAAAAAGTCCGGGGATCAGGATGCAGAAGTTGATTTTTTACCACAATCTTTTTCCTCATCACTCTCATCTTCTTCATTTTCCTACACTATATTAAGCTATAGTTGCAATGGGCTAATTCTGTAATTAGTTGCCAAAATTTGTAACTTTGCTATACTGTCAGTACAGCATATTCACTTAATTAATTTTTTCTAAAATATTAATAATCCTTAATAGTATGCACTATTAAGGATCTCTAACGCTAATAGAAGCCAATAAATGCTCACAAACCCAATCGTTTCTTAGAAGTCATCAAGAAACTGGCTTAGGCGGCTAATGACGGGATCAACTTCTTCCGGAGGGTGAACATCATAAGTAGGATTGGCTACTTCTGATGTTGGTGTCGATGGAGTTGGAGGCTGAATAACTGGTCGCTCGGTGACCATAATTGCCAGATGCGCCATTTGTTGCGTCAGTTGCAAAATATGGCGTTCCATCGCCTCCAAACGATGAGATTCCTTAGCAAAAAAACGTTCCTCTAGGTCAGCCACTTGACGTCGCAGTTCATCGATTTTTTGTTCCACCGAATCTGTTACTGCTGTTTTTGGACTGGGTTTTGCAGCTTCCGGTACACATAAAGATTGCCATAGGGCTTCTTTACAAAGATCGCTAAAAGTTTTGTCAGGTAGTTGTTCTAAATGGTTTTCTACAACTGCTAACAAACTTTCATCAGCAACCTCTGGGTTGAACGTGACCGATTTAACTACCTTTTTTGACCATTGGAACATCAGTTTTAAGCCCTAGCAGCTCGAACGGCGGATAATTGCGCCTCTCCATAAATATACTGCCCCAAGGCGTTAGCCTGACGGGAAGGTGCGGATAAATGGGCATTAATTTGTGCTTCTTTGAGTAAACGTTGAACGTCTTCCCAGAAGAATTCACCACCACCACCAGTAATAATCACATCTGTGACCCGCTCTGGCAACCAGGCTAGCACGCGACCACAGATATCACGAGAAAACATCTCTATGAGGTTGGGAAGGAAATCATCAAGGTTGGCAGGCTTGCTAGCACCTTTAGGACGATAGAAGCGTTCACCTTTGGGTTTGTTGACAGCAGAAATCAGTGCTAAAGATTGACTATCAGCTCCCTCGATCTCAGCGGCCACCATTTCATAGAACTTGTTCATGCCAAAGTCTTCACTCTTAGAAGCACCTCGTGCAAACCGGAAGTTATCTACCATCAACAGATCAATGGTTTGATGTCCGATATCTACAATTGCCACAGATATTTTAGTGAAATCGGGAACTCTAGCACCTGTCTTTGGTTGCGCTTCCGACCATAGCAGGCTGCCATAGCCTTCTGGCATCACCCAAACTTTATTAATGTTCAGGGATACAGATTCGCCCCGGAAGTTCAACATGTGAGGGCCACTGACTTGGCTAGTCAACTGCGCCTTTTCTTTTTCAAATTGCTCTAAAGAAAGGAAAGGAAGACCTAGTACGACCGAGATATCGTCTTTGAGTTTGAAGTAGCCAGCACTTGCCAAAACTTTGATCAGTGCATCTTCTACTTTAGATTGGCCGACTCCTAAATTGGCCCCAAAGTCTGCTGCTAGTTGACCAACAGCAAAGCCATTGCCTTGGTATTCCAACCACAAATCCATGAGAGGGTCAGTAGCACGGGCTTCAAAAACTCCACCCCGAACTTGTTCTATGGACATTTTCTTGACGTTGGCAGGTACGAACACCACATTATTTGGTTCGCGGCTCACACAAGTTTTAGTGGAAGTTCTACCTAAGTCAACGCTGAGAATCGTTTTGCTAGAAACGATACTGGGCTTATTGCTGGAAGTATTAATCGGTGTAGATGCTGACACCCTATTGAGAGGTATGGCAGCGGCATTCATTGGAGTAGCGGCGGAAGGTTGGTCTGTCATGAAAGCTCCTAGTCCTTACTTAACTGTAAAAATTTATCATGCTTATCTTACAAACAAGGGAAATACCAGAAATTCTAGGTTCCGTCAAGTGTAGCTAGAAATACGCCAAATGTTTAGATTAGGCGAAACCTCCGGTAAGTTTTGCTAACACAAATTCAGCATTATTTGGCATAGTGTAGGCGAATTTTAACCAGATGTAACCCCCATCCTCAAACTAAAAGCGTCTGTATTTTAGCTTCTGGTACGTTTTCGCTGACGCTTGAGTAACCAGCCAACAAGTGCCAGAAGTAGAATTGCCAGCACGATTTTAGATACAGGAGCAAGGTACTTTGCCACAAGTTCATACTGACTACCCAATAGGTATCCAGAGTATGTTAGCAAACCTACCCAAACAGTGCTACCCAGAGATGTATAAAATAAAAATGGTAGCAAATGCATATTGCTGATCCCCGCAGGAACGGAAATTAAAGTTCGCACTCCCGGCACCAGACGCCCAATAAATACTGCTTTACTACCTTGAGAGTTGAACCAATTTTTTGCCTTAGTAATATCTTGATAGGATATGGTCAGCCACTTGCCGTACTTATTGGCCAAAGTTCTCAAGCGCTGTTCACTCAAAAATTTACCTGGATAGTACCAGACAACCGCCCCCATTATTGAACCGAAAAGTCCTGCAAAAAATACACCAAAGACATTAAGTGTGTCTGGTGTTGTTCTGGCTGTGAATCCTGCCAGGGGCATGATTAGTTCTGAAGGAATGGGTGGAAAGAGATTCTCCAAGAACATTAATAGAGCAATTCCCCAATAGCCCAAGGAGTTAATAGTATTAATAATCCATTCGAGCATGAAATTGTTTGAGTACAAGAGCTACATCTCCCGTCTCGTTATAAATTTAGCTTAGTCTTGGTAATAATTAATCATCCCCACTTGTTGAAGTGGGGAGTGGGGAGTGGGGAGTGGGCAGATGCAATTGGGTTTGTACTAACATCTGTTTTCCTGATCTTCCTCATCCCCACTCCCTCTTTTAAACTGTTGGGGTTAATGATTGCACTTGTGGTTCAGATTCCCACTCTAATGGATTCCAAACCCGATCTTCCAAGGCCATTTGCTCAATTAAACTTGCCAATCTTAAAGCTTTGAGGGCTTGCTCACCACCAACGGAAGGTTGATTTCCACCGTGTACACAGTTAACAAAATGTTCTAATTCTGCACTTAAAGGCTGAACATTAGTGGTGTAAACTTTTTCAATCACACCATCTTGCCTGTAAAGTACTTGTCGAGGATCATTCAGAGAGTTGTTATTTGTTTGGCGGTGAATTAAAATTTCGTTCTTAAGAAAATCTGCTTCTGTAAATGAGTTTTTGCAATGAGCGACAATACGGCGGATTTTGCGATGCGTGACTTTACTAGCAGTTAGAGTAGCAACAATGCCATTGGCAAAACCCAAGGTAGCAGTTACGTAATCCAAATAACCAGAGTCCAAAGAGCGAGTACCACTAGCTGTCAACTTCACCACAGGAGAAGCTGCTAGTTCCAATAGCAGGTCAATGTCGTGGATCATTAAGTCCAGCACAACCGAAACATCATTGGCTCGATTTGAGTAAGGACTCATTCGATGGGCTTCTAAAGCCAGAACTTCCTCTGTTTTTAGGACTTTGCTAAGTTCCCTAAAAGCTGGATTGAAGCGCTCAATATGACCTACTTGCAGAATACACTGAGATTCGGCCGCAGCATTTACTAGTGATTCGGCCTCAGAAATGCTGGCAGCAATGGGCTTTTCAATCAAAACATGAATCCCTGCCAACAAACAGTTGATACCAACTGCATAATGCAAGCGGGTAGGCACAGCAACACAAACTGCTTCCACATGAGGTAGCAAGTCACAATAATCTTCAAAAAAACGAACCTTGTATTTACTGGCCGTCTCCAAGCCTCGGTCAACATTAATATCTGATACCCCGACTAGTTCAACATCTTTCATTGAACTCAGTATGCGAGCGTGATGTTGTCCCATGTTACCCACCCCGATTACGCCTATGCGAATCGGTTTTGGTTGATTGCGTTGTGTAAATGAATTTGGTTCTGCCACTGACATGCTATTTTGCACTATTGTTATCTCCTCAACCACCAAATTTAGAGACGCTACGGCCGTTGGCGTTTATACTTGACAGCCAGTTATGCTCCGTCGAAAACCATCCAGATGGTAACATAGAGGCTACGTTTATGAAGAATTTCAAAGTTTGTAATCAGTTCCCGAAATTTAGCTTTCTTTTGAATCTTCGGTTCTAAATTGATCAGTCTTTGGCTCTTCATAAAAAATATGATGTGTCTTTTTATTAACTTTACAAATCAAGCAAGACGTAAGTAAAATTCCACAGAAAACGGTTAGACAATTAATTACTGTGATTAAGCTTTAACTAAGTATCATTTGCTAATAAGATAATTTTGTGATTGACAATACAGAAAAATTGAAATTTATACTGAGATACTTGTATGAAAAAAATATATGGGGAATTGCTACCGCTGAAATACTTAAACAATTTTTGCATAATTCGGTAAATTTTACATATTGTTGAGCCGTTGGCATTTTTTTAGGCCCTGGTATAAACAGTTTGCCTTGGCTACGAGGTAAATATTCATGATTACGGTGTACTTATTTGTACATACGACTCTAGTTAAAGCTAGAAGATAGAAGAAGAAGAAATAGTGCTGAACTTATATCTATGTACCGATTTAAAAGTACTTGCTGCTTCCCCCCTCAGTATGGATTAAGTCTGACTCAGGTAACAGCACATTCAACTCAGCACGTTTTTAGTGATTTGGCGATGGAAAAATGAAAGCTGTAATTTTATTGTCTGGAGGATTGGACTCTTCCACAGTTTTATATCAAGCCAAAGGTGATGGTTATGAATGTCATCCTATTTCCTTTGATTACCAACAGCGACATCGGCGAGAGTTGCGTTCGGCCCTACTTGTGGCGCGCAAAGCTGGAGTTGCAGAACACCAAATTATCAATTTTGACTTACGACAATGGGGTGGTTCAGCATTAACAGACGACAAAATTGATTTACCCCAGGAGCGATCGCTTGATGAAATGTCGCAAAATATTCCAGTCACCTACGTACCTGCACGGAATACCATCTTTTTAAGTTTTGCCCTGGGCTATGCCGAAGCGATCGCAGCTGAACGCGTTTATATTGGTGTTAACGCCTTAGATTATTCAGGATATCCTGATTGTCGTCCTGACTATATCCAGGCAATGCAAGAAGTTTTCCGGCTAGGAACCAAACAAGGACGAGAAGGGCAACCCATCACCATTGTCGCCCCCCTAATTGATTTGAAAAAAACCGAAATCATCCAACTTGGTAATCAATTGGGAGTTCCTTGGGACTTAACTTGGTCTTGCTATGCAGGTGACGATGTCGCCTGTGGTGTCTGTGATTCTTGTCGCCTCAGGCTAGCAGCGTTTACCGAATTGGGATTGAAAGATCCATTGGCATATAGGGAGTAGAGAGAGTAGGCGGTTTCCCACTCCCTGGTTCAGTAGTTTTGATAACACACAATGTATATATCGTGTAAAACTTACACCCATCAACCCCTCACTAAGGCAATCCAGGAGAGACACTCACCGTTGCCCCATTGGGAATATCTAACTCAATATTTGGCCCTCTATCTAAAACTTCAATATCCCACTGACCACGACTGGCGGTTTCAAAGACAATGTAACGTCCATCTGGACTAATACCAGGATTTCTGACCCAGCCACGATAAGTTGGAGTGAGAATTTGTGACTTTTGGGTAGCGCGATCGTAAAGCGCCACTACGGGTCTACCCTGGTCACTAGTCAGATAAGCAATGTAACGCCCCGTATAGCTCAGACTAGGACTTTCGGTAATTGTCTGCGGTCGATTTAAGCCTGGTGTACGCACAAATTGTTGCTGTGATAAATCGTATACTAGTAGTTGATGACTACCATTACGATTAGAAATAAACGCCAAAAAGCGCCCATTTCCACTCAATGCTGGTTGCTCTTCTGTGTAGCGACTATTAAGAGAAGTCGGCCCTATGGGTATTTCATTGGAACTACAAGATGCCAGTAAACTAGCAAAACTAAGCACTAGGCTCCAATGAATTGGTCTTTGGAGCCAAAATTTAGGCGTAAGTCTTTTCACCTCAACTGTTTTCCATCGCCTCTCAGGTTAACTCTCACCTGACTGTTTTAAATCAGATCGTCGTCAAAATCGGTCGAATTATCAGGCTCCTCATTGGGCTTTTCAATGGGGTTATATGGTACGTAGTCAGTTGGAATAGCATCATCATCATCACGTGGTCTCCGTGAAACTGAGTCAGCAGGCGGACGACGCTTTCTGGGTCTGGGAGAGATATCCTGATCACGAATTTCCGGACGCGGTGAGCTACCACTAGCACGACGAGAGGACTTTCTTACTTCTGTGCTGGAACTTTCCCAATCATCAACTTCCCCACCAGAAGAATTCCAATCTTCTTTTTCATAATTCTCCGGGCTACGACTTACAGGACGACTAGAACTAGGACGGCGCTTTCTTTCTGCTATTTCTGGTCTTTCCCTGCTACTGCGGGCTTCTGGACGACGAGGTGGTTGATCTTCGTAGTAATCATCACGAGAGGAACGAGCATCTCTGCTGCCCCGAATCCGAGGACGGACGGGTGGTTCTTCTTCTTCATAAGGTAGTGGTTCTAAATCTGCCTCTACCTCAGCCTCATATCCCCTACGATTGTACGAATAGTTCCTACTGACTTCTCGCTCGTCATCCACAATAGGAGTGTTACGTTTAGCTTGTTGAGTAGCAATACCTCGCAAACGAATACTTTCAACCGCAAAAAAGACAGTTGAGCCAACTAACAGCAACTGACCAAATTGCAAAATTGGGTCTAAACGCCATCCTTGGAAAATGAGAATGAAGCCACAGAGCAAGCCCACCGCTGCAAAAAATATATCTTGATCTCGTGACAATTCTGGACGCACAGTGCGGAGAAAATACAGTGCTGCCCCAGACACAGCCAGGAAAATTCCTAAAATACTGGCTGAGTTCGCCCCAAAATTGACCTGAGCCAGAACGCTGGCTGAGTTCAGCCCAAAATTTATCATTGTTCTTTTCCCAATATCAAATCTATGTTAGCGAGTCACAATTAAAAGCACTACTCTAATCAAACACAATATATTTAAGCTTCAAAGCATCTGGTAAAGAAAGCGTCTGAGGCTGTTTACCGAAAGCTAAAAAAACCTATGTCTGTCAGCTAAGTATACCTTGTCCTCAGTAGGAGGATTTGATGCCCTAAGAGCAATTATGGGTAGACAGCTAACAGACAATCGGTAGTGATATGAGAGTCAAACCGACTCCCCAAGCATTATGAACGCTGGATTTTATCTTTCTGGCTAATGAAAATCAAACCAACTGTAACTGGAATAACTACAATTACAAAACCCCAAAACAAACTCCAAAGAAAATTTGCTAAAGAAGGCGTCATAGTTCTCAACCTTTTTTTACACACTTCATCATAATTCTAATATGGTGTATCACTTCCTTGAGAATCCTTTGAACATAGGTTGCCAAACTTGATTAGCATCATCACAAGTTATAGAGTGAAAAACTTGGGTGTATTTGCCCTGGAATACGCAAGAGTGTGTGACAGTATTTGGTTAGAATTAGAAAGAGAATGCTTTACAAAGCTTAAAATTTTCTGGCTTTCGCCTAAGTTTTTCTTGGTTCACAGATAGTAGTTCAAACCAATGACTGGTGTTAACCTGACCGTTTGGATTCTTGGTCCTGTATTGGGACTGATGACGTTCTTGTTTATTTTCCGCATAATTCTCACTTGGTATCCCCAAGTAGACCTAAATCGTTTGCCTTTTAATCTCATAGCTTGGCCGACCGAACCATTTTTAGTGCCGTTGCGAAAGCTAGTACCACCTATTGGTGGGGTAGATATCACTCCTATTCTTTGGGTAGGCATCTTCAGCCTGGTCAGGGAAATTCTTTTAGGTCAGCAAGGATTACTCACTATGATGACTCGGGTGAATTGAATTAGGGAGTAGGGAATAGAGAGTAGAGAAAAACCTCCTAGCCTCTAGTCCCCAGTCCCTAAATATTCATCTCCTGCACAAAATTGGTATAAACATTACCTTGTAAAAATTGTGGGTTTTCCATAATCTTTTGATGAAACCCAATGGTGGTTGGTAATCCGGTAATGGCACACTCTCGCAGTGCGCGTTTCATGCGGTTAATGGCAGTAGCCCTATCTGGGCCCCAAACAATTAACTTACCAATTAGGGAATCATAATAGGGAGGAATTTGGTAGTCGGTGTACACATGGGAATCAATGCGAACACCGGGCCCACCAGGGGGAAGATAACCACTAATACGTCCCGGTGCTGGGCGAAAATCATGGTCGGGGTCTTCAGCATTGATGCGGCATTCTATGGCATGACCCCGCAAGACTACTTGGTTTTGGGTAAGCTTTAGTTTTTCCCCTTGGGCAATGCGGATTTGTTCAGCCACCAAGTCTACTCCAGTAATCATCTCTGTGACTGGATGCTCAACTTGAATCCGGGTGTTCATTTCCATAAAGTAGAATTTACCAGATCTATCCAGCAGAAATTCCACTGTACCAGCCCCAGTAAAGTTGATAAACTGAGCCGCTCTCACCGCAGCCTGTCCCATTTTTTCTCGTAGTTCTGGGTCAAGCGCCGGACTGGGTGCTTCTTCTAACAGTTTTTGATTGCGGCGCTGAATAGAGCAATCTCTTTCACCTAAATGAATAACGTTGCCGTAATTATCTGCTAAAATTTGGAACTCAATATGGCGCGGACGTTCAATAAATTTTTCTATATAAACGCCAGAATTACCAAAGGCTGCTCCCGCTTCTCCTTGAGCAGCCAAGAAAAGTTTGACAAATTCATTTTCAGAGCGTACCAGACGCATACCCCGTCCACCACCACCCGCTGTGGCTTTAATCATCACGGGATAATCCATCTTTTTGGCAATGACCAGTCCTTCTTCTTCGGATTCTACCAACCCATCACTACCCGGTACAGTTGGTACCATAGCTTTTTGCATGGTGTCTTTGGCAGTTGATTTATCTCCCATCAGCCTAATAGCTTCGGGGGTTGGGCCGATAAAGGCAATATGATGGTCGGCACAAATTTCGGCAAAGCGAGCATTTTCTGCTAGGAAACCATAACCAGGATGAATGGCACTGGCATTGCGCGTCAGGGCAGCAGCAATAATATTAGGAATATTCAAATAACTTTTACTGCTAGCAGGTTCGCCAATGCACACTGCTTCGTCGGCAAGTTGTACGTGCAGAGCATTTCGGTCAACGGTGGAGTGAACCGCAACAGTCGCTATCCCCATTTCTTCACAGGCTCGGAGAATGCGAAGGGCGATTTCTCCCCGATTGGCAATTAATATTTTGTCAAACTTCATTTTTAGCTTTGATACTAGTACCAGTAGATAAACATTGTCTCCTATCCCATTTGCCACAATGCTGGCGCTTGATCTCAAATTATGACAAGAGTTTTTTAGCTTCATCCTCAGCAAATTTTAAATAGGATTTGGCTTCCTGCTTCTACGGGATTTAACTAAACTAACAATATTGCATTTGCTAGTCTCTGCCAGTTTCCCGAACTAGGCTGTTGTGAGCAAATTTTGCATCTTACAGTAGCCATACCCTTTTTAATATCACTTGTGGAGTTACTTTATTTCTGTCCGTCATATATCCACCTTCAGGAAATTTAGGTACAATTCAACTTAAATTTTTGGTGAATTTTGGTAAATTTAAATATTTCCTAACTAAATTGATTTTTTTGTGCTACCATTTACTCTTGGACAACTAACGCGGATGTGGCGGAATTGGTATACGCGCACGCTTGAGGTGCGTGTGGCTTTGCCTTGCGAGTTCGAGTCTCGCCATCCGCATTTTTTCAGTGTTGAGTACTGTTAACGTAGTGGAGCGTCAGCTGTATTTAGCATACATCAAGGTTTTTTAAATACCCCATGTTCTACTCTCTATTTGGATTCCTATGGGAACGCCTTGTTTTTTGTGCTTTGATAGAGATAGGTGAACTTTTGTAAAGAACATTGACTGCAATTTTTACAGCTACCAACAACTCAACACTGCCGACTGCATGGCATCGCCTCACTCCGATTTGGCAAGGTGGTGAGGAAGTTATACAAACAAATTTGCCCCATACTCAGCTGGCACCGGCTTGGCAGTTATTACTGTTAGGTGACGGCTCGCCCACCAGACATTTACAATTGCTCACAGGTGAACCAACAGAAGTAGATGTCATCGACATGTCTTTGATTGGCATGAATTTAGATGATGCCCCAGATTTAATTAAGGCTGTACCAGGGCCACGATTGCGGCGACAGGTGTGGTTGCGTACCGCATCAGGTCAGCGATTAGGTTACGCAACTTCATGGTGGGAAGCTAGTCACATTGATGAGTTTTTACAAAATCGTTCATTACCGATTTGGGCGAGTTTAGCTCGTATCCGTACAGAGTTATATCGAGATATTCAAGGAATTTACTACGGCGACTCTGCTGCACTAGAATCAGGGTTTGAAGTAGCTGGTCCTTTTTGGGGTCGGCACTATTTGTTTTGGCATCATGGACAGCCCCTGACTTTGATTTATGAAGTTTTTTCGCCTTATTTAACCAAATATTTGGGATCTACACAGATGGATTCGTCTAATGGCAAAGCATAGACTCTACTCTTTAGGAACTTTGAGCAGGAAAAGAGAAGTCACAAGTCAGCAGTGAGTTAGGGGGGATGGATTCTTCTTTTCTGGGGAATTCACGGTGATTGAGGTATCTATATTTTCGTTTTGCTGCACTAGCTTTTAGTGAGCTAAGTCTGATAAGCTAATGGTTTTGAATTTGACAAAATTCATCAAAGTGATGGTATTAATGACGATATAGAACAGCTAACAATGACTTGCAGCTTTTTCAGGTTAGTTATATTCTCAAAGTGCTGATAATGACAGATTTACCTTTCAGGGATTGGTCTGTTGAGAGATGCATCCCTAAAAATTGACCTGCTAAATTTAACAAAGCATGTTAAAAAAGTTAACTAACAAGAAAAAACTACTGTTGAAAGTGTAGAAATTATGATAGCCGCAGTATCAATTAAATCCAGGGTAGAGAAATTAATCTTATAAGCTGCCCTAGAAAAAGAAAATTTTGGTTTACTTGCTTGATTGATCAAGCAATGAATTTGCAAGTATGAGGTATAGGTTTCAATGGCACTGCCTATTGTGTCTGTTCTAAAAAGTAAAAAAAAGAAACCGTCTCTGATGCTGACGCTTTCTGCTGCTGGATTATTAATTGGTGGTGGCGCAGCAACGTACTGGTTTTTATCTCAAAGACAAACATTTTCCCGAAACTTGCCAGTAGGTGCAAATATTATTCCTCAAGATGCCCTGTTTACGGTTTCTTTAACTACAGATCCCCAACAATGGCAGAAATTGCAAGAGTTAGGGACAAAAGAAACCCAAGCAGAAATAAATAAAAATTTAGTCCAGTTACGCGATCGCTTCCTGACTAATAATGGTTATGACTTTGAAAAAGATATTCAGCCCTGGGTAGGTAATGAAGTCACCCTGGCAATATTGTCGCCACCAATGCAACCAGCACTTAAACCCGTGGCTACCGATGGAGATGCTGCTAATACTCAGCAATCGATGGTCATGGTATTACCTGTGAACAATCCAGAAGCGGCTAAAAACATTTTGGCTGAACCTAAAACATCTAAACAAGGGACATGGGTTGAGCGCACTTATCAGGGAATCACTATTAAACAAAGCCAGGGTCAAGCAGGAGCAAAGCTTTCAGCCGCATTGTTAGGTGGCAGGTTTCTCGTGATTACTGACCATCCTCATGCCACTGAACGAGCAATAGATGCCTATCAAAGTAAAACATCACTGGCAACAGTGGGCGGCTTTGCTGATAATTTCCCCAAAATTGTCAATAATCGCCCCTTTGCTCAGTTTTATTTAAATGTCCCCATAGCTGCCAGAATAGCTGCTGCTTCTCCCAACCGTCCATTACCAGCTCAAGTTTTAGCTCAACTGCAAAATAACCAAGGTTTAGCAGGGTCTATGACCTTGGAACCAGAAGGAGTACGCTTAAAAGGCATTTCCTGGCTAAATCCTAATAGTCAGCGAGTTTTAGCAGTAGAAAATAAAGCCGGAACTATGCAAAACCGTGTACCTGCGGAAACCTTAATGATGCTTTCTGGAGGGAACTTACAGCGGTTGTGGGAAGATTACGTTTTAACATCACAAAAAAATCCCCTCTCGCCCATATCACCAGAACAGTTGCGGAGTGGTGTCAAATCACTCACTAACCTGGATTTAGACCAGGATTTTCTTAGTTGGATGCAAGGAGAGTTTTCTGTCTCCGTGATTCCCAATACCTCAACAGATGATTCTGCCAAAGATTTCCGAGCAGGTTTTCTCTTCATGGTACAGGCAAGCGATCGCTCATCAGCTGAAGCATCCTTGAAAAAGCTAGATGAGGTGATGAAAAGCCAATACCAGTTCCGCATTCAACAAGGAACAGTCGCCAGTAATCCTGTTGTTAACTGGATTACACCTTTTAATACTTTAACTGCTACCCGTGGCTGGTTAGATGGCGATATCGCTTTCTTAGCGTTGGGCGCTCCGATCACAGATAAAATCGTTCCTAAGCCCAACTACACACTAGCTAGTACCCTGCCATTTCAGCAAACGGTTCCTACAGAACCCAATCCCACAAATGGGCAATTTTTTCTAGATATGGAAAGGGCTGTCAAAAACTTTACTTTAACTACCTTGTTTCCTAACCAACAAATTTTTCTAGACGCAACCCGTTCCATTGGCGTAACAGCGGCTGTCACTAATAATCGCAGTACCCGTTACGATATTTTTATCGCCCTCAAAAAAGATGATACCTCAGCCGTTTCACCTAGTTCTAGTACTGCTATAATCCCGCCTCTTACTACACCAGCAGTTACAGTACCCTAATCCCCGACAACTGGTACATAGTTTTTAGTAATGCTTAAGCGGGACTAAAAACCCTGTCTGATGAGTCTCTAAGCAGATAGGATCATAACAGTCGGAATCACTATTTTAACGAATCCACTGGGGAGAACACTTTATGAATCTGGTTGAACTCCAGAACTGGCTGGACAATGCCTCTTTTGCCGTATTATTCCTCACCATGCTGGTGTACTGGGGGGGAGCAGCTTTTCCAAAGCTGCCGGCAATTGCGGCTGTGGGAACGGCTGGGATGGCTATAGCTAATTTGTGCATAGCTACCTTATTAGGGGCGAGATGGATAGAAGCTGGTTATTTTCCCCTGAGTAATCTGTATGAGTCCTTATTTTTCTTAGTTTGGGGAATTACCGCAGTTCATCTTTTTGCCGAAAACACCAGTCGCAGCCGTCTAGTGGGAGTTGTCACTGCCCCTGTAGCCATGGGGATTACTGCTTTTGCGACCCTCACTTTACCATCAGAAATGCAATCAGCAGAACCCTTAGTCCCCGCACTGAAGTCCAATTGGCTGATGATGCACGTCAGTGTGATGATGTTGAGTTATGCCGCTTTGATGGTAGGCGCACTACTAGCGATCGCATTTCTCATTGTCACTCGTGGTCAAAACATTCAACTTCAAGGCAGTTCTGTAGGTACTGGTGGCTACCGCAGCAACGGCTACCGCTTGCACAAAGCGGGTGAGCTAATTACTCAACCAGCAACACCTGTAGGGGACAATAATGGCTTTGCTCGTTTTGAAAGCAATAACAATGGCAACGGTAATACTGCTGTGATGAATTTAGTCGCTGCTGCTGAATCTTCTAGCGTAGCCACTGCCAATGAACCCCTTTCACCACAGCGCCTTAGCTTGGCTGAAACTTTGGATAACATCAGCTATCGCGTCATTGGACTGGGATTCCCCCTACTAACCATTGGCATTATTGCTGGTGCAGTTTGGGCTAACGAAGCTTGGGGTTCCTACTGGAGTTGGGACCCTAAAGAAACCTGGGCATTAATCACCTGGTTAGTTTTTGCTGCTTACCTCCACGCCCGTATTACTCGCGGTTGGCAAGGTCGTCGCCCAGCAATTTTAGCTGCAAGTGGCTTTGTGGTTGTCTGGATTTGCTATCTTGGTGTGAATCTTTTAGGTAAAGGTTTGCATTCTTACGGTTGGTTTTTTTAATTACCCTCTAACCCCTCCTGTGGCTTGTGAGGAGGGGTATAGCAAACTACTTCAATGTAGTGACCATCTGGATCTAAAACAACCGCTCCATAGTCAGAAAAATAATAATAATGAGAGCGCAAACTTGGTACACCATTATCTGTACCACCCACTGCGAGCGCTGCTGAATGAAAATCATCAACCTGCTTGCAAGATTTGGCTGTGAAAGCAACATGAATTCTGGGATTATTGACCTGTTCATCAACTATCCAAAAATCAGCTTTTCCATCTGTGCCGAAACCAGCCGCATATTTAGAAACAGGCGAGGTAGGATTATACTCTTTGCGTAACTCATATCCTAATGGCGCTAAGACGACTGTATAAAAATTCTTGCTGTGTTCAAAATTACTAACATTAATACTTACATGGTCGATCATCAATACCTCCTTGAAAATAGGATTACTTAAGGTAAAAGACACAGACTGGAGAAGAAATGTTTTTATCCTCTAATTTTGGACTTTGCCTGTAGTAGTCTAGCTAGCAAGTCAGCGAAAATTAGGGTTAGTGTTAATTAATATCTCCAGAATCTTGTCAACACATCCATCTGAAGATTCTTGTCAACACATCCATCTGAAGATTAATGAGGTGCTATGAGATGGCGAAAAGTGCCTAATGATTCACGGATATTTATTAAGTACAATTCAAAGAAGAAGTAGGTAGACACAAACAAACTTATTTACATAAGAAAATGTAAATCATCTAAAATCCCTTGGTATTAATTCACTCTGATTTGCTCCGTTTGCAATAACATAGCTATCAATTTTCTGGCCAACTGACTTAATTTGCATAAATAAAAAACGTGGTTAAAATATAATGATGAGATATTTAGGGTGGGTTAGGCTCTGAGTAAAGCCACATTATTCTAGGATTAATGTGTTAATAAATACATGTAATTAGGCAGCATCTATTTTAAAAAACTATTATTTTATTTGAGCTTAACTTCTATCGCTATGGAAACAATAAATGTAGTGACAGGAGATGACTATGGAAAATCAATTTGAGCGACTTAATCATCATGAAGTTGTATATGTAGAACCCAATACATTTAATAACTTAGAAGTTGCTGGAACTTTTAAAGTTCATGATTTAATTGCAGCAATTAAAGAATATCTAGGAGCAACAGGCACAACAGAAGAAAATTTGTATGGACAAGGCTTAAATTGCGAAGTTTTAAAATTTAGTTCTGAGGGATGGACAAAAGGAAAAGTGAGACTATCTTTAGAATTTTGTCCTGATGAGCCGGAATTTCCGTTAGAGGAAATCTATCTACAACTTCAGCAAATGGAAAAAGAATCAGACCATAGCAAGGAACGGGCTTGAAAGTCTCTTAGTATCCGGGTTTTATCATCAATACTGATAAAATAAAAGTTATCTGGGTTGATGTGCGGTTAAAAACCAAAAATGGTATGGACGAATCTACATGCAAAAATACATCGCACTATTCGATCGCGCCACTTATTTCAGCAAAACCAAAAACTATTAGTAGCGGTTTCCGGTGGGCAAGATTCCCTGTGCTTGATTAAATTACTGTTAGATTTACAACGTAAATGGGGATGGAATGTAAGTATTGCCCATTGTGACCATCGCTGGCGTGCTGATTCAGAAGCTAATGCGAACCATGTAGAACAATTAGCTAAAAGTTGGGGTGTATCTTTTTATTTAGAAACAGCTACGCAGTTATTAAATAGTGAAGCTGCGGCACGTAATTGGCGATATCAAGCTTTAAGTGCGATCGCCCAAAAAAATAATTACCATCATATTGTCACAGGTCATACTGCAAGCGATCGCGCGGAAACTCTGCTCTATAACTTAATGCGTGGTACTGGTGCAGATGGGTTACAAGCCTTGACTTGGCAAAGGCCACTCACTCAAGACATTTTATTAGTGCGTCCACTTTTAGAAATTACTCGCCCAGAAACAGCGCAATTTTGTCGAGAATTTAATCTTCCAGTTTGGGAAGACTCCACCAATCAAGATGTGAAATATGCCCGCAACCGCATCCGCCAAGAATTAATTCCCTATTTACAAATAAATTTTAACCCCCAAGTAGAATCTGCCCTAGCTAAAACAGCAGAATTGTTGCAAGCAGAAGTGGAATATTTAGAAGCAGCAGCCCATAAGTTGAGGGAAGAAGCGATGGAAGAGGGAATAGGGTGTAGGGAAAATGGGTTTGCTTTCAGATTAAATAGACGGGTATTGCAGCCAGCACCTTTAGCATTGCAACGTCGGGTGATGCGACAGATATTGCAACAAACACTTGCTGACGCACCAAGTTTTGAACATATTGAAAAATTAACGGCTTTGATTACAGCGCCAAACCGCTCGCAAACCGATCCATTTCCTGGTGGTGCGATCGCCCAAGTACAAGGTGATTGGCTCTGTTGGAAACAACCCTAATTACTTCAGTTTAATTATTCATCAATAGGACTTACGCACTCGCTACAAAAATCAAGGCTTTGAGATTGCTTCCCTACGGTCGCAATGACGGAAATACGTGGTTGTTTACGTACATCCTGATCAATATCGCTCAATTGAGCAATTGTAAATAAAAGTTACAAAAAACGTAATCAGCAGTTGATCTCAAGTGTCTAATAAAGGACTTTCAAATAAATAACATTCCAAATTTTCTTGTGGTATGGGTGTCCTCACCTATTCCATAATCCGGACATACTGCCCAAAAAATGAATAATGGATGCACCAGATTTGGAAATCCGGGGCGTAAATGAGGAATCTGCTCAATTCACCCCAAAACAATCCCACATCATCAAGAAGCTAGCAACTCTGGCTGAGACATTAAGCCCTGGAGAGTCTGACGCATTTCGTTAATAGTCTGGAGTTGATAATCACCAGTTTCTTGAACTTGGGCCACAGACTCAGCAATTGCTTGCAGCTTATGACGTAAACCATCCAAAGCATCTTGAATTGGTTTTAGTGTCTCTTGATAAAGATTGATCCGACCCCAGCATTCAGCCGTTGCTGTTTTCAAAGATAGCAACTTGGCTTCCATCTCTTTGAGTTCTTGTTGCTTTTCTTGTTGGTCTTGGGTTTGATTGTCAATCATCCCCTGATCCATCTCCATAGCAGCATGTATTTGCTCAATTTCATGTTCCAACTTTTGTAATTCCTGTGACTGTTGTTGTCGCAGGGTTTCTATTTGCAACAAAATCGGCCCAAAGTCAATTTGGTTTTCTTCTTCTGTATTGGCAACAGTCTGTCCTTGGCGACGTAACATGATATTTTGATGTTGCTTAATCAACTTCTCTCGGTGTAGCAAATTACGCCGTTGCCCTACCAAAGTTTCATTTAACATTTGGTAAAGGTCTTTTTCATCCGCTAGTTCCATTGCCAAATTAATTTGGTCTTGGTCTGGTGCTTCCTTAATTTTATTTTGTAATTCTTCTATAGTTTCTTGCTTATATTTCAGTTCTTGTTCCTGATCATGGACAAAGCTAGAATCTATTTCCAACTTATTTTTTAAATCTTGTACTATCTGTTGTAGTTCTTCTAGAGGCATTGTTTCTAAAGCTTCTACATCAACTTTTTGGCTCAGAACCACACCACCAGAAGTTGCAGCCAAAGTGTGCATTTGTTGATGTAACTCTTCATGATTTTGCAACTGCTCTTTAATGCTTTGAGCATAATCTTGTTTGCTGCTCAGAGTTGCGGTATTTATCTTTAATTGGGATATTTGCTGTTCTAAAGAACTTTGTGTTTGTTGCCAAGTGTTTTGGCGATCGCTTAAAGTTTGCGATAGGCGCTCAATTTCTTCTTGTTGTTGAGTTGCTGTAGTTTTTTGCTGCTCCAGTTTTTCCCAATGTGGGGTGAGAGTAGCTTGCTGGGTTTCAACTAATTCAAAGGCCAGATTCAAGTGTTCTCTGACGATTTCTGTCGGTGCAACCTTATGGGACAAGCGCTCAAGTAACTCGCTCATCACCCGACTTTGCTCCTCATCTAACACCGTTCCTTGTTGGCAATCTGCTTGATGCTCTTCTAGGCGGCGTTGTTCACCGCGCAAATGTTCCCAAGCTCCTTCTAACTCCTGACGATTACGCTCAATTTCTGCTTGCAACTGTTCAATCTGCTCATGAGATGTCTCAACTTCCTGTTTTTGTGATTCCAGGCGTTGAAACTCTTCCTCCATTTGTTGCAACTGTTCCAGGCGCACTTCCATGTCCATTTCCCGGCGATTCATCTCTTGCGCCTGAAATGTCAGTGACTCCTTCCACTGATCAATCTCATCTTCTTTAAGCTTAAATTTTTCCAACTGACGGGAGAAATTTTGCAAAATGTTCACTAATGGGCGGCCTGCTTCCTGAATCCGCTGTACTTGACGATTCGGATTGAGTTCCACCAATACTAGTGCGCCATCATTTAATTTACTGGCGTCTTCAGCCGCTATTACTTCTTCCGACACAGTACTCCAATTCTGGTCGGTTCGCTGACAAGCTAGCAGTTTCAGTTCAGTTTTAGCACCACCACTGAGTAAGCCGCCTTTCTGCTTTTGTACTTCTGCTAAATACAGCACACCGTTCGTCCTCTTGTGTACTTGATGTTCGTGTTTGGGGATATACCTTAGATAATTCTGTTAACTGCGCTTATTTCATCTAATTTGAGAAAAACAAGACAGACAAAACTATTTATAAACGTGGGATAACCGTCTTGATATTTATAGATAACGATTTGGCTACGCTTTTATATTTTGTACTGATAGCAGTGATGATGACTTCGGTGTTATCACTAGCTTTAGCTAAAATCATTACGAAAATTTACAGTTTGTTGCTAAATATATCTCCTGTTCGAGACTGGTTATAAAGGAAATAATACTTTGAGTACTTGTACCTGATTCGTCTGCTAAAAACAGAAAAAAATTAATGAGCAAAATTAATAGAGAATGTAAACGGAATTACAAGGAGAGCTTTCAAGCTAAATGCAGGGAAATTTAAATGAAATTGATATTCGCAGTATCCTGCAATTGATTGAGTTAGGACAGCGAACTGGGCAACTTTTAGTAGAAGTCGGACTCAATAGTGACAGGCTAACAAACCACGATACAGCTAAATATCAGCATTCCGGGAATTATCCCAAACAATTTTGGTTCGTCTTCTTTCTCAACGGTCAAATTATTTACTGCCAACAAGGTGAAAGTAATTTGTCACGCATTGATGATTACTTACGTTATTACCGTATTGAGTCCAAGCTTGATGAAAGACAACTTGCCTCTCTAGGTGGTCAGAACGCACCAGAGTATGGCTATCTCTGGGCCCTCTTAGAGCGAAACATCATCAAGCCTCAAGTAGCTCATAGTATCATCCACAACTTGGTCTGTGAAATGCTTTTTGATTTGCTGAGTTTACACCAAGGTAGTTTTATTTTCCGGCAAGGTACAACGCTGACTCCACAATTAACTAGCTTGGCAATTGCCCCTTTAATATACAAAATTACACAGCAAATTCAGGAATGGAAACAGCTTTATCCGCATATTCAGTCGTCTGAACAATTGCCGATGCTAGCTGATATAGTTCAATTAAAATCTTCACTTCCCACGGTAACCATTAATAAGCTACAGCATTGGGCAGATGGTAAAACTTCCCTGCGTCAACTAGCGCGTCATCTCAACCGAGATATTTTGACAGTTGCTAAGGCCATATATCCATATGTACAACAAGGTTGGTTGCAGCTAGTATATTCAGCTACTAGTAATACACCCACATGTACACAGGATATAGAAGTGGATGGAAAGCACGGGGTGCGAGTAGTATGTATTGACGATACTAAAACTATCTGTGAGACTGTAGAGTCTATCTTAAAGCCCAAAGGATATCAAGCGATCGCCTTGAATAATCCCTTAGAAGCCATTAGTCTCATTTTTCAACTCCAGCCAGATTTAATCTTGTGTGATATTGCCATGCCGGAATTGGATGGTTACGAAATTTGTGCCATGTTACGGCATTCCACCGCATTTCAAAATATACCGATTATCATGCTAACTGGTAAAGATCAATTTATTGATCGAGTCAGGGCAAGAATGGTTGGAGCTACTGATTACTTAACAAAGCCTTTTGGCGATACTGAGTTACTGATGCTCTTAGAAAAATATATGAACCCACAGTCTTGTCTAGGAACACAAATCAAATACGAGACTTATTGATTCCCTAAAAGTCGAGTAAAAGGTGTTATCACAGAACCAGCTAATTCAAGTGCCAGGTTATTATCTAGTACATTAGTGAAACAATAAAATTAATTTATACACTAACTATTTGCGGGGGATCAGGGAATGTTCCAAAACGGAACGTCTACATCAGGAGGTAGATAGGCATTTATGAGTACAGTTCTGATTGTGGAAGACAGTATCGCACAACGGGAGATGATTACAGACCTCCTGAAAGCCAGTGGTTTAATGGTCACTCACGCCAGTGATGGCGTAGAAGCATTGGAGGCAATTCAAACTACCCCTCCCGATTTAGTGGTATTAGATATTGTCATGCCCCGGATGAACGGCTACGAAGTATGTCGGCGGTTAAAGTCCGACCCCAAAACCCAAAACGTTCCTGTGGTCATGTGTTCTTCTAAAGGTGAAGAATTCGACCGTTACTGGGGGATGAAGCAAGGTGCGGATGCGTACATAGCCAAACCATTTCAACCAACCGAGTTGGTGGGAACAGTCAAACAACTGCTGCGAGGATAAGGATGAAAATAATATGGTCAGTAAACCGGACTTTTTAAGTGGTGGTGGTCAAGATAACTTTCGTCCTGAATTACAAGTAGAAAGTCCCGAAGGTGAATTACATTTGCGGTTTTACATTCCTTCGCAACAGGAGTTTGCCTTACCAGCAACTGGGATTCGCGAGGTTATGGAACTAAGTCCTGATAGAATCACCCCGATTCCTAATGCTTCTCCTTTACTTTTGGGTACTCTAAATTTACGAGGTCGAGTAATTTGGGTGGCAGACTTGGGTCAATTTCTGGGCGAAGCAACTGCGTTAAATACGGACAAAGCAGAAATTTCGGTGATTGCCATTGAAGAGCAAGACACCATAGTGGGTTTGGCAGTAGACGAAATCGGTGGTATGGACTGGCTGGATGTACAGCATTTGATGCCACCAACTAATCTACCAGATACGATGGCTCCCTTTTTGCGTGGAGAGTGGTTATTAAGTGCTAAAAATAATCAGTGTTTAAGACTGCTTGATCAAACGGCAATTTTGCGGAGTGCAAGGTGGGCAGGATGAAATTGGGAGGGAGCAAATGGCAGCAAGTATAAATGAATATCTAGAAACTTATAAGCAGGCTTGTACAGCTTATGCACAACAAAACTATGAAGTTGCCGCCACTTTAGTAGATGAAGTGGTACAAAATGTACCGGATGACCCCAATTGCCATTTGTTACGGGGCCACATCTATTATGTTTTGCAGCAATATGATGTTGCCCAGCAAGAGTATCAAAAAGTTTTGCAGTTGTCTGATGATGTAGAAATTATTGATTTTGCTAATAATGGATTGGAAAACATCAATCAAGACCAACAGCCACTAGAGCCAGATATGGGGACTGAAGAAAATTATCAGCCAGAGCCAATAAATTTTGCCAGCATGTCTGATGATCTGGAAACTGGTACATCAGATTTAGAAGATTTGGGGCAGTTTACTAATTTAGATAGTAATAGTTTTGATTTCAATTCCTTAGAAGAGTCTCAATACAGTGACGCTGTAGAAGAGCCATCTTTAAGCAATCCCTTTGATATATTGGCAGCAAGTGATGCATTAAATGAAATACCAGACGTCACAACACCTTTTAGTGAAGATCCTTTTGCTATAAATTCCCATCCAACCGAGTCAGAATTGAATGCTGACAAGGGTAATGAACAAGTTGAATTAGAATTACCCATGTTTTGGCAGGAAGACGGACTAGAAAGTAGCCGTGATTTATCAGATACAGACAATTTGCTAATAGACAATAATAATGTTGATACACCTTTTGCCGAAGTTGATTTTCCTCCAGAAATTAATTTAGAAACTATCCCTGAGCGTTTGGATGATCAAAGGCAACAAACGCCAAATATAGATACTTTTCCAGTAACAGCAAACATTCAGGAAGATGAAACATTATTTTTGGATAAAGACCATTTTAAAAATGGTGCAGCAGAAACCGATAACTTGAAAAATAATTCTCAAGATCATTTACTGCAATCTGATCCAAGTAATTGGTTAGAGAAAATAGAAGTTGTTGAAAACCTTTCTGAAGCATCTTCATATTTAAATAGTAATTCCTCCCGTGACTATCAGCAGATGCAAACTGATGCAGCGGCAGATACTGATAGCTTGGATAGTGATGAAGGTTTTGATTTTGAAGCCTTTGAATCGGCCTTTGGCTCGGATGGCACCACGGCTGATGAAGAGACAAACAGCATTCAAAGTAAAGGTAATTCTCAGAGTAATATCGAATTTTTAGATGATTTTGACGAATTTGATGATTTAGGTAATATTCCTGGGTTTGAGCTAGCAGACGCCGATTCTAGCTTTGGTGATGTGACAATGCTTTCTGGTTCACTAGAAACTAGTGGCATTCCACAGCATAAAGTTGAAGAGCCTAACCCCAATAATGGCACTAATGATCGCGATGATGAACTGTTTTCCATTACAGGTTCCCATACTGGCACCCAAGATGCAGTTCCTATTTTTAGCCAAACTGATGCGTCGAAGCTAGAACCCAACGTCAGCGTCGAACAAGGCTGGTTAGCACCTTTAGAAAATGCTCCTTTGGATATGAAGCCCTGGTTTGTCGCTGGTACTGTGGGTGTTTTTTCAGCTTTAGTAGTAGCAACAGTCAGCTTCGCAACTACCAGCTTTTCTCCACCCGAACAACGGGAATCAGTACGGAACACGGGTTGGTCGATGTCACTAGCCGCGGGTCTTGCTAGCTTTGGAACAGCAGCCTTTATGGGCAGTCTGACACTCAAACAAATTCGTCGCACCACCAAGGATTTGCAGGCGCAGTTTGATGCCGTTCGCCAAGGTAATCTGAATGTGCAAGCCACGGTGTATTCCGAAGATGAATTGGGGCGGTTAGCCACAGGCTTTAATGAAATGGCGAGGGTAATTTTTACAACTACCCATGAAGCCCAACGTAAAGCCGATGAACAAGAAGAAGCCAAAGAAAACCTGCAACGCCAAGTGATTCGCCTATTGGATGATGTGGAAGGTGCTGCTAGGGGAGATTTGACAGTCCAAGCCGAGGTGACAGCAGACGTACTAGGAGCTGTGGCTGATGCCTTTAACTTGACCATTCAAAACCTACGGGATATCGTTCAACAAGTAAAAGTAGCTGCCAAGGAGGTAACAAAAGGTGCAACCAACTCCGAAACATTCGCTAGGGCTTTATCTAGTGATGCCCTCCGCCAAGCGGAAGAGTTAGGAGTGACGTTAAATTCCGTACAGGTGATGACCGATTCAATTCAACGGGTAGCAGAAGCCGCAAGAGAAGCCGAAACTGTGGCCCGTGATGCCAGCGCCATCGCCCTCAAAGGCGGGGAAGCAGTGGAAAACACTGTGGCAGGGATTTTAGAAATTCGGGAAACTGTAGCGGAAACTACCCGTAAGGTAAAACGCCTAGCGGAATCTTCCCAAGAAATTTCTAAGATTGTCGCCTTGATTTCTCAGATTGCCTCCCGCACCAACTTGCTAGCACTCAATGCCAGTATTGAAGCTGCAAGAGCCGGAGAAGCCGGACGTGGGTTTGCCATTGTAGCGGATGAAGTGCGCCAGTTAGCAGATAAATCTGCCAAATCTTTAAAGGAAATTGAGCAGATTGTGATGCAAATCCAAAGTGAAACAGGCTCAGTAATGACCGCAATGGAAGAAGGCACCCAACAGGTAATTAAAGGCACAAAACTGGCAGAAGAGGCCAAGCGATCGCTCGAAAATATTATTCAAGTAGCGAATCGCATCGACACTCTCGTAGGTTCAATTACCAGCGACACAGTAGAACAGACGGAAACCTCCCGTGCTGTAGCTCACGTAATGCAATCAGTGGAACTCACAGCCCAAGAAACTTCCCAGGAAGCTCAACGAGTTTCCGGTGCCCTACAACTGTTAGTAGGTGTTTCCCGCGACTTGATTTCCTCCGTTGAGCGTTTCCGCGTGGAAACCCTTGAATCTAGGTAATTAATTAGTCATTAGTCATTGGTCATTAGTCATTGCTAAATGGCTGTTGACTACTCATAACTTAGAACCCAGGACTGAGAACTTTTATTATGCTGCCGGAACAACAACAGCGGATTTTAGGTTACTTCATTGAAGAAGCCAGAGACCATCTGAATACGATTGAGCAGGGGTTATTAAATCTCCAAGACACCCTAAACGACCCGGAAATGGTCAACGAAGTTTTCCGGGCGGCTCACTCGATCAAAGGGGGAGCAGCCATGCTGGGATTAAGTAGCATCCAGCACACCTCCCACCGCTTGGAAGATTCTTTTAAAGTTCTCAAAGAGCATCCGGTTCAGGTTGACCAAAAGTTAGAATCTTTATTTCTAGGTGTTTCTGATACCCTAAAAGTACTATTGGAGCATTTAAGTGGGCCCTTTGGTCTATCTGAAGAGGCTGCTAACACTCTGATGTCAGAAACTGAGCCAGTTTTTAAATGGCTGAATGAGCATTTAGAACTCCTGGTACAACAGGGAAATAATGGAGTAGCCAGCGATGCTAGCACAACAGAAATTAACCCTGGTGATAGCGTCAACACACTCACCGAACTGTTCCTGCGGCGAGACATTCCCAATCTGGAAGAAGACAGCGAACAGACATCAACAGCAGCAACTTTCTCTGGAACATCTCAGGAAGAACATTCACCACTCATTGCAGCACATGATCATTGGGAAGAATTTCAAACCCAAGTGCTACAAGCACTACGGGAAATGTTGCAACTGTTCAAACAAAAGACAACACCCGAATCTCGGGCCAATCTTCAGCAATGTTGTCAGCAGTTAGTCAGACTAGGCCAGACATGGAATTTGCCTCATTGGTGTAGTTTATGTCGAGCAGCTGCCAATGCGATCGCTAATCCCGACAATACCTATCTCACCTTAGCTAAAATCGTCATTACTGAAATCAAACAAGCCCAAGAATTAGTTCTCCAAGGTAGAGAAGCAGAAATTGTTACTAGTCAGCAATTATCAACACTTTTAGACTTGCAAGAACTGGAGTTGTCGCCAGATGAAGATTTGTTTGATACCCAACCGATGGCGGTAGCAGAACCGACATTAGATGAAGTATATTCTGGGACTACAGATAATGTTACCAGTGAATTACCCCCGATTTTACAGCCAACAGACAGCGTTAATAGCCTAACTGAAATCTCAGAGCTATGGTTAGGTCAGGGTATTCCAGCAATAACAGAAAACTCTGAAACTACAGATTTATTCTTTGGTGATCACGAAGACGTTAATATTACCAATATAAATATTGATCAAAACGGCCCAGAAGTAGGATTAGCTGAATTAAATACCCTGGCCGATTTATTTGAAGGTGAAACTCCAGAACTAGATGAAACTTGGCAACAAGAAGAAATTTTAGATATCACCTCCGCCAGTGAATTGGGAGTAGATATTAGTGATAGTGATATTGAAGATGTCGATAACGATTTAGCTGATTTTCTTTCCTTTGATGAAAATAACAGTAATGAGGAACTGCAAATCAGCTTAACGACAACAGAAGATTTAAATTTATTATTTGGCAACAACTTCTTAGAAAAAGAGCATCCATACTTGCAAAATTCCCAAAATTCTCTGGCTTCTAGCGAATCAAAGCAGTTGCCACAGGAGATGCCAGGAAAGGAGTTGGTCAGCAATTTATTAGCTTTAGCATTGGATGAAAATGAATTACTACCTACAGATGAAGTAAATCAGCAAACAGAAGCACCAACGAAACCAGAAAAAAATTCTGAAGATTTATTCTCAGAAATAGAAAATAGCAATCTTGGTGACGAGATTTCTCTGAATGATTATACAGACGAAAACCCTAATATAATTCAATCAGATATCTTAAGTTTAGATGGTTTGTTTGATGATGTAGTAGAAAATAGCAAACTGTCTATTGATGAATCAGAAATTAGTGATTTATTTGATGAACCACCTGCAATAGAACCAGAATTTTCTCACACTGACGGCGATTTAAATGACTTCTGGAATCAGGAAATTGAAACACAACAACCAGAAATAGATGATCCTTTATTTGAACAGGATGTAGCAAAAGCCTTAGAAGAAAGTTTATTTGCAGCTGCGGCTTCTGGTGAAATTTTTGGTAACCCTGATCCTCAAGAGTCTATTTCTTCACCGCTCATTAGTTTTGATGCTGAAGAAGATGATCTCACTTCCCATCAACAAGATGAGATATTTTCATTGGATACTGGTAATGGAGATGATTTATTTGCAGATTTAACAGCATTCAATTCAATTTCAGCTGCCGTTGATGATGATGAATTGTCTTTACAAGAAATTTCCGGCTTTTCTCAAGCACCAGAAGCTCTAGATTCAATCCCAGAATTTACTAACCAGCCAGTAGAGACATCTGGCGTAGATTCTCCCGATAGCTTTGGGGATTTAGACATTGATTTGTTCGATAGTCTCGATGAAAATGAAGCTGATAATTCACAACTATCATTATCAGAGATAGCTCCTACAGATTATTCAACTTATATTCAATTGGATATTGATGATAATCTTATAGAAGACGAAAGATTATTTACATCAGAAATAAATTCACATATAAGTTTACCAGAAAATTTAGACTTACAACAATTACAACCTGAAATAGAGTTGTTAGATATTAATGTTGATTCTCATTCTATAAATGCAGTTGATGTTGCAAACATAATAGTAGATGAAATAGCAGATACTGAAGACGATGATTTATTTGCCACAGCAACTGAAGAGTTAATAGAAAATGAGTTATTTGAAGAAGAAGCAGAGATAACATCAACAGCTACTGAAGATGATGATTTATTCGCCACAGCAACTGAAGAGTTAATAGAAAATGAGTTATTTGAAGAAGAAGCAGAGATAACATCAACAGCTACTGAAGATGATGATTTATTCGCCACAACGACTGAAGAGTTAATAGAAAATGCAGAAAATTTATCAGACGAACTGTTGAACACAGTTCAAATATCTGAGAATGAAAATACTACCTTTGTTCTTCCTGAATCAGAAACAACAACAGTTTATCCAGAAGAAGCTAGCCCACACAGCAACACAGATACTTATATCCAAGATGAATTTGCTGAATTAGAAGCATTACTAGAAGCCGAAGGAGATGTAACTTCTCATGCTAGTTCGATGCTGGAAGAAGATTTTGCCGCCCTAGAAGCTTTACTGAGTGCGGATAATGATGATGAAGAGGCAACAACATCTAGTAGCCAGCAATCCTACACCACCCCACAAATTCGACCAACTACCAACCAAAGTACCAGCAATACTATTTCATCAGCAGATATCAATGATGAATTTAGTGATTTAGAGAAACTACTGGCAGAAGCAGACCAGACCATATCCCACTCATCAGCAAGTAAACCTCATACAACCAAGATTCCCCGTACCTCTACTCGTCGTACTGCCAGATTTGAAGAAACAATGAAGGTGCCAGTTAAGCAACTGGATGATATGAGTAATTTAGTTGGGGAATTAGTTGTAAATCGCAACACCTTAGAACAAGATCACGAACGACTACGACAATCGCTAGATAACTTGCTAATTCAGGTGCAACATCTTTCAGATGTAGGCGCAAGGATGCAAGAATTATATGAGCGATCGCTCTTAGAAGCCTCTCTTCTCGCCAGTCGCAAAAATCAAGAAACTAAAGTCACACCAGAAATTAGCTTCGATGTTGATGAATCTAATGCTGACACAGATAGAGGTTTTAGTGAGTTAGAAATGGATCGGTTTACCCCTTTCCACACCCTGTCCCAAGAAATGATTGAATTTATTGTCAGGGTGCGTGAGTCAGCGAGTGACATTGATTTTGTTACTGAAGAAACCGAAAGAGTAGCGCGCCAGTTCCGCCAAGTGACTACTCAGTTACAAGAGGGATTAACACGCGCCAGAATGGTACCTTTTTCTCAAGCAATTGATCGCTTGCGACGAGGAGTGCGTGACAATGCCATCAAGTATGGCAAACAAGTAGAGTTGGTAATTGAAGGTGGAGATACCTTGATTGACAAGATGATTTTAGATCATCTTACTGACCCGTTGACCCACATGTTGAATAATGCGATCGCCCACGGCATTGAAACCCCAGAAATCAGACAAGCAGCAGGTAAACAACCCGAAGGTTACATTACCATCCGCGCCTTCCACCAAGGTAACCAAACAGTTATTTCCGTGGGAGATGACGGCGCAGGTATCGATCCAGAACGAGTCAAAGCTAAAGCAACTCAGATAGGTATGATTACAGCAGCCCAGGCTAAATCCATTTCGCGCATGGAAGTCTATGACCTGCTATTCCAACCTGGTTTTAGTATCAAAGACCAAGCCGATGAAATTTCTGGCCGCGGTGTCGGGATGGATGTCGTGCGGTCGGAAATTAGTGAAATTCGCGGCATAGTCAACACAGATTCCACTATTGGCAAGGGCACTACCTTTACCATTAGGCTGCCATTGACCTTGAGTATTTGTAAAGCACTTTGCTGTGTTTCTGATAAAGCGCGAATTGCCTTCCCGATGGACGGTGTGGAAGATACCTTAGATATACCAGTCAAAAGTATCCAGCATAATGCCGATGGGCAATCTTATATTTCCTGGCGCGATACAGTACTGCCTTTTAGACCGTTGAAAGAACTTTTAACCTTTAATCGTCAGTTGAGTCGCGGTAATGTTTATGGCGGCAACCGAGATGATGATATGGTATCAGTTGTAGTAGTGCGATCGGGAAATACATTAATTGCCTTACAAATCGACTTGGTACTCAGTGAACAAGAAATAGTAATTAAACAATTTGAAAGTCCCGCACCCAAACCCATTGGTGTTGCTGGTGCTACAGTTCTAGGTGATGGGCGCGTTATGCCGATAGCTGATGTACTGGAGATCATCGACATCTTCCAAGGACGGATTTCTAAACACGGTACTGGTACTTCTTGGCAACAACATGATGATTTCAATGCGCCAGAAATTCCTGTAGAGAAAATTGATCCGACAGTGTTGATTGTCGATGACTCCATTACTGTTCGAGAGTTACTGTCACTGACATTTAACAAAGCGGGTTATCGCGTTGAACAGGCGCGTGATGGGCAAGAAGCTTGGGATAAACTGCGTTCTGGTCTACCTTGCGATATCGTATTTTGCGACATTGAAATGCCCCGTTGCGACGGACTAGAATTACTTTCTCGCATCCAAAAAGACTCTAACCTCAACCACCTACCCATCGCGATGCTCACCTCACGGGGTGCCGACAAACATAGACAAATGGCAATTCAACTCGGTGCTAGTGGTTACTTTACCAAGCCATATTTAGAAGAAGCTTTACTGGAAGCCGCCGTGCGGATGTTGAAAGGAGAGAAACTAGTAAATGCTTGATAAATTTGGTAATAGAAGCAAAATTAACCTTGTCTTGTGATGAGCGATCAAAATCTCATCACCATTGAAACTTTTGTTTGACCAAAATAGGACTTACGCACTCACTATGAAAACCAAGGCTTTGAGATTGCTAGAGCCTCCGGCACGCTACGCGGTAAGCGCAGCCATCCATGCCCGTTAGGGCTTTACCGTACGGTCGCAATGACGAAATTACGTGGTTGGTTACGTAAGTCCTGCAAAACTCTGGACTACACAGAAAACAATATTTTTGTAGGATGTAAAAAGGTATTTTTAACCGAATCCTCAGCTAGCGTGTATTACAAAATATAAATACAACATACACAATAACTATTCTGTGTAAATTTACTTAGGTTATTTTTTGAGCATTATGTCCTACCCAATTACCCGCAAAAGTAATCAAGTTGATAACTACCACGGTACTTTAGTTACAGATCCTTACCGTTGGTTAGAAAACCCAGACTCAGAAGAAACCAGAAGTTGGATTGAGGCACAAAATAAAGTTACTTTTGATTACTTGAACGAAATTTCTGTTAGGAAAGAAATTAAGCAACGCTTGACTAAACTGTGGGATTATGAAAAATATGGTATTCCATTTAGAGAAGGCAATAACTACTTTTATTTCAAAAATGATGGACTGCAAAATCAAAGTGTTCTCTACACTTTAAAAACTCTTGATGCTGAACCAAGAGTTTTACTTGACCCTAATAAACTTTCATCTGATGGTACTATTGCCCTTTCAGGGTTAGCCATTAGTGATAATGGCAAACTGTTAGCATACGGACTATCGACATCTGGTTCTGACTGGCAAGAGTGGAAAGTTCGTGATGTGGAAACTGGGGAAGACCTACAAGATCATCTCAAGTGGATTAAATTTTCTGGTGCATCTTGGACACATGATAATCAAGGTTTTTTCTACAGTCGTTATGATGAACCAAATGAAAAAACCAAATTAGAAGATGTCAATTATTATCAAAAACTCTATTATCATCAATTAGGTAATCCCCAATCAGAAGATATATTAATTTACCATCGAGATGACCAAAAAGAATGGGGTTTTAGTGGTGATGTCACTGAAGATGGAAGTTATCTGATTATTTCGGTTTGGCTGGGAACTGAGGCTAAAAATTTAGTTTTCTACAAAGATTTAACTAATCCTCATACCAAAGTCATAGAACTAATTAATCAGTTTGAAGCTAATTATAGTTTTATTGACCATGATGATAGTGTTTTTTATTTTCGTACAGATTTAAATGCTCCCCGAGGCAAATTAATTGCCATTGATACTAAAAACCCTGCTCAAGCAAATTGGCAAGAAATCATTCTGCAATCTGCATCAACTTTAGAAAGTGCCAACA
Organism: Anabaena sp. CCY 9613; assembly: GCF_963920895.1. Taxonomy (NCBI): domain Bacteria; kingdom Bacillati; phylum Cyanobacteriota; class Cyanophyceae; order Nostocales; family Nostocaceae; genus Anabaena; species Anabaena sp. CCY 9613. The sequence goes on from NZ_CAWUDE010000002.1 coordinate 96,747, forward strand.
TTCTCAATAATCAATTTGTTGTTGATTATCTCCAAGATGCTCATACTCAAATCAAAATTTTTGACATCAATGGGGCATTTGTTCGTGAAGTAGAATTACCCAGACTTGGTTCAGCAGGTGGCTTTGGTGGCAAACGTGATGATATTGAAACTTTTTATAGTTTTACGAGTTTCACAATCCCAGGTACTATTTATCGCTACAACATGGTAACGGGTAAAAGTGAACTTTTTCGCCAGCCACAGGTAGATTTTAATCCTAATGATTATGAGACAAAACAAATCTTTTATAGTAGTAAAGATGGTACTCAAGTGCCCATGTTTATTACTCACAAAAAAGGTATTCAATTAGATGGAAATAATCCCACCTATCTCTATGCTTATGGTGGTTTTAATGCCTCAATGACTCCTGGCTTTTCTGTGAGTATGTTGGTATGGATGGAAATGGGTGGTGTCTATGCTATGCCGAATATACGAGGTGGTGGGGAGTATGGCGAAGAATGGCATCAAGCTGGAATGAAGGAGAAAAAGCAGAATGTTTTTGATGACTTTATTGCTGCGGCTGAGTGGTTAATTGCTAACAAGTATACCCAACCCAAAAAGTTAGCGATCGCAGGTGGTAGTAACGGTGGTTTATTGGTAGGTGCATGTATGACTCAGCGTCCTGATTTATTCGGTGCAGCTTTACCCGCCGTGGGTGTGATGGATATGTTGCGATTCCATAAATTTACTATTGGCTGGGCCTGGGTTCCTGAATATGGTTCGGCGGATAACCCAGAAGAATTTCCGTCACTTTATGCTTATTCACCATTGCATAACCTCAAACCAGAGACAGCTTACCCTGCAACTTTAATTACCACAGCCGATCATGACGATCGCGTGGTTCCGGCTCATAGTTTCAAATTTGCGGCGGCTTTGCAAGCTAATCACGTTGGTGATGCACCAGTGTTAATTAGAATTGAGACGAAAGCGGGACATGGTGCGGGTAAACCGACGGCGAAAATTATTGAAGAAGCAGCAGATAAGTGGGCTTTTTTAGTAAGTAATCTGAATATTACTAATTACCCATTACACTAAACAGCGCTCAATTGTGGCTAATACAGATTGGGAAAGGGTGGAAAAATCATACCCCCCTTCCAATCCAAAGAGAATTTTACGAGTTAACTCTAAACATGAATCAGTGAATAAGGCATAATCTTCTGGCTGTAAATTGATACTTGCCAAAGGATCGTTGGCATTGGCATCGTAACCCGCACTGATAATCAGTAAATCTGCCTGAAATGTGGCTAAAAATGGGACTACTTTGCTTTCTAATAGTGGTTGATATACAGTGATGTCACTACCAGGAGGTAGAGGTAAATTTAAGACATTCTCATAAACACCACGTTCAGAAGCTTTGCCAGTACCAGGATAGCAGGGGTACTGATGTAGAGAACAGTAGGCAATGTGGGGATGAGTTTCGACGATCGCCTGGGTGCCATTGCCGTGATGCACATCCCAATCTAGAATAGCGACGCGGTTAATTTCGGATTGTTCTAGGGCATATAAAGCGGCGATGGCCGCATTAGAAAATAAGCAAAAACCCATCCCCGCATCACGTTCAGCATGATGTCCTGGTGGACGTGCTAACACAAAGGCGGGATTTGCTGTGGCGATCACGGTATCAACTCCATCTAACCAAGCACTCAATGCTAACAATGCCACATCATAACTGCGGGGAGAAATGGGAGTATCACCATCTAAATAACCACCACCAGTTACGGCAATTTCCTGGACTTTGTTGATGTAAGCTTGAGTATGCGCTTTTACCAGCATAGGCATGAGCGATCGCTTTTCTGCAACGGGAGTAGGCGATCGCCAAACAATTTTTTCTGCAAAATCCGCTGCTTTGAGGGCCTTGACGATTGCTGTCAAGCGTTCTGGCTTCTCTGGGTGGTACCTTCCAGTTTGGTGATCTAGAAACTCATCGGTATATATGACTGGTAGCATAAAGCAAAAAAAGTTAGCAGCAGGATCATAAAAGTTATTTTATCGCTACTGCCATGATGCTTCGTAATTAGCGATACTCCTACTCATCGTTGCTTGCAAGTGTTTCATCGATTGGTTGTTCGAGCATTTCCGGTACTAAAGCTGGGTTACCCCTACGTTCTGCTGGCGATTGTTCTCGGATGACATCATCCATTTTCGGCGGATGTTTAATCATGTCCCGTACCTCAGGACTTAATTGAGATGCTTCATTTTCTGGTTGCGCTTTTTCGGCTTGGTTGGGAACTTTTTCCTTATTCATGAATCTTGCCTTTAACTTATATCCCCTAGCCTAAGACATAGTATGGTAAGACATACACTATCTTGGGGCTTAAATTTATGTTTCTAGACAGCTTTTCCCACGTCTAATTATGGATGACAGAAAATAGTTGATTTTTTCACCAATTTGCAGACACAATATAAATTTTTTTATTTAGTTTTCCTGAAAAATATTTTTTAAATAGAGTAATTTTAAATGATTTTCTCACTAAAATATACCAAAAATCTTCAATATTTAGACATTTGAATGAAGTTTTTGATGTCAAAAATACAAAATAAGATATTTTTTCGATAGTGTTATTTAAATATACTTAAATAATCAAATAATCTCATGATTTAAATATCATAAATAAAGTCGGAATTTACGTTGAAAATGCTTGATGTATAAATAAATATAGTGTCTTTATATTTAAATTTTAAATTTTGATTTTTGAGCCAGTTACTTTATCGGCTATCCAGAAAAGTATATGTTAGAATTGTAGCAAAATATGGCAATTATTCGATATTAATTGAGAATAATTTGGCGCTTGGACAACTGTAAGGGTTAAAATCTACATTTTTTGGAGTTTTTTAGGTTATGACAACCTCACAGGAGAGGATTATCCCGACGGATCTGCGGAACGAAATGTCCCAGTCTTATCTGGAATACGCCATGAGTGTTATTGTGGGTCGGGCGCTGCCAGATGCCAGGGATGGTCTGAAACCTGTGCATCGTCGCATCCTCTACGCCATGCACGAGTTGGGTCTGCTTCACGATCGCCCGTTTCGGAAATGCGCCCGTGTGGTGGGGGAAGTATTGGGTAAGTATCACCCCCACGGCGATACAGCAGTGTATGATGCCCTGGTGCGGATGGCACAGGATTTTTCCATGCGATCGCCACTGATTAACGGGCATGGTAACTTCGGTTCAGTGGACAATGATCCACCAGCGGCAATGCGATACACAGAATGTCGCTTGCAAGCTTTAACCAGTCTGTCCCTACTGCAAGACATCGAATCAGAAACCGTAGACTTTATCGATAACTTTGACGGTTCCCAACAAGAACCGACAGTTTTACCATCACGCATCCCCCAATTGCTGCTGAATGGTTCTTCGGGGATTGCCGTGGGGATGGCAACAAATATTCCGCCCCACAACTTAGGTGAATTGATTGATGGCTTAGTGGCACTAATTCACAACCCAGAAATCACAGATCTGGAGTTAATGGAGTACATCCAAGGGCCAGACTTTCCCACCGGGGCGCAAATTTTGGGAACATCTGCCATTCGGGAAGCTTACACCACAGGACGCGGTTCCATTACCATGCGGGGCGTAGCCACCATTGAAACCGTAGAACAACGGGGACGACCGGATAGAGACGCAATTATTATTACCGAATTGCCCTACCAAACCAACAAAGCGGCGTTGATTGAAAAAATCGCCGACATGGTGAACGAAAAGCGGCTAGAAGGAATTGCAGATATCCGGGACGAAAGCGATCGCGACGGCATGAGAATCGTCATCGAACTCAAGCGCGATGCCTATCCCCGTGTAGTCCTCAACAACCTCTACAAACAAACCCCACTACAAGCCAACTTTGGGGCCAATATGTTGGCGTTGGTGAATGGTAAACCCGAAATTCTCAACCTCAAAAAATTCTTAGAGGTTTTCCTAGATTTCCGCATCGAAGCCATTACCAGACGTACCCGCTACGAACTCCGTAAAGCCGAGGCGCGCGACCATATTTTACAGGGATTATTAATTGCTCTATCCCAATTAGATGCAATTATTGCCCTAATTCGCCATGCACCCGATGCACCCACAGCCAAAGGTGAATTAATTACCACCTACGGGCTTTCGGAAGTACAAGCCGATGCCATTTTGCAGATGCAATTGCGGCGTTTGACTGCCCTAGAAGCAGATAAAATTCGTCACGAACACGAAGACTTACAAACCCAGATTGCCGACTTGCAAGATATCTTGGCTAGGCGAGAACGGATACTCGAAATCATTGAAACCGAGATTAGCGACCTCAAAACTAGTTTTGCCACACCCCGACGCACAGTAATTTTACCAGGAGAAGGGGAAATAGATGAGCGAGACTTAATTGCCAATGAAAAAGCCATTATTCTCCTGACAGAGCAAGGTTACATCAAACGGATGCCTGTCAACACCTTTGAAGCCCAAAGCCGCGCTACCAGAGGCAAAGCCGCAGCCAAGGTCAAAGACGATGATACTATCGAGCATTTCTTAACTTGCTGCGATCATGACAGTGTTTTATTCTTTAGCGATCGCGGCGTCGTTTACTGCTTAAAAGCTTATCAAATTCCAGTGAGTTCCCGTACCAGTCGCGGTACACCCATTGTGCAAATGCTGCCAATTCCTAAAGAAGAAAAAATCACCTCCATTGTCCCCGTAGACGAGTTTTCCAAAGAAGAATATTTGGTCATGCTCACCAAAGGCGGCAATATTAAGAAAACCGAATTAGCCGCATTTAGTAATATTCGTGCCAATGGCTTAATTGCCATTTCCTTAGAAGAAGGCGACCAACTGCGGTGGGTGCGACGCGCTAGAGTCGAGGACAGCATACTTATTGGTTCTCGCTTAGGGATGGCGATTCACTTTAGATGTACCCACGAACAGTTGCGTCCTTTAAGTAGAGCAACACGGGGAGTAAGAGCCATGAAACTGAAGAATGGAGACGAACTCGTAGGTATGGACATTCTCCCCGCAGCCATTCTTGATACCTTAAACACAGAAGAAGCCGACATCGATAGCATCAGCGCCGAGCCAGCCATAGAAATCCCCATCGGTGAGCAAACCGAAGACAGCGAAAATCTAGAAGAAACCCCAGAAGTACCAGGACATGGCAGTATAGGCCCGTGGGTATTAGTAATTACAATGGGTGGCTACGGCAAACGCGTACCAGTTGCCCAATTCCGACTACAAAACCGTGCCGGTCAAGGTTTAATGGCTACCAAATTCAAAAACCGTAAAACTAAAGACAAATTAGCCACCCTCCGCATCGTCAACAACGATGATGATGAAATCATGATGGTAACCAATCGCGGTATTATCATCCGTCAGGCAGTGAATGCGATTTCCATCCAATCGCGATCGGCAACTGGCGTCAGAGTGCAGCGCCTCGATGAAGATGACGCTATTAACGGTGTAGCCATAGTTCCTCCCGATACTGTCGATGTGGAAGAAGCTGAGTAGAAATCAGAGGGAGAAGTTAACAAACTTACTCCCTTACTTAATTTCTTTAGGTAGTGGCGTTTTCATGGGGCTAACCGTAGCCCCCACTGGCGCATGGTTTTTGGCATGGATAGCCTTAGCTCCCCTTTGGGTATTAGTTATTACCGCCAAATCCCAAAAATTATCTCCCCAGTTGCTTGCCCTCACCTGGGGTATAGGTTATCACGGCGTCGCCCTCTCCTGGATTACTGGCATATATCCAATGGATTGGTTAGGCGTTCCTTGGCTACCAGCATTAGCAATCACTTTATTTTGTTGGTCATTTGTCAGCTTATATGGGGGATTACTCGTTGTCCTGTGGGCAACTTGCATGACGCATCTCACTCAACACAAATCCTGGCTACGTATTCTCATGGGTACAGCCATTTGGTGCGGCTTAGAAAGCCTATGGAGTGCCGGCCCCTTGTGGTGGAGTTCACTTGCTTACACCCAAAGCCCACACAACCTAGTAATTTTACACCTCGGTCAAATTTCCGGACCCAACACCATTACAGCCGCCATCGTTGCCATCAACGGCTTAATAGCCGAAGGCTGCATTAACAGCAAAAACTCCTCTGCGTCCTCTGTGCCTCTGTGGTTAGTTAATAAAAACCTAGCCATCGCCACAGGACTACTAATTACCTTACACCTAACAGGCTTTTATTTATACACACGTCCCCTAGACCAACCAGCGGCAACAGCCTTAAAAGTCGGCATCATCCAAGGTAACATCCCCAACAAAATCAAACTCATCCCCGAAGGTTTGCGACGAGCGATCGCAGGCTACACCGATGGGTATTACACTTTAGTAGACCAAGGCGTAGAAGCAGTTCTCACCCCAGAAGGCGCCCTACCTTTTTTCCAGCGCGACTTACCGAACACCAACTTAGTTACAGCAATACAAGAAAAAAACATAGTTGCGTGGATTGGGGCCTTTGGAGAACGGGGACGCAGCTACACCAATAGCTTATTTACCTTCACAGGGAAAGGTGAAGTTTTCAGTCGTTACGACAAAAGCAAATTAGTACCCTTAGGTGAATACATTCCCTTTGAAAGCATTTTAGGCGGGATAATTCAGCGCTTATCACCACTGAACGAACACCAAGTTCCCGGTTCCACAAATCAGATATTTGACACGCCATTTGGTCAGGCGATCGCAGGTATATGCTACGATTCAGCTTTCCCAGAAATCTTTCGTCGTCAAGCTGCTGCGGGTGGGCAATTTATCCTCAGTTCTTCTAACGATGCCCATTACAGCCCCTCCATGCCATTCCAGCATCACGCCTTAGATATGATGCGGGCAATTGAAACCGATAGATGGTCAGTCCGGGCGACTAATACCGGATATTCAGCCTTTGTAGATCCTCACGGCAGAACCTTATGGATATCTGGATATAACACCTACGAAACTCACGCCGAAATCATATATAGACGACAAACCCAGACTTTGTATGTGCGTTGCGGTGATTGGTTGACAGTTGGATTATTGGGGTTGAGTGTCTTAGGTTACTTGAAACAATATTTATTAAGCCGTTCATGATGGCTACTTAATTTTGCTTTGAGTACAGGCGGTAGTCTTTTTGCTGTCTTTGGGGGATTATTTGGAACTGGTACTGGTGCAGGAATCGCACTGTTATATGTGATGTGTGCGGTATGTATGTTGCTGGTGGGGTTAAGTGGCTTTTCTGTTCCCCAACTGTGGGATGTGGAAAAAATTGTACCTGACCATGATGCCGAATGTGGAGAATCCATGCATAGTAAATAATGATATTATTTCTCAATAAATACTTATGTAATCAAGGACAATAAATGTCAGATAATGAAGCGAATAGTCTCTTTTATGCCCTAATATCAGCATTTTTTGCAGCCTTGACGACTATTTTTGCCAAGATTGGAGTCGAAGCAATTAACCCCAATTTAGCCACCGCAATCCGCACAGTTGTAATTTTGGTCATGGTTTGGGGTTGGGTCTTTGCAAAAGGACAACTAGATACACTGCTGACAATTAACCCAAAAACTATGTTATTTCTCGTTTTTTCTGGGTTGTCAACGGGTTTATCTTGGTTATTTTACTTTCGTGCTTTACAAATCGGGAAAGCTTCTTTAGTAGCACCTTTGGATAAATCTAGTTTGCTTTTAGTTCTAATTTTTTCGGTACTTTTTCTCAAGGAACCGCTAACGCTGCAAGTAATATTGGGAACGGGCTTGATTTTAACTGGTACATTGGTTTTGATTCGTTAGATATTATATTTGCATTAGAACAAGTCGCAGCTTGCGTTATCTATGTCTTCCGAATCAGCGATCGCCATCGTCAATGGGAATCAAAAAAATTAACTGACAAAGTAGCACAGAGGAGAGTACCAAGCAGATGTACTAAATTTTAAAGGCGATCGCCAGTGCTACTAGTTAATTGAACGCAATTTATACACTCATATTTAAATTGTGATTACAACCCACCTGAGATAGATATTAAAAATGTATTGATGGAAATTTTTTTACTGTGCTATTTTTAACATTGGATTAATTCTCATACTAAAGTCTACTATTTAACTGTACTTTGGGGTCATCACTGGGGTGAAACAGTATAAAACTAACGATTTAAGCTAATGTCACAAGTCAGGAAAAGCTGACAATTAAGTAAAATTATTTAATATATACTGTTAATTAAGTAACTTTTAACCCACGTATATAAATAAACATTTCTTAAATATTCCTAAGCATTTAGTACAAGCTTTTTGGTGATAAACATATTTACAGCTAGTGATTCAGGTATAGCTAATAAAAGGGTTTTACTACAAATTTATCTGTAGTTTACCAAGTTTATATAATTACTATCAAAAAAAATATTTTTTACGTAAAATTCCTGAACATATTTATTGCAAGGTATTTTATAATACTTTCAACTCTTAAAAGACTAGTGTATCTGCGGATACATTTTTTTGTTATTTATTAAAAGATCATTACAATTACTAAATTCCCAACCAGTAATAAAGTGCTATTAAACACTGTCATTCAGTGGTAATTATCGTGATTGTCGCCCTAGAGCAAGGGTTGACGCGGTTAGGGTTGTCAAAAAATTAACAATCGAAAATAGAGGTTATAAAAATGACTGATGTACTTGCATTAGACCTACACAAGCAGCAAGAAACCGTCTATTCACCACTGTTCATAGGAAATTTTGACAGCTTTTGGGAGCAAGAAATTAAACCTTTATTTACGAATGAGTCTTTATCTTTTCAGGTGAGAACTCGGAACGGAAATTATATTAAGTACATCAACTTGGATAACGGAGCCACGACTACACCCTTTGCTAGCCTCAAACAGCATGTGGACGATAAACTTGACACCTATGGCAGTGTACATCGAGGTTCTGGGCAAAAATCTATCATCACTACACAAGAATATGATGCCAGTCGGGACGTGATTCGGGATTTTGTCGGGTCATCCTCACAGAACTATGTAATTTTTGCCAAGAATACAACAGAAGCAATTAATGGAGCTGCCACACTTTGGGCTACAAGACCTGGTAAAGTATTAGTCTCTGATATTGAACATTCTTCCAACCTGCTGCCTTGGGTAACTAAAGACAAAGTTGTTCAATACCGAACTCAGCCCGACGGCAGCGTTAGTGTTGCGGAAATTGAAGCTATTTTCCAGGCACATCAACATCTTCCGCAAGCCGAGCAAATTAAATTAATCACCATTACAGGTGCTTCGACTATTACAGGTTATAGACCACCTATTTATGAAATTGCTGCTTTAGCACATCGATATGGTGCCAAAATGTTCGCTGACGTATGTCAGTTAATCCAGCATGAGCGGGTAGATATGCGTGCAGATGATGACCCATGTCATTTAGATTTTGTGGCTTTCTCTGGGCATAAAATGTATGCTCCTTATGGAACAGGGGTTTTGGTGGGGCCTAAGGAATTTTTTGACGGCTCTTACCCTTATCAAATTGGGGGAGGAAATCTGCCTTATATCACCAGAAACCTAGAAATTAAGCGCTTTTATACAGAACGGGCACATGATCCAGGAACCCCAAACGCAATGGGTGCGATCGCTATAGCCAAAGCAATTGAAATTATCGAAGCCCTGGGGCGCGATCGCATTGCTGAATATGAACATTATCTAGTAGAATTTACATTCACACGGCTTCAGAGTATTCCTGGTGTCCAAGTACATATCCCAGGAGATAACTTAGCCCATGTGATTCCCTTCGATATTCACGGTTTTGATGGACGCTTAGTAGCTGAAATTTTGGCACAAGAATATGGAATTGGAGTTAGAGCCGGAGCTTTCTGCACTTACGAATATATTCGCAAACTCAAAAATATTTCGGATGAGCAAGACTGTGAGATTGCCAAGGAAGTAGAAAGGGGCATTACTCGTAATATTCCTAGCATTATCCGAGCTAGCTTTGCTGTTTACAACACATTGGAAGATTGTCATCGATTCCTCAAGGCAATTTCGGAAATTTCTCAAAATGGAGTTGATCACTATTTACCTAACTACACTCAAGATGAAATGACTGGTGTTTGGACTGTGATTTAGGGACTTATGGACTGACACAGCTAAAATGTTGCATTACATTCATCTTGTAGGATGGGCGTCTTGCTCGTCCAGTACAGGCAAGATGCCCGCACTACAAGAGTTATATCTATCACACCATTTTAGGCTTGTCAGTCCACTAGTAGGGATCAAAACCTTAACTGAACTGTATTGCCTTCACTCCTCGCAGGAGAGAGATTTAGAGAGAGGTTTTCCATATACCGTGAACAGTTAGAGGTACTGGGGACTAGGTAAGTAAAACTTATTTCTTACCTCTGCCCCTTTACTTCTTCCAACTCAGCATGATCATTGAATTAGGGGGTAGTAATTTGAGCGATGAAAACCTCTTTGACCAAGAGGATTACGTACAGGCGCGGGTTGATGAGTACATCTGGCAACAAAGCAAAGATGTGGGTATTTCTCGCCAGCGCTTTCTGCGAATACTGGCAACTATGGTCGGGGGTGGAGCTATTGGAGGACTGGCTAAACCTGCACCTGCTAACGCTGAGTCTAGCAAATCAAAACTGTCCAACCCCGCTGCTTTTAAAACCAAGGGTAGTAAAATCATCAAACCGTTACCACCAGGTTACATCTCTCATAGCAAAGGCACACTAGAGATGAACTGGGAAGCAATGTATGGACGTGGTTATTTAGTCCCAAACCATTGGTTTTATGTTCATAATCGCCATGCGCCTCCCACTTTTGATTTATCTAGATGGCGGTTGCGAATTGAAGGCAGTGGTGTTACTAAACCCTGTGAGTTTACATACGATGAAATCATTGCTATGCCTTCAATCTCGGTAACTAGTGCCATTGAGTGTGCTGCCAATGGGCGGAGATTTTTTGCAGAAGCTTATAATGTGCCACTTTCTGGAACACGGTGGAGGCTAGGCGCTATTGGTGTGGCTGAGTGGACTGGTGTCCCCCTTAGCTTGCTGTTAGAGCGCTCTGGAGTCAAATCCACTGCCAGAGATGTGCTAGTTGAAGGAGCAGATTTAGACTCGCTGGACTCAACAGGGACAAAAAAGGCTAAGTTCAGCAGTGTAGTTCCTATTGCCAAAGCCACAGCAGATCACTCGCTCCTTGTCTATGCAATGAATGGGGAAGCACTACCCCCAGATCATGGTCAGCCGTGTCGGGTGATATTTCCTGGTTGGTCAGGAAACGCCAATGTGAAATGGATTGAGCGCATTGAGGTTTCGGAAACACCAATATATTCACAGTGGGTACTAGATCAGATGGTGCTGACTGGCCCAGATTATCCGGCTGTTTCTCCATATAAAGGTAAGCTGATTACTTACCAAAATGTTAAGAGTGCTTTTGAATTAGCTTGGCCAGCTACGCTTTCAGCGGGGAATTACCTGCTACGTGGGCGTTCTTGGTCTGGTAAAGGAAAAATTGTGCGTGTGGAAGTCAGTTTGGATGGCGGTAGAACCTGGCAATTGGCACGACTGAGAGAACCTAATTTTCCCTTTGCATGGGTGCGGTGGGATATTGAATGGAATCCAGTTCCTGGAGAGTATTCTCTGCAAGCCAAGGCTACAGACAATTTGGGTAACACACAACCAAGTACAGTTCCGTGGAATGATTTTGGATTGCTTTACGGAGGTGTTGTTAGCCATCCGGTGAAAGTACAAGCCTGAATATCAAGTTGAACTAAGTCTTGTTTATGAATGATTTCGTTTGGTTGATTTTAATAGCTGGTGGTCTCATATCTGGCGTTATCGCTGGACTTCTAGGCATAGGTGGCGGGATTATTACAATTCCGCTTTTAGTGACATTAGGTTATACACCTGTCCAAGCGATCGCTACTAGTAGCCTGGCTATTGTGATTACTTCAATTTCTGGAAGTTTGCAGAATTTATGGATGGGATACTTTGATTTTCAACGAGTAATTTATTTAGGGATTCCCGCTTTTTTAACTACTGGAGTGGGCGTATATTTTGCCAACAAAATTCCCTCTTACATTATACTTTTTACATTTGGCATTATATTACTCGTTAATGTCTATTTAATAGAGCTTCGTAAGCAACTAATTTTAAAACAAGTCGAGAAAACAGCACCAGCATTTAACCCATTAATATCTAAAATTGGCACTGGAGGAGCAGCAGGTATTTTAGCTGGCTTCTTTGGCTTGGGTGGTGGGACAATTATGGTTCCCCTACAAATGTTATTACTAGGAGAAGAAATTAAAGTAGCTATTCAAACTAGTTTGGGTGTAATTGTAATTACGGCTTTAGTTGCCTGTACAGGACATACTTTAGAAGGAAATATTTTGTTTGTTCAAGGTCTAATTTTGGGTTTTGGCGGTCTTTTAGGTGTTCAAATGAGTACTCGCACTTTACCGAAATTACCAGATGCTGTTGTGAGTCTGGCACTGCGAATTTTTTTAGGAGTGCTATCAATTTATATTTTTGGCGAAGCCTGGATAAATTATCAAGTCATTGCCGCAAAACCACCAATAAACCAGAGTTTATCAGTGATTTACTCGTTGATTACATTTTAATCACGCAAAGGCGCAAAGGCGCAAAGGTACAAACCTCACCCACAAGTGGAGTAAAAGCTCCCCTGCCTACCCCAGTGATAGGATATTTTTTTTAGTTGGAAGTCCCTTAGGACTGCAAGCGGACAGTCACGCTACCGCCATGTGCGGGTAAACCTTCCGCTTTTGCGAGGATGACAGCTGCTTCACCTATGGTTTGCAATGCTTGTTGATTGCATTCCAAGTAGGTAATCCGTTTGAGAAAGTCGTAAACACTCAAACCAGAGGCAAAGCGGGCTGAACGGGCTGTGGGTAGCACATGATTTGGCCCGCCTAAATAATCGCCGATGGCTTCTGGGGTATAACGTCCTAAAAACATACTCCCCGCACATTTAATTTGACTAGCAAATTCTTGTGGGTTGTCTATACACAATTCTACGTGTTCGGGAGCCAGCCGATTTAGTAAGGGGATGCTTGCGGCTAAATCATCAACTAAAATTATTGCTCCATGTTGTTGCCAACTAGCACTAGCTACTGCTTTGGTAGATAAATTTGTGAGAATTTGCTCGATAGCTGTTATGACTTGTTGGGCAAAGGTTTCAGAATCGGTAATTAAAATAGATTGGGCGCTGGGGTCGTGTTCTGCTTGCGATAGTAAATCCCAGGCTATCCACTCTGGGTTATTTTTGTCGTCGGCTACTACCAAAATTTCGGAAGGCCCGGCCACGCTGTCTATACCTACAGTTCCAAATACCTGACGTTTGGCTTCAGCAACATAGGCGTTACCAGGGCCAACAATTTTATCTACAGGTATGAGGCTTTCTGTACCATAAGCTAAAGCGGCGATCGCCTGCGCTCCACCTATGCAATAAATCTCTGTCACCCCGGCAATTTGGGCTGCGGCTAGAACTGCGGGATTAATCTCACCATGAGGCATAGGTACTGACATGACTATTCTTTCCACACCGGCAATTTTGGCTGGTAAAGCATTCATCAACACAGAACTAGGATAGCTGGCGCGTCCTCCAGGTACATAAATTCCCACTTGGGATAAAGCCACCCAATTTAAACCCAGTTTCACCCCGGCTGTGTCGGTGTAGCCAATATCTTGGGGTAATTGTTTTTCGTGAAAAGATCCAATTCTAGTCGCAGCTAATTTAAGAGATTCCTTGACATCTGCCGGACATTGTGCCGCGCGTTCGGCAATAAAGTCTGCACTCAAATGCAGAGATGGGGGACTGTAATGATCAAAACGGCTAGTATATTCTTTGACAGCGGCATCACCACGCACTTTTACATCAGCAAGAATACTCCTGACTGTACCACTAACATCAACCGTTGCTTCCCGGCGATCGCTCACCAGTGTTTGGAAATTAACAGAAAAATCTTTGTCGGTTGTTTTAAGTAGCTGCATAGACTGTATCTCTAGAGTAATGCGGGTTTTGCCGTAATAATAGTTTAGTGTAGAGCTGTTTAAAACTTCTAGCATTGTGTCATTGTGTTTGCTGCTGCAAAAGCATCGTAGGCAGACCAAACAGGAGCAGAGTTATCCTCCATCGTCGAACTGACCACTAACATCAACCGTTGTTTTCCGGCGATGGCTCCACAGAGGCCGACAAGAAAAAAGTGTTCGCAGTTCATGGTAATTTAGCGTGAGTTCGATGGCTTTAAAAAACCCCGCTTCCAAACCTCTCCCCGACGCGGGGAGAGGCTTAAAAACACTATTTTTTCGTACCAAACTGTAGATTTTTTGCCCCTTCCCTCGTAGGGAAGGGGTTGGGGTTAGGTTCCGTCGAACTCACGTTAATTTAGCAATTATTAGTAATAAAAACACCTTTATCTGAATGAATGAGGAACTTTCAAGAGCAGATAATGATAGTCCCTGGAAAGAAGTTTTAGAAGCATACTTTCCCCAAGCCATGCAATTTTTCTTTCCTCAAACCGCAGCATTAATTAATTGGCAACGTCCCCACGAATTTCTCGATAAAGAATTTCAACAAATCGCCCGTGACGCTGAACAAGGTCGGCGATATGCAGATAAATTAGTTAAAGTTTGGCAAATCCAAGGACAAGAAGTTTGGTTATTAATTCATGTAGAAATTCAAGCCAAGCCTGAAGACACATTTGCTGAAAGAATGTTTTCTTACAACCTGCGAATTTTTGACAGATTTGCTCAACCTGCCATCAGTTTAGCAATTTTGTGTGATGCCGATTCTACATGGCGACCAAATCAATATAGTTATAGTTACCCTGATAGCAGACTTAACTTTGAATTTGGTATTGTCAAGCTTTTAGATTATCACAACAGATGGACAGAATTATCAGCCAGTAATAACCCCTTTGCCACAGTGGTAATGGCCCATTTAAAGACGCAGGAAACCAGTAAAAAACTCCAAGAACGCAAAACTTGGAAATTTAGCTTAATTCGCCGATTGTATGAATTAGGATTGCAGGAAAGAGATATTCGTAACCTCTACCGATTTATTGATTGGGTTATGATTTTACCAAAAGGCTTGGAAGCAGAGTTTTGGCAAGAGTTTAAACAATTTGAACAGGAGCAGACTATGAGTTACATTACCACAGGCGAGCGCATTGGTTACGAGCGGGGAAAACAAGAAGGTGAGCAAACTCTGGTGCTAAGGCTACTACAAAGACGGGTAGGAGAATTACCACAAGAGGTTAGGGAGCAGATTCAAACTCTTTCTCTAGAGCAATTAGAAGCATTGGGTGAAGCTTTATTAGATTTTATAGCCCTTGAAGATTTACTTAATTGGTTGGCAGTAAATCCAACAACATAAGCAATTTGTCGAGGGAAATTTCTTGTCAGTCAATATAGTAAGTGTATGGATAAAGCATTGCTTCCCGGCGATTGCGCGTGATCGCTCACCAGTGTTTGGAATTTAACAGAAAAATTTTTGTCGGTTGTTTTAAGTAGCTGCATGGACTGTATCTCTAGAGTAATACGGGTTTAGCTGTAATAATAGTTTCGTTCACAGTGTTCATACCATTTGGCGAAAGTCAAATCAAATTACTCGCTAATTCAGGAGATCGCCTTTCAATGACTAAAATTCTTACTATCTATATATCTGCTTTTTCCTGTCAATCCATGAAACACAAAACCATATTTAAATCTGAATTTTTGTGAAAAATTTTAAATTTTTCACAAAAATTAATATCAGTGATAGCTAATACTTTATAGCAAGGATATATTAGTTTATCTAAATATTCCAATAATCTGTTAATTGAATACAAACTTACCTAAATACTTGGTTTACTCCTACTAAAGATAGACACATTTATCAAAGACAATATTATTTATATCTATAGATAAATAATTAGTGGTTGAATTATATATTTCATCGAAATGATAGGCCCATTTTTAGTTTAGAGTAAAACTAGCAGCATCAATATTTGATGAATATAAAAGCAAGCATGGCCTTTGTTTTAATTCAGCATTTAAGCCCCCATCAAAAAAGTCTGTTGACAGAAATTCTATCTCGGACAACCTCAATGCCTGTGGTGGAAGCTCAGGATGACTTGGTGGTAAAACCCAATCATGTATATGTGATTCCGCCCAATGCTGTGATGACTATCACTGAAGGGCGGCTGAAACTGTCACCACGTCAGCAGGTTCGTGGTCAAGTGATGACTGTGGATAGTTTCTTTCGTTCCTTAGCGGAGGAACGGGGAAACAAAGCTATTGGGGTTGTACTCTCAGGGGGTGATGCCGATGGTTCACGGGGACTAGAAACCATTAAAGGGGCTGGCGGAATTACTTTTGCTCAGTGTGATTCATCAGCAAAAGTTCCCAGTATGCCAAATACAGCGATCGCTTCCGGTAATGTCGATTTTGTCTTGACACCGCAACAAATTGCCGAAGAACTTGCCAAAATTAGTACTCATCCCTATATTATTCATCCCACTCCAGTGAAAGCAGTGGATACACTAATTGAGGGCAAAGATGCCTTAACAAATATCTTCAGTTTGTTACGAACTGCTACAGGAGTTGATTTTAACCACTATAAGCAAACAACCCTGAAGCGGCGTATCCTGCGGCGGATGATTTTGTATAAGTTAGAAAGGCTAGAAGATTATGTGCCTTATCTTCAAGAGAACCCCGCAGAAGTTAAAGCACTATATCAAGATGTCTTGATTACTGTTACCAGTTTTTTCCGCGATCCTGAAGCCTTTGAAGCTTTAAAAACTAAAGTATTTCCCCTAATTACTAAAGATAGAAGCCCCGATTCACCTATTCGTATCTGGGTTGCTGGTTGTTCCACAGGTGAGGAAGCCTACTCCATTGCTATTTGCTTATTAGAGTTTTTAAACAATCAGGTAATTAATACTACCATCCAGATTTTTGCTACCGATGTCAATGAGAGAGCAATTGAACAAGCCCGTAACGGCATCTACAAGGCTAACCAAGTAATAGATGTTTCTTCCGAACGATTACAGCGTTTCTTTGTACCAGTAGAGAGTGGTTATCAAATTAGTAAGCCAGTGCGTGAACTGTGCGTTTTTGCCAGACAAAATTTAATTAACGATCCTCCATTTTCGCGGTTGGATTTGATTACATGTCGTAATGTGTTAATTTATTTGAGCAGCGCTGTGCAGAAAAAGCTGCTGCCAATTTTTCACTATGGTCTCAAGTCTAATGGCTTTCTGATGTTAGGCACATCAGAAACAGTGGGTGAATTTACAGACTTGTTTGCTTTAGTTGATAGAAAATATAAAATTTATTCCCGCAAAATAGCTCCGACTCAATTGGGAATGGATTTGATTGCTAGCAACTACCCCGTAGAAACTTTCAACCCCCAGTTGCCAGCAAACACGGATACGTGGAATGATTTAGAAATGCAAAAGGAAGCTGACCGGATTGTTTTGAAGCAATACGCTCCGGTTGGTGTAATTATTAACGAAGATTTGGAAATTTTGCAATTTCGGGGACAAACTAGTTCTTATCTGCAACCTGCACCAGGTAGACCCAGCTTTAATCTGCTGAGAATGGCCAAAGAAGAATTACAGCTAGAGTTACGCACCGCCATTCACCAAGCAAAAAAAGGAGAAGAAGCGGTAACTAAATCAGGTATTGAAATACAAGAAAACGAACAAGTCAAGCAGGTGAAAATTGATGTTGTGCCATTTAAACCTGCTGCGGCTACAGAACGCTACTTTTTAGTGATGTTTAGCACTACTATACCTGAGTCAGATAGCGCCAGCGCTGACTTGTCAGTTCGCAGTGCGCGTCCTGGGCGACGCAAACTAACTAATGAAGAGAAAGAGAATAAGCGACTCAGACAGCAATTAGCCACCAATCAAGAACATCTACAATCGATTATTGAAGAACAGCAAGCCACCAATCAAGACCTAAGAGCAGCCAACGAAGAAATCCTCTCTAGTAACGAAGAATTACAAAGTACCAATGAGGAGCTAGAAACTGCCAACGAAGAAATCCTCTCTAGTAACGAAGAACTCAATACAATTAACGACGAACTGCAACAGCGTAATATTGAATCAACTCAAGTCAGCAATGATTTACAAAATCTTCTCAGTAGTATAAATATTCCCATCCTGATGTTAGGCAGCGATTTGCGGATTCGCCGTTTTACACCCATAGCCGAGAGAATCTTTAACCTGATTCCTACCGATACAGGGCGGCCCATCAGTGATATCAAACACAACTTGAATATTTCTGACTTAGAGCAACAGATTTTAGAAGTAATTAAAACACTCAACTTTAAAGCCCAAGAAGTTCAAGACCAAGAAGGGCATTGGTACGACCTGCGTATTCGACCCTATCGGACAATAGATAACAAAATTGATGGTGCTGTAGTCGTATTAGTGGAAATTGACGCCCTCAAACGCAGTGCCGAAAAACTCCGAGCATCTCGTGATTACGCAGAAGCAATTATAGATACTGTCCGGGAATCCTTGGTGGTGCTGAATTTAGACTTACAAGTAGTGAGAGCCAATCGCTCTTTTTACGAAACATTCCAATTACTACCCAGTGAAATAGAACAATACCCCATCTTTGATTTGAGCAATGGACAATGGGATAGTCCCCAATTGCGATCGCTCTTAACAGAAGTTCTCCCCCACAATGCCCCATTTCAAGACATAGAAGTTGAGCTTGATTTCGAGCAAATTGGCCAGAAAATTCTGTTATTCAATGCCCGGAAAATGATTCAAGCGGAAGATGTACAGTTGATTCTGCTGCTGATTGAAGACATCACCCAGAGAAAGCAATGGGAAGCAGAACGTACCCGGCTGCTAAGACAAGAACAGTCAGCGCGAACTGCGGCGGAAACTGCTAACCGTGCCAAAGATGAGTTCTTATCAGTTCTTTCCCATGAACTGCGGAATCCACTCAATGCTATGTTGGGCTGGGCGAATTTACTCCGGACACGGCAGTTAGACGAAAGTACTGTGAATCGGGGATTACAAGCCATTGAACATAGCGCTCAAGCACAATCCCAGTTAATTGGCGACTTATTAGATATTTCGCGCATTAGCTCCGGTAGATTGCGTTTAGAAGCCGAGCCGCTTGAGTTAGTACCGATAATTGAAGAAGCAATCAATATTGTCAGGCTGTCAGCCGAAGCCAAAAATCTGCAAATAGAACTGAGATTAGATCCCACACCCAAAAATATAATTGGCGATCCCACTCGCTTACAGCAGGTGTTTTGGAATTTACTATCTAACGCCATTAAATTCACTCCAGCCGGCGGTAGAATTACAGTCACACTAGCTTACACCGACTCTCAAGCACAAATTCAATTCAGCGATACAGGACAAGGTATTAGCGCTGAAATGCTCACCCGCATATTTGATCGCTTTTGCCAAGCCGATGTTAGTAGAACACGAACCAATACCGGCTTAGGATTAGGACTAGCGATCGCCCGCCATCTCATAGAACTCCACGGTGGTACAGTGGAGGCACAAAGCCAGGGTGAAGGTCAAGGCGCAACTTTTACAGTCAAGCTGCCTTTAAACACTCAGCCACCAGAAATTATACCAATTGATACTAAGCCAGTTGTCTCCACAAATCAGACAACTGAAACCACACCATCAATCGGTGAAATTCCATCCCTAGTGGGCATACGGGTATTACTTGTAGAGGATCAAGCAGATATCCAACAGTTATTTCAAATAGCACTGGAAGATTACGGTGTGGAAGTCACAGGAGTAGGTTCAGCAAGTGAAGCCTTATCAGCACTAACGGTAAATCCTAGTGGGTACGACGTACTTTTATCTGACATCGGTTTACCAGAAGAAGACGGTTATGCATTGATTCGTCAGGTGAGAGAGTTGAGTCTGGAAGCTGGCGGACAAATTCCCGCCGCCGCCCTCACCGCTTATGCTGGACATGCAGACGAAACAGAAGCTTTAGCCGCAGGGTTTCAAATGCACGTTGCTAAACCCATTCAACCCGTTCAATTATTATCTGTAGTTGCGACCTTAGCAGGTAGATTAAATACTGACTAATAACAATTGTGGAAAGTGTCAAAAACAACTACTCCAATTCTTGTAAAATCGTCTCAACTATTGCCTTTAGTGGAGGTAAAACATACTATTCCCCAGTACCCAGTTTTCACATTACCCCACCTGAAAAACTAGCACCTCATCTTGTGGAGAAATGAGAGTTGTACCCACTGGCAGCACAGCTAAAGCATTGGTTTGAGCTAAATTAATTAAATTACCGGAACTGTGACTACCACCTGCTTTGTGAAATTCGTAAACGCCATCAATTAAATGTAAGCGTCCCCACAGGTAAGTTTCCCGCTTACCATTGGATTTTAATTGATCATGCGATCGCGCTTTTACAAATACTGGTTGCCAACCTTGGGCTAACCCCGAAAGTTTCTTAATAGCCGGTTGCACAAATCGCCAGAAAGTCACCAAAGCTGAAACAGGATTTCCCGGTAAACCAAAGTAGATGGGGGACTGAGAACTGGGAAAAGAAGCAACAGTCAGAGGTTTACCTGGACTGATAGCTACAGAGCGAATATGAATTTTAGCTCCCAACGATTCGAGAATTTGATCAATATAGTCATAATCCCCTACAGACACACCACCGGAAGATAAAACTATATCAGCGTTAGCTATGGCGTAGGCGATCGCTTCTCGTAAAGCCTCTGGATGATCTTTAACAATACCTAATAATATTGGTTCTGCCCCATTCTGTTTTACCAAAGCTGCTAAAGCATATTGATTGGAATCGACAATTTGACCTGGCTTCAGGGGTTTATCTGGTGTGACTAATTCATCACCACTAGAAAAAATTGCCACACGGGGACGACGGTAAACACTTAATTGCAAACACTGCGCCGCTGCTAAAACGGCAATTTCTGGAGAATTTAATTTAATTCCTGCTGGTAATAATTGTTTTCCTGCTTGATAAAAAGCAGCTTTGTGTCTGACAAATTCTTGGGGTTGTGGTGTAGCCAAAATCAACACCTGATGATCTTCCCGGCGTGTTCTTTCCTGCATGACTACAGTATCCGCCCCCTGTGGCATCACTGCACCTGTGAAAATTCGTGCTGCTTGCCCTGATTGCAGTGTAGACTGGGGTTGATATCCTGCGGGAATTTCTTCAATAATTTCTAAATTAGCTGGCTGTGCTTCGCTAGAATATTGCACATCTTCATACCGGACTGCATAGCCATCCATTGCTGAATTATCCCAATGGGGAAAATCCAATTCACTAGTGACGGGAGTTGCCAAAATGCGATTATCTGCGCCTAATAAATCGACAATTTCTATATCCCGTTGAGCATCTAACGGTTGCACTAAATTTAAAATAATTGTCTCGGCCTCGCTGACTGATAACATGGCGAATGACTCCGAATAAAGTAAAACTGATCACTCAATCAAGAGAGCATATCTCTTTCCAAGACCTAGAGAGGACTAATCCTGCTGACTTGGCAAAAATCAATGTAAGCATAAGTCCTATAAGCAAATCCGGCCAAAATGAGTCGGTGAGAAATACCAGTCCAGCAGCTGCAAGTACAGATATATTGGCAATGATATCGTTACGAGAACAAAGCCATACAGAAGACATATTGATATTGTCATTCCTGTGCTTCGCCAAAAGATAAAGACAAAACAAGTTGGCACTAAGAGCTATCAATCCGACTGTACTCATGAGTTGCAACTCAGGAGTTGTGTAAAAAAACGCCTGATAAGTAGCTCGTGCAAAAACTGCTACAGCCGATAAAAACATAATGCATCCTTTAAGCAGTGCGGATTGTGCCTGTAATTTTGTTCCTTTATTGATTACGTAGAGACTACTACCATAAGCGATCGCATCTCCCAGCATATCAAGAGAGTCTCCTGTCAGAGAAAGGGACTTGGACTCAATTCCAGAAAAAAGTTCCACAATGAACATGACAGCATTCACACCGAGAGCAATCCACAAAACCTTACTCTGGCGTTTGGTCATTTTTTCTAGTTCACATGATTTTTTTTGGCAGCAGTGATCAGACATTACCTAGTTCCTTAAACATTCCAACATTCAAAAGAATATAATAATGTTAAAGTAAAAAAAATTAATGGACAATCTGTTGTAATACAAGATCCAAAATCTTGCCTACGAATTGATCCCGTAGCGAATAATAGACAAGTTTCCCATCATTCCTATACTTAAGTACCTTAAGGTCACGAAGCTTGCGTAGATGATGTGATGCAACAGATACTTGTACACTGAGGACATCTGCAAGATCACAAACACACATTTCCTTGCCGTCTTTCAAAGCATGAAGTATTTTCAGCCGAGATTTGTCAGCAAGAGCAGTAAAGAGTATTTTAGTTTCTTCAAGGGCTTCGTCCATCGGCATTTCTTCGCGGACGTGATTTACCAACTTCTCGTTGAAGCAGCGCACTTGACAAACGTCATTCGGATTCGATTTTGGCACTATAATTTCCTATAAACCATTTCAAAGTCAGTCTAGCAATGATTTAGATAGGTTACTGTGACCTCACAGTTATGGGTGGTTAGCACCTCATTCATAATTCATAACCCTAATAATATAAAAAATAGCAACAATGATTATTCCCCAACCTTAAACTCCTATTTAATTTTTGAACAAGATATTTAGTATACAATCCATATCCTTCCTGACTGTCCCCTATCCCCTGTCCCCTAATTTTGTATGACTATAGAAAGAGTCCCCCAAGTACACTATCCCAAGGCTGATATTGGGCGAAGAGGTATGGCATTAGGGTTAGATTTCCTTGGTGCTTGGTTAATTAGTTCCATCTTGGGAAGCAATCAACTCGGCATCCAGTTTGTGCAAATTTTAGTTTTTCTTTTCTGCTGGGTGATTTTTCGAGTGGTGATAGTCTACAACAATCAAGGGCAAAGTATCGGGCGTTGGGCCTTTGATTTGAAGATCCTCGAAGTCAAAGATGGACAAATATCAGGCAGAATTCCTACCTTGCGATCGCTACTCCAGCGAGAGGCTATAATTGGCGTTGGTGCTATTTTGGTGTCCATTGCCTTAAGCAACATCAGAGCTAACCCCACAGCTATACTGCTATTACTTCCCCTGGCTATTGACTGTGGCGCCGCTTTATCTAACACCCAGATGCGGCAAGCTTTGCATGACCGCTATGGGGGAACTTTTATTGTTTCTTCGCGTCGGGGCTATTCGCTAGATATAAAAATTAAGCGATTAGTTGATAAATTGGTGCGTAGTGTGAGAAGATAGTAATTTGTGTTAATTCTCCTCAGGCTTTACTGTTTGTAAGATTATGGCTAAGAGTAAAGGTGTCCGCATAATAGTGACACTAGAATGTACTGAATGTCGTACTAACCCAGACAAGCGTTCCCCTGGTGTATCACGTTACACCACCAAAAAGAACCGTCGCAACACGACCAACCGTTTGGAACTGAAAAAGTTCTGTACCCATTGCAACAAACACACTGTTCACAAGGAAATTAAGTAAGGATGAGTTATTATCGTCGTCGCCTGTCTCCCATTAAGCCAGGAGAACCTATAGATTATAAAGATGTTGATTTGTTGCGTAAGTTTATCACCGAGCGGGGTAAAATCTTACCACGTCGAATCACTGGACTTACATGTAAGCAACAAAGAGAATTGACATTAGCCATTAAACGTGCGCGGATTGTGGCTCTATTGCCATTTATCAATGCGGAAGCTTAAAAAAGTCATGAGTTATGAGTGATGAGTTATGAATCAAAACTCTTAACTCAGAACTTCCAGTATTTAAATTGTTCACCAAAATAATTGCGAGAGTTGTGGATAAGGGGACGCTAGTTGAATTTAGGGTTCAAGGCGATCGCCGTCTGGGTGTAGTAGATCGCCCGGACGGCAAAACCCGCTGGTTGGTGGTAGATGAACGCAGTCAATCCCACAGCCTCGCGCCTAGACAAATTACTTATACAGTTAACGGACAAACTTACAAGCAATCGGACATTGCCAGTTTTCAGGAGCAGGTTAAACCTTATTTAGATCCCTCTAGTCTAGAAGTAGCTTGGGAATTGCTGGTGGAAGATGGCGAAACAGTCACACCAGCCCAAATGGCAAATCTGCTGTTTTCAGAATCGGATGCAGCCCCGTGTTATGCCGCCCATTGCTTGTTATCAGAAGACAAGCTTTATTTCAAACAAAAAAGTGAAGCTTATGAACCGCGAACAGCGGCCCAGGTGGCAGAACGCAAACACCAAATAGAAGTAGAGGCGCTCAAAGCTAGGGGACAGCAAGAATTTTTGGCTCGTGTAGAACAAGCACTCCAAAGTGAAACCGTAGATTGGCAGCGCCATGATCGCCAGCGATTAGAAGCACTGGAAAAATACGCCTCACTACTGGCAGATATCATCCGCATGGGAGTTAGTTATGACAACCTAGCACGGGCCTATCCTCCGCCAGCCCCAGTTTTAGAAACTATGAATATGCTGGGGCGTCCCGCAACTCCCCAAGGAGCCTTTCAACTATTAATAGACTTGGGTTGGTGGGATACCCATGAAAACTTGTTCCTGCGTCGTTCTGGAATTTCGGTTCAGTTTCCTCACAAGGTATTAGAAGTGGCGCAACAGCGTTTGGATTTTCCCCCAACTGATTCAGATACAAATCGCCTAGATTTGTCTCACCTGAAGGTCTATACAATTGATGATGAAAGTACGACGGAAATTGACGATGGTTTAAGTTGGGAATTACTTCCAGATGGGCGAGAACAACTGTGGGTACATATTGCAGATCCCACCCGGTGGTTAGTACCAGAAGATGAGTTAGATTTAGAGGCCAGAAAACGGGGAAGTACAGTTTATTTACCCACGGGAATGATTCCCATGTTCCCAGAGATATTGGCGACAGGCCCCATGAGTTTGGTGCAGGGAAGGGTTTGTTGCGCCTTAAGCTTCGGGGTAATTTTAGACCAAGTCGGCGCGGTAGAAGATTATTGTATTCATCCCAGCTTAATTAAACCAACTTATCGCCTCACCTACGAGGATGTCGATGAGATGTTGGAATTAGGCGTAGAAGCAGAACCAGAAATTGAGGCGATCGCTAACTGGGCCAAGCAGCGTAAATCTTGGCGATATAACCAAGGAGCCATCAGCATCAATATGCCAGAGGCGATGATCAAAGTCAAAGGCGACGAAATTGACATTGATATTTTAGATGATTCCTCATCGCGGCAATTGGTAGCAGAAATGATGATTTTAGCTGGCGAAGTAGCTGCCCGTTATGGTCAAGCTCATAACATACCTTTGCCCTTTCGTGGTCAACCACAGCCAGAATTACCCCCTGAAGAAGAATTAATCTTACTACCGGCAGGATTTGTTCGCGCCTGCGCCATGCGTCGTTGTATGCCCAAGAGTGAAATGAGTATCACACCCTTGCGCCATGCTGGTTTGGGTTTAAATACCTACACTCAAGCAACTTCGCCCATTCGTCGTTATAGTGACTTACTCACTCATTTTCAATTAAAAGCCCACTTACGGGGTGAAGCTCCGCCCTTCTCAGCCGAACAACTCAAAGAAGTGATGATGACAGTCACCTCTACCACCCAAGAAGTGACAATGGTAGAACGGCAAACTAATAGATATTATGCTTTAGAATATTTGCGTCGGCATCCAGATCAAGTTTGGTCTGTAACAGTCCTAATGTGGCTGAGAGAAGACAGCAACTTGGCACTAATTTTGTTAGAAGATTTGGGTTTACAATTGCCGATGTTTTTTAAACGTACGGTCAGTTTAGGTGAACAAATTTTAGTCAAAGTTAGTCACTCCGATCCGCAAAAAGACATGATTCAGTTCCAGGAAATCATTTATCAAGAAAGCTATCAGTCAGCATCGAATTGACTGTTTAGTTTAGAACCTGTGACTAAAAAATTGTCAAAACCATCGCCTTTAACTTCCTAGTTAACTTATTTGTAATTGAGGTAAAAATAATTAATTTAAATATTAACTAATGTGAAATTAATTTTCAGAGAGCTGGCTTGGAATTAGGGATTATTGATATTTTCTTGTTTATGATTTTTAATTCTTCTGGTATAAGATATAACGCCGCGTTCATGAGATATTCTAAAAAGCCTATGCTTTTTCTGTGTCTTTGAGGAGGCGTTGTCATTCAAGCTATTAGCTAGTTTTTTACGCAGTGATTCTAAAAACATAGTATCATTACCAATATCAGAAGCCTCATCCTCATCTATTTCTTCAATTTGTTGAAGTCGTTCTTGGTATTTCTCAATCAAATTATCAATAGCTTCAACAATGAACTGTATGTCTTTAAAAGATAGATCCATTTACAATTCCTAAGATACAATTTTGGTCGAAACAGAGGACTTTAAGCAAATTAATTAGACTTTCAATATTGCGTAGTTTTATATGGGATATGTCATGATTCGTATACCCACAACTGGCAATGATATAATCCATTGGCAATTGCCTGATTATCAACAACTGGTAATTGATATAGGATTCCTATGACCGATTACCAGTTATGACTGAATCTTAACTAGCGATCGCCTCAGTTTTTTCCTCTGCTTTAGCTGCTGCAAGCACATAGGGTTGTTCTGCACCTTGGGCTAAATACTCAGCTAACTGACTTTCAATTTCATCGCGCACAATTTGGCGATACTCTAGAAAATGCTCGTTGTGGGCACAAGCAGAAAGGTAATGTTCGGCAACACCTGGGTTGCGCTTGATTATACTAAACAAATGATGCCAGAACTTCCACCGAGTTTCCCGTTTCATACCTTGTCGCCAAATTACAATTAGTAGCGCTTTGACAACTACCCACTCTGGCATTTTAGCTGGCGCTTTCCAACTCGGCGCACCCATCATCAAGAAACAGCGATAGGTGCGATCTAAGTACTTAACTGGGTCATACAAAGCACAAAACGCTTCAATATATTCTCTAGCAATATCTTCTAGAGGACGGGTAGCAATGAAATTCATCAATGTTGACTGGTTAATGTTCCCGTCTTGATTTTCTCGCAGTCGTCCTTCTTTTTTCAGTCGATGCCACAGCGCTGTATTGGGTAGTGCTTGTAACATAGCAAAAGTTGTAGAAGGAATTGCTGCTTGTTCCGCAAACCTGACAATGCGATCGCCTGCGCCTGCTTTTTCGCCATCGAACCCAATAATAAACCCAGCCATCGGCCGTAACCCGGCTTTGATGATGGTTTGTACTGCATCGGCTAAGGAACTGCGAGTGTTCTGGAACTTCTTGGTTAACTGCAAACTATCCTCATCCGGTGTTTCAATTCCCAAGAACACCGCAGAGAAGCCAGACTCAACCATTAACTCCAGCATTTCTGCATCTTGTGCCAAATCTATGGAAGCTTCGGTATCAAAACGGAAGGGATATTGATGTTCTGCCATCCAGACTTTCAACTCTTTCAGCAACAATTTTACATTGCGCTTATTGCCAATAAAGTTGTCATCCACCATAAACACACCACGCCGCCAACCCAACTCATAGAGACAATCTAACTCTGCCAAAAGTTGTGCTGGGGTTTTGGTACGCGGCTTACGACCATAAAGAACAATAATGTCACAAAATTCGCACTGGAAAGGACATCCACGGGAAAATTGCACCGACATCATGTCATAGGCATTCAATTCTAGTAAATCAAAACGGGGAATCGGGGTATTTGTTACATCTGGTTTTTCTGTGGCGCGGAAAGTACCATTCGTTTCACCCCGTTGAATTGCCTCAATAAACATGGGCAGGGTAATTTCCCCTTCATCTAAAATCAGAAAATCTGCACCGACATTTTGCACTTCGTGAGGTACAGAAGTCGGATAAGGGCCACCCACAGCGACTAACTTACCACGTTGTTTTGCCTCTTGAATTTGCCCCAATAAATCTTGCTTCTGGACAATCATGGCGGAAAGAATGACTACATCCGCCCATGCCCATTCTTCTTCAGACACTGGGCGGATATTGCGATCAACTAGCTTGAACTCCCATTCTTGGGGCAAAATTGCTGCCACCGTTACCAAACCCAAAGGAGGTAACAAAACCTTGCGATCAACTAATTCCAAGATTTTTTCATAAGACCAAAAGGTTTTGGGAAATATCGGATATACCAGTAACACTCGCATGTAGTATTTATCCTCACACTGTGATTGTTATCCCACTCTAACGAAAATCAAGATTTATTGACTTTTTGGGAAATATGTTCTATTCGACTTAGTTTAGCATTTTCGAGTTTCCCTGATTCCCATACCCAATAGCTCTGACTTATGATCATAAATCCCATATAGTCTGTAATACATAGGATTTAGGAAAATACTTACGTCTAACTAAGGATGTAATAACTGATTTTCTGATGTTAGAGTTTGAATATTGCCCAAATTCGTCAAATCATAATCACAAAATGTCGATTATGGCAATATTGTGTCAGGAGTGAACTGTGAATAATATTTTTCTGGTCTACAAGACGTTACGCGTTAGCGGAGCTTTCGCTTTAGGGATACCCAGTTTAACTGCATTTGCAGTTTTGTTTACTGGTTTATCCTCTGTGGCTCAAGCAGTCGATGAGGTAGATTCTCAGCAGTTAAGTGAGACTTCCGTAGCTGCAAATGATTTGAATCAGTTGAGTACAGAACTAACTCAAATAGATTTTGACTCCACTTTTGTAGTGGCTGATCAAGCAGCAGTATTAGATGGTAATGCATCACCGCAGTTTCCTAACGCTGCTATCCAGGAAATTGCTAGTAGTTCACTTGCACCAGTACCCGGTACAGTGTCAACGTCATCAGCCAGCCTCACACCGGAATCAGAATTGACTTTTTCACCTGCTGGTTCTCAAGTAGCACAAGCAGATATCAATTTTGGTAGACCAACTCGTGGTGGCAGAAGCTACATTGGTGTTGCTGGTAACCTGGGTTTAGGTGGCGGTGACTCGGCTTTAGGTGATGGTAACTTTGCAGCCGTGAGTAAAATTGGACTGACGAATACCTTTTCACTCAGACCATCAGCTGTGTTTGGGAACAACACCACAATTCTGATTCCCTTAACCTATGACTTTTCCTTACAGTCAGCAGATCCATTTGCTGAACCTTTAGCGATCGCACCTTACGTGGGAGTAGGTGCAGCTATTAAGACTGGTAGCAACTCCAGAACAGCCTTATTGGTATCTGGTGGTATTGACTTCCCTCTAACTCCTCAATTTACAGCTACAGCTTCTGTAAATGCCGGCTTTTTTAGACAAACTGATGTCGGTTTATTGTTAGGGATTGGTTACAATTTCACTGGCTTCTAATGACATAATATAAAAATAAAAGGCGAAAGTATTTTTTACTTTTGCCTTTTGCCAATTTAGAAGTTTATTTACAGTTAAGAAACACGGCATAGATTTTGAAAGTGGAATAATGGTATAATTTTTTAATAGATGTAAACTTCAAGCAACTACTGCCATCGCCTAAAATTTTAGACACCTACCAAGTTATTTACTATTCGCAGATAAACTCATAAAAGTAAAAATAAGGGTTGCGGGGAGAAGCTAAAAATTTCTCTAGCGATTATTTCATTTGTGTTATTAAAAATAAACTTTTAATTAAAACCCAGAATTTATACCCCCAGAAAATATATGAATCAACCCGTAGAAATATCAAGTAGTTTTCCAAAAATTGAGTTAGAAAAGCAGAAAGAAGTAGAACGGATACGTGACATTAATCTGCTGATGACAAGTTTAATCACTAGAGAAGAAACTACAGTTAAACTCATATTAGATTGTCTTTATGATGTAGGTTCAATTAACCTGATTAATCACAAGTGTCGTTCAAGGACTCTTAATAAAACCCTAAAACTCATTTCCCACACATCCAAACCAGTCTTTAGAATTCTTGCTTGGCGCTGGTTAAAAAAAAATTGTCCTCAATTAATTACTAACTGGCTACAAAGTAAAGTTACCTTCAAAAGCACAGAAATACCGAACATACCAAAAACACAACTGGTAACAGAAAATCCAGACCCAAACCTCAATTATTTGGCGCCACCTCAGTATCAGCTTCAGGAAGTGAAACATCTGCGCTCCCAGGTAAAATTGCTGACTGGGATTTTGGCAGGAATAGTTGCTGTGTTCGGTGGTAGCTTTGTGTGGTTGGGTTATTCGCTAGAGCGATCGCACATGCAAAGAATTGTCGAACTCCAAACCCAAGTCAAAACCCTAGAAGCTAGTGTTAATCAGCCCTAATACCAACAAGCTGTCAAAAGGCTGAAATATGTTAGCCCACTTTTGTAGGCTAACTTACTTATGGTTTCAAGCTTCCAGACGGAGGAAGTCTTTATTTAGGACTAACTTTGTCAATCACATTAATTTTGCCATCTGCCTCTACAGTCCAAACATCGTAGACACCAACAACATCACCATTAGCATCAATATCAACGTTGCCACTAGCCCCTTGGTAGTTAATGTCTTGACCTTCTTTCAACAACTTCAGTCCCTCGCAGACATCAGTAACTTCTGTCCCGGGTGCATTAGCCACTTCACGAATATTATTAGAAATCCCAGCACCTGTGTTTTCCTTAGCAGCTTGTGCTGCTAGTACCAACAAAGCCGCAGCATCCCAAGCTTGAGGAGCATATTCACCTGGAGAACCGCCTTTTTTCTCTTGCCACAGTTTGTTAAAGGCTGCTAATGCTTGACCATCGGAACCGGGTACTGTCCCCAGCGATCCTGCTAAGAGAAATCTCCCATCACTGCCTCTACCCACTTGTTCAGGGAATGTAGGTGATTTAACTCCATCTGTCAGCAGAATTTGTACACCGTCAGTTAAGCCTTGCTGGTAAGCAGTTTTCAGGAGGAGACTACCTGTTTCAGCGTAGAGAACAGCAACTACGGCATCTGGCTTGCCGGCAAAAGCAGCAGCAGCTTCGGTGTCAAATGTTTGGGCTTTGGGGTCATAGCGAACGGGCTGATCTTTATTAACTACAGTTCCACCTAGTTGTTCAAAAGCCTGTACAAATGCTCTTTCAAACCCGACCCCATAGTCGTTATTAATCACAACTGTAGAAACTCGCTTGAAACCTCTTTTATTAGCTAATTGAGCTAAGGCTAATGCTTGATAGGTATCTGGAGGTGCAGTGCGGGCCCAAAAGCCTTTAAAATCACCTTTTTGAGCCTTTTCAGTAAAGACTGGACTTGTACTACCAGGAGAAACCAGCATGACTTGATTAGGTACGGCAACTGAGACAGCAGCCGTAGAAACGCTACTAGCAAAGGAACCAACTACACCAGCTACTTTATCGAGAGTTGCCAGTTTAGTCATTCCAGCCGCACCCGCTCTAGGGTCGGTTTGATCATCTACTTCTACTAACGTTACTGGTTGCCCATTAACACCTTCGCAAGCGTTAACAGTCTCGACGAGCAAAGGTACTGAACCCACCATTTGCTGTCCAACGGAAGCCAAGTCACCGGTTGTTGGTAGTAATGCACCAATTTTTAGCCCTTGAGTACTACCTGCTGTGGTATTAGCACCAGTGGTAGCTGTGTTTTCAGGGTTATTAACATTTTCGCAAGCTCCTACTAAAAGTCCGGTTGCTAGAGTAGCTATACTTAACCCTAAGGCAGTAATAATTCTTGGCATAATTTACTTTCACTCCTCAAATATTTAGGAGCCTACAAGTAAGATTCAAACTAGGTTTTTAAGTTAGTCCGATCTTAACAGACTCCGAATGCTAAATAATAGCATCCACCCTAGGGAGTAAAACTTATTACCAACACATCAAAATTTTTTTATGTGTTTATCATTTTAATTTTAAAAACGGAGAGGGAGGGATTCGAACCCTCGGTACGGAGTTACCTGCCGTACAACAGATTAGCAATCTGTCGCTTTCGACCACTCAGCCACCTCTCCAGGTGGTTCACAAATATGAATATTAGCAGATTTTTTTTGCTGGGTCAAGAAAATAATTACTAATTCGTAATTCGTAATTTCTAATTGATGAATGAAGATGAGATTTAATCTATGTTTCAGCTATCCCGGAATTGATTTCTGGGGTTTTAACTACGAATTACGAATTATCAATTACGAATTATTTAAAGCACTTGCGATCGCATCCATGCCATTGGCAGAGAACGTAATTTTTGCCACTGGGGTACGTATGCACGTCGAGTGAACACGTCGTAATCGTTTTGTTCAATTATGGTTAAAATTCGACTGTAATGCATGAGGGCCGCCCAGACAGGCCAACGGGCATCAGCGGAAAGATAAGTAATACCCCTTTCAGCTTTAGTATAAAATTGCCTTGCTCGATCTATTTGAAATCGCATCAGGGCGCGCCAGCGGTCATCAACTACACCCTTAAACAAATCTTGCTCGGTGTAATTAAATCGCGCTAAATCCTCTAAAGGAATATAAATTCGCCCGCGACGTGCGTCTTCTCCGACATCTCTAAGGATATTGGTAAGTTGCTTGGCAATTCCTAAGGCGATTTCTTCGTCAATAGGAAC
Organism: Anabaena sp. CCY 9613; assembly: GCF_963920895.1. Taxonomy (NCBI): domain Bacteria; kingdom Bacillati; phylum Cyanobacteriota; class Cyanophyceae; order Nostocales; family Nostocaceae; genus Anabaena; species Anabaena sp. CCY 9613. The sequence continues at coordinate 129,226 of NZ_CAWUDE010000002.1, forward strand.
ATACGGCTGTTGTTCATGGTTCCAGGGGGCTGTATTTCGGGTAGCATCCAACCCCATGACTGAAGTTGACATCAAGCCTACAGTGCCAGCGACGCGGTAACAGTAAATGTATAAATCTTCAAAGGTTTCATAGCGACTGCGATACAAGTCCATTTGCTGACCAGCAATCATATCCCGAAAGGGCTGAATATCTACGGGAAAGCGTTGGACAGTATCCGCCAAAGCCACATCATAATTTTCCACCGGGCGTCCAGCAAAAATTGATTCTAGCTGCTGTTCCCATAAATCTAGGGTTTCTGGCGTAGTCATGGCAGATGTGGGGCCATCTACCAGTTCATCTGTACGGCGACACCAAGCGTAAATCGCCCAAATAGCAGGACGTTTTTCTTTGCTCAGGAGCAAAGTGCTGAGGTAAAAAGTCGCGGAATACTTGGCTATGAGTTGCCGACAAAGTTTGTAGGACTCGTCTACAGAGACCAGCGTTTTCATGCGCGGGGGGGAATCAGGCAGTTGCAGCATTCGTTGCGGGCGGTCGGGTTGGCGTTTGCAGGTTGGAGGCATTTGCTACCGGCAGTGCTTTTGAGATCGCCTGCGCTGTTAGCTTACCAGAAAGTACGGCACCTTCCATACTGGCTAAGTAGCGTTGCATGGTGTAATCCCCAGTCAGATAGAAGTTGGCTATGGGGGTTGTCTGTGAGGGACGGTACTGTTGACGACCAGGGGTCGCTTTGTAAACTGAACGCGGCGTTTTCACCACATGAGATTTCAGCAGTTTGGCTGGGTTGTCTCCCCCAAAATGGTCAGGGAAGAGTTTTTCCAACTCGCTAATCGTGGCGGTAACAATTTCCTCATCTGATTTGGTGATCCAGTCTTTTGCCGGTGCTAAAACTAATTCCAGCATCGAACGGTCGGGATCAGCATATCCACGACAAGCATTACTCATATCAGCATAAACGCTGAGGAGGGGCGATCGCGAAAAAAGTAGATGATCAATTTCTGTGAGTTTGCGATCAAACCACAAATGCAGGTTAATAACTGGTACGCCTTCTAAGCCTTCTAGCTTCTGGAAAAATTCCATCTGCTGCCAAGGTTCTGGTAGCATCACTTTGAAAGGATCAACTGGCATCGCCGATACATACAAATCAGCTGTGAAAATCTCGTCTGCTGCTCCGTTTAATCCTCTGAGCAAAAAGCCTCTGACTGTACCATCAGGGTTCAGCAAAATTTCTTTTAAGGGCGCGTTAAGACGCACTTCACCACCGCGTTCGGTAATGTAATCTACTATGGGTTGACACAATCGTTCTGTGGGAGAACCATCCAGAAACGCCATTTTTGAGCCGTTTTTTTCCTGGAGAAAGCGATTCAGGGCTGTGAGGAGAATGGTCGCAGAAATTTCATCTGGGCCAATGAAGTTCAATGACTTGCACATGGCAATAAATACTTCATCATTGACTCGTTCGGGGATGTTTTGTTTACGCAACCACTCTGTCCAGGAATATTTGTCCATTTCCTCGACATACTTTTGCCCCTGAACCATTGCGGGAATCAGCCCTAGTCCAAATTTAATTTTTTCGGGCCAAGTCAGCATGTCGTTGTTTCGCAGAATTGCCACGACACCATTTAAGGGTGCTGGCAAATCCGGAAAATCAAACCGACTGTAAGTACCTGGTGCATCGGGTTGGTTAAAGATCATTGAGTGTTCTTTCCACTGCAACCGATCTTCAATGTCCAACTCTTTGAATAGCTGCAACATATTAGGATATGCGCCAAAGAAGATGTGCAGACCCGTTTCGTACCAATCTCCGTCAGCATCTTGCCACGCCGCCACTTTGCCACCCAATACATCCCGGCGTTCCAAGACAATGGGAGTGTGACCTGCGTCTGTGAGATATTTCGCGCAGGATAACCCTGCTAAACCAGCACCCGCGATCGCGACTCGCATTTAAACTTACTGCCTTTAAATAATTTCTTTATCGTTTTGTCGTTCTCATTATACGTTGCAATCTGTTACATTTGGCAGTCATTGTGCGATCGCTTCTATAAAAACTTCTTTCAACGGGAATTTCACCAAGTTTTCCAAGTAAGCGCAGCGCGCCAGCAAGCAGTCAATGATTCGTGATTTGTGTACTAACTTTTTATCCGTAGTCTCAAATATCCCGGAGGTATACGTTAATTTCTGTAATTTACTTGGTAAAATTTTATATAAATTTTTATTTAGTGCTGGTATACAGAGTTTTTATTGCTATCAATGTATTGAACATGCAGTTTACAATTATCTGATTTCCTATGCAAACACCTACTACACAGAATTGGTCTAATTATGATGGAACTATTGTGCCCATATTAGAAAACATTACGCCTCTAATTCTCACTTATAATGAAGCAGCTAATATTGGACGTACCCTTGAGCATCTGACTTGGGCAAAACAAATCATCGTTATTGATAGCTATAGTACCGATACGACTCTAGAAATTCTTAATTCTTATTCACAAGTCCAAGTATTTCAACGTAAATTCGATACCCACGGTCAACAATGGAACTATGGCTTAGAACAAGTTTCATCCCGTTGGGTACTTTCTCTAGACGCAGATTATATAGTTCCAGATGAGTTGATATCGGAAATAGCCGCTTTACCTGTCGATGGAGAAGTTGATGGCTACTTTGCCAAGTTTAAGTACTGTGTGTTTGGCAAACCCGTTCGTAACACCAGAATACTCCCTCCCCGTCAAGTTCTGTTTCAAAAAAGCAAAGCCATTTATATTGATGATGGACATACACAAGTTTTACAACTAACTGGTAAATCCGCTGTACTTTCCGCTTATCTCTACCACGATGATCGCAAACCGTTGAGTCGTTGGTTATGGTCACAAGAACGGTACACAGTGCTTGAAGCTAAGAAAATACTAGAAACTCCCATCAACGAACTCGATTGGGCTGATCGTATCCGCAGACGCAAAATCTTGGCGCCTTGGATGATTTTTCTCTATTGCTTAATTATCGAAGGCTGGATTTTTGATGGTTGGCGCGGTTGGTATTATGTATTTCAGCGTGTTTTAGCAGAAACTATCTTGGCAATTCGCATGATTGAAGCGGAGAAATTAAAACATCAGTGATGCAGCGAATATACCCAGTTTAGTCAAATCATGCTGGTTTAATTGATGATCAATCCATGCGAGTGGCAACACACATCAACGACAATGCCGCCTCTGGGGAGTTGGGATTTATACCTGATAATCTCTGAGCTAGACGATACTTCCAAAATGGTCTACCGTAATTACCCTTTAATGCCTCTGCACCTATTATGTGGTTATGGGGGTAAACCTTAACCGCAAACCCCATAGGTTCTAGCATTTCATAAAACATATCTGATGTGACACCATCACACGCTTTGTGATGTATCTCTGTTGCCAAACCCCAGGATTGCTCCTCTACGGTGGTATGTCCCCCTCGTTTCATATACTGATAGATTGGCAAACGTAATTTCCATAATAGGGAGCCTAAGCCTTTGAACTCATAAGCACTTTTTTGGGGATCGTGATCTGTGATTAACAGCCCACCAGGACGTACCAATTTAGCTGCTTCTTGCAGAACTTTTGCCATATCATCACAATGATGCAAGCAGGCATTAAGCACCACAATATCAGCAAACCCAGAAATAAAAGGTAGATTTTGAGCATCTGCTAGGACTGTTGTATATCCGAGTTGGCGAGCCATTTTTAAGGCGCCGAGAGAAACATCTACGCCCAGTAAAAACTGCGGTTCACCACAAAACTCTTTGAGAGAAGCATATACATTGCCAGGCCCGCAACCAATATCTACCACTACTTTGCCTTGCCAACTACCAATCACGGCTTGCCACAGTTCTACAAACTTTTCATCTCTGTGACAGGCTTTAAAATAATTTAATCCCCATTCTGGATGCCCAAAGTAGTAGCTGTTGGCTTGGATAGCTGGGGAGGGGTTTAAAATCTGGCAAATAATAATATCTTCGTCCCATCTATCAATTTTGCTTGGTTGAGCAAAATACTGAGAACAGGTTGTATTTATTTTTTTTAACATTTATTACAATGTTTAAGCGTGTATTTACTTAATTTTTTGTTGATATCAAGAAATATAACAAATTAAACTTGATATTAGTTATTATCTATTTAAAAATCACAACAAGCTTATGTAAATTTATTGTTGATAATTGGAAAACCACCATATAACAATTCAATTTAATTGCTGATAGCTTGGGTGTTGTAGCCCTATTTACTTGCGTAGATAGGGAATGGAAAATAGTTAAACAGGGAGAAGTATGTACTGAGTCTTGTAAGAGCAAATCGCAGGCTAAACCAACAAAAATTAAATAGGAACACTATAAATTAATCAGAAAATAGACCTATGATTAATTTGTTTACGAAGAAAAATAACTAATGCAATGATTGGATTCACATAATATTTAGTAATGCCATTTTTTTGAAAATTCTATATAATAAAGCAGTATTTCTTACAATATCTGGAATAAATGCTAGACAAAACTTCGAGGCATTATTATGCCGAACAAATTTTAAATAAGCTCGAACAGTGTAAATCGGCTTTAAAAAAAGAATTTGCTATTGATAACCGAATAAATACGTGTTATTTAGATGATTTGTTAAATACAGATGATGTATTGAAAATCTATAATGCGTTTCCCGCAAAAGAAAATTTATTGCAGTTGAAAGACCTGAGAGAATATAAATATGTTGGCATACAATTAGATAAATACAATCCTATTTTAGAAGAAATTGTCTATGCTTTTCAGGATGCCAGGGTAGTTAAGCTGATTGCTGAAATAACTGGATTTGAAGAATTGATGCCAGATGAATACCTTTATGCTGGTGGCGTTAGCCTCATGGAATATGGTTGTTTTTTAAATCCTCATCTGGACAATTCCCATGATAAAGATATTCAGAACTATCGGGTGTTAAATTTACTGTATTATGTAACTCCCAATTGGCAAGAAAATTATGGCGGTAACCTAGAACTTTGGGATCAAAATTTAAAACAGCCGTGTAGAACTATTCACAGTAAATTTAATCGGCTGGTAATGATGATTACTAATAAAAAGTCTTGGCACTCCGTTAGCCCAATTAATCATCATGGTCAACGCTGTTGTGTGTCTAACTACTATTTTTCGCCAAAACCTGCTGCTGCACAGAAGTATTATCATGTAACTTCCTTTCGAGGTCGTCCGGAACAGAATCTGAGAGATATATTGTTGAGAGGAGATGCTAGTCTCCGAAATATAGTGCGTAAAATTTTTAAACATAAAATTAAAAAGCCTCATTTTTATAGAAAATAAAGTATTAAATTACGCTTTTGATAAGTGTAGTTTAGTTTTAGTTGCTCAATATATTTGAAATGGCTATGACTAAGATGAGGACTCATGAAATCAGCGGACAGGAGATGTCTAATCAGTGGTTGGCCGATGTAGCAATCAATAGTGACATCTTGGATAAGATTTGCTTTAGATACATCGGTAAGAGCATAAAAGCTTAAGCCTCTACAGCCGATTTATAACCTTGCCAAGATTTTGAGATTTTTTAATTGGTATAAAAGTGTAGGATAAAGCTTGTTTCCTTTAGGTTGAAAATCTAGGTGTTTGTTACACAACCGTAGGTAAAGCATTATGGCAGCATCTCAACAGCTAGCAAACTTTGGACATCACTTAATACTTGGTGTTTCTGGAACAAAATTAAGCGATGACGATAAACGCACCCTCAGTGAACTAAAACCAGTCGGGGTGATATTTTTCGCGAAAAATTTTTTGGATGGAACCCCTTATGATGTTTGGCTAGAAAACTTCAAGGATTTAAACGACCAAATCAGACAATATGCCGAACGTGATTCAATGTTCATCACGTTAGATCATGAAGGGGGACGTGTGGTGCGGACACCGCTACCAATTACCCGCTTTCCTTATGCCTCGTTGTTGCGATCGCACGCCCATGAAGTAGCCAAAGCCACAGCTACAGAGTTAAAATCACTAGGTGTAAACTTATCTTGGGCACCAGTAGCAGATATTTTTTCCCATCCGCAAAATCCAATTATTGGGCCGCGTGCGTTTGGTAGTACTCCCGAAACATCTGCACAAGGTGCGCTTGAATATTATCGGGGACTGCAAGAATCAGGGATTTTGGGTTGTGCTAAACATTTCCCTGGACATGGAGACACTAGCAAAGATTCTCATATTGAATTACCAATCCTCAATCTCACCGTAGAAGATCTGCGACTTCGTGAACTCATACCGTTTAAAGCGCTGATTGCAGAGCAAATTCCTTTAATCATGACAGCGCATATTTTGTTTCCCAAGATAGATCCTGATGTACCAGCTACATTATCCCAGGCTATCCTCAAGCGCATACTGCGGGAAGAACTGGGCTTTGAAGGGGTAGTAGTCTCTGACGACTTGGATATGAAAGCTGTCTTTGATATGTTTATCGAAAATGGGACTGTAGCCAAAGCTTTTCATGCTGGCTGTGACTTGTTTATTGTCTCGCGTAATATCAATTCATTATCGATTGAACGTACCTATCAGATGGCTGAAGATTTTGCCAATTCTTTGAGTCAAGGTAGCCTGGATGAATCAGTAGTCACAGCCGCTAGAGACAGAATCGAGAAACTATTAGCAGCCACCCCCCAGTATATTATCCATCCTTTGGATAAAAAGACATTACTAGAACATGCCGAACTAGCGATCGCTTGTTGTTACTAGGGGGCTAGGAAATGGGGAAATTTTTACCAATGGCTCATGAGCATTAAGGCAAAAAGCGATCTAAAGCAGCTTTTAATTGTTCTATTTCAGCTTCCATATTGCCCTCTTGCGCGGCTCTAGCGATACACTCAGTTAAATGTTCATCTAAAACGATTCTCGCAACTTTATCCAAAGCGCCCCGCACAGCCGCAATTTGTAATAAAACATCAGGACAAGGACTATTCTGCTGCACCATTGTCTTAATGCCACGAATATGTCCTTCTATGCGTGACAACCGATTGACAATTCGCCGTAACGATTCTTCACTATGAACGTGTGGATGAGTTGATTTTCCATGCCCATGAGTATGATCTGTATGTTCGTGGTCTGTATCTTGATGGGAAATATTTTTGGCTTTTGGGGATGCAGACAAGGATTCTTTAGCTAATCGGTTTGATCCGTTCATGGTCATGGGTTGCCCAAGCACTGGTAGTACTAAGATCCTAGCCTAGAGGATAATTGGTTGTAAGAAAACTATTTCTTTGACAATAGTGTTAACAGGGTGAAACCCGAACCTTGAAAGGGCTAATCTCCATAATAGCTATTGTGTTAAATATTCCATTAATTTTAATTACAGGTGGCTCATGTAATATGCCAACTCAATTGTTCTGCTTTGTAAAAATAAATGTAAATGGATGTTTCACGACTAAATAACCAATAGGTTGCTAAATTAGCTGGTAATTATGAGATTTTTCAAACTACGCCATTCTCTACATCAACTTACCTCCCAGGCATTAGCCATAATTCTAGGGGTTACACTAACTGTTAGTACTTTATGGGTATTACCTGCCCAAGCAGAACTTGCACCCAATGTAGGAGCTGCTACAGATGCATCAGAACTGATTACTCCCAGGCAATCGCCAGCAAATGCGGCTATTGGTAGTACTAGCTTTGTCACAGCAGCTGTAAACCGTGTCGGCAAGGCAGTGGTACGTATTGACACGGAGCGTACCATTACTCGGCGCATAGACCCATTTATGGAAGACCCATTTTTCCGACGGTTTTTTGGGGAAGGTTTTTCTCAACAATTACCGCCTGAACAGTTGCGTGGTCTAGGTTCTGGTTTTATTATCGACAAAAGTGGTTTGGTTCTGACTAATGCCCATGTAGTCGATAAAGCTGATAAGGTGACAGTCCGGCTCAAAGATGGCCGCACCTATGAAGGAAAGGTTCAAGGCATTGATGAAGTAACCGATTTAGCAGTCGTGAAGATTAACGCTGGTAATGATTTACCTGTGGCAGCTTTGGGTTCTTCTGATAATGTACAAGTGGGAGACTGGGCGATCGCAGTGGGTAATCCTTTAGGATTTGACAATACCGTGACTTTGGGAATTGTCAGTACCCTCAAACGTTCTAGCGCCCAAGTCGGGATTGCTGACAAACGCTTAGACTTTATTCAAACCGACGCGGCCATTAACCCTGGTAACTCCGGGGGGCCACTATTGAATGAACGCGGTGAAGTCATTGGTATTAATACAGCCATTCGTCCTGACGCTATGGGTATTGGCTTTGCGATTCCCATTGATAAAGCTAAAGCGATCGCAGCTCAACTACAACGTGATGGTAGAGTTGTTCATCCCTATTTGGGTGTGCAAATGCTCACTTTAACACCGGAGCTAGCACAGCAGAATAATACTGATCCCAACTCTCCTATGCAAATCCCCGAAATTAACGGTGTTGTGGTCATCCGAGTTGTACCCAATTCTCCTGCTGCGACTGCGGGTATCCGACGTGGGGATGTGATTGTGCAAGTTGATCGAGAAACTGTCACCAGCGCTGAACAATTACAGAACTTAGTAGAAAATAGTCGTTTGGGTCAGGCTTTACAAGTGAAAGTGCAGCGCGGTAACCAGACACAGATGTTGTCAATTCGCACGGCTGAGTTGCGAGATGCTGCTTAGTGATTGTTATTAGTTAAGTGTGGGGATACGTCTTGGCGTATCCCTAAATTTTTGTAGATTTGAGATGGTAATGACTCCAAAAGCCACTAATGCTATATAGAAGATTTGGCCGCACAGAATTACAAATGCCAGTGTTTTCCTGCGGCGGTATGAGATACCAATTCAAATGGCAAGATGTTTCACAGTCGGAAATTCCTGCTGACAATCAGGCTAATCTCGAAGCCACTATTCGCCGGGCGATGGAGGTGGGGATTAACCACATTGAAACTGCCCGTGGCTATGGTACTTCGGAAATGCAGTTAGGGAAAATATTGCCCAAATTCCCCCGCAATGAACTAATTGTACAGACAAAAGTTAACCCAGTTGCAGAGGCTAAAAAATTTCGCCAGACATTTGAACAATCACTGCGAAATCTCCAGTTAGATTATGTTGATTTACTAGGGTTACACGGCATTAATCACCCTGAATCTTTCGATAATAGTATGCGTCCCGGTGGCTGTTTAGAAGTAGCAAAACAGTTGCAAGCCGAGGGAAAAGTCAGATTTATTGGCTTTTCCACCCACGGATCTAAAGATGTGATTATCCAGGCAATTAATACTAACCAATTCGATTATGTCAACCTGCATTGGTATTACATTAATCAATGGAATTGGCAAGCAATTCAAGCAGCTACCCGTCATGATATGGGAGTATTTATCATTAGTCCCTCCGATAAAGGAGGAAAGCTATATAATCCACCACAAAAGTTAGTTAATCTTTGCGCCCCTTTAAGCCCAATGGTGTTTAATGACTTATTTTGTTTAAGTCATCCCGAAGTACACACCTTGAGTTTGGGTGCAGCTAGACCCCAAGACTTTGATGAACACCTGAAAACTTTAGAATTGCTAGACCGGGCAGAGGAAATCTTACCACCAATTTTGCAGAGATTAGAACAAGAAGCGATCGCTAGCTTAGGAGAAGACTGGGTAAAAACTTGGGAAACCAACTTACCCAACTTTGCCCAAACACCGGGAGAAATAAATATACCCGTAATTTTGTGGCTTTTAAATTTAGCGATCGCCTACGATTTGGTAGACTATGCCAAAATGCGCTACAACCTGTTGGGTAACGGCAGTCATTGGTTTCCTGGTAATAAAGCAGACAGCTTAGACGAATTAGATTTAAGTCAATCTCTCGTTAATAGTCCCCACGCCCATAAAATTCCCCAAATGTTAGCCAAAGCTCATGAGATGTTAGCAGGTGCTGAAGTTAAGCGGTTATCGAGGACTTAGGGGCTAGGGGCTAGGGGCTAGAGAAATATATCACTCATCCCTCCTCATCCCTTTCCACTTCCTCAACTAACATCGGCATGACCAACACTTTGTCAACACGGTTACCATCCATATCCATGACCTCAATCCGCATACCATGCCATTCAAAATGATCGGCGGACACAGGGATGCGACCAAGATTGGTGATGACGAAGCCGCCTAGTGTTTGATAGCTGCCTCTATCTTCAATTTCCCATTCTTCGAGATGAAAAAGTTCATAAAATTCATCGATAGATAGCATCCCATCCAACAGCCAGGAACCGTCTTCCCGTTGGATAATTTGTGGTTCTTCTTCTTCTGGTCCTTCCGGAACATCACCGACGATTTCGCTCATGATGTCGTTGAGGGTGACTATTCCTTGAATAACACCATATTCATCTACTACCAAGGCCATGTGGGTGACGGTTTGTTTGAACAACTCCAAAACTTTTAAACCACGGGTACTTTCTGGCACAAATACAGGCTGCCGCAATCCTACTATTAAGTCCAGGGGTTGATTGCGTAAACTCCGGGCTAATAAGTCGGTGACAGGGATTACACCTAGTACATTGTCGAGTCCTCCCTGACAGATGGGATACCGAGAATAACCATTTTCAACCATCTTTTGGCGGTTTTCTTCGGGAGAGTCTTCTAGGTCTAACCAGACAATATCAGGACGGGGTGTCATCAAGGAACTGACATGGCGATCGCCTAAACGAAAAACTCGCTCTACCATATCTTGTTCCGCTTCCTCAAAGGTTCCCGCCTCTGTGCCTTGCTCGATTAAGATTTTAATTTCCTCTTCGGTGACTTGTGGTTCCAGCGATGGTGTAATGCCCAATACTCGCAGTATCATATCTGTAGAAGCACTGAGGAGATACACTGCGGGTGAAGCAAAGGCAGCTACAGCTTTCATGGGAATAGCCACAACCGCCGCAATTTTTTCTGGGTTATTTAATGCCAACCGTTTTGGTACTAGTTCACCAATAATCAGTGACAAATAGGTGATGATGAGAACTACTATCCCGAAAGCAATTGGTTCACTATAAGGTACAAACAAGGGAATGAACCGTATATATACTGCTATTCGAGTGGCAATTGTTGCTCCTCCAACCGCACCAGTGAGGATACCGATGAGGGTAATTCCTATTTGAATTGTCGATAAGAAATGATTTGGCGACTCAGCCAATTTCAATGCTGCCCGTGCTTTGGCATCCCCTTGATTAGCCAGCTGTTGTAGTCTGACTTTACGTGCCGAAACAATTGCCATTTCAGACATAGAAAACACGCCATTGGCAATAATTAGCACTAAAAGGATGAAAATTTCAAAAGTAATGGAGGACATGTTGTAGAATTGCCGCTTATCAGAGCGAACGTGGCTCACCTTTTAGTATCTAGTACATTCGCAGCCAGAGGCTAGGGGATAGAGACTAGAGGCTAGTATTTTTTGATTTAGCCGAACTATCAAGCATTTTTCAAGTCACCAAATCATGAAAAAATCTCTTCTCTAGTCCCTAGTCCCTAGTAGTTAAATATTATTCTTCCATAGAAATAATGAGAGGGCTGTTAACACTTTTAAAATAGTGAACATACACTGACTCTAGATTTTCTTATCTTTAACGACTTCCTCCTGTAGTAAAACTTATGGCATTTTCTTCTATTGTGCGTGCATTGGCGCGATCGCCACTCAGCACTGAATTACTTTCCAAGTTAAATCGCCAACAAGAATTGCGTTTAAATGGCATTTCCCGATTACCCAAGGGTCTAGTAACTTCGGCATTGGCGCAAAATTCAGGCAGGAATTTGTTGGTAGTTTGCGCCACCCTGGAGGAAGCAGGACGCGCTTATGCTCAGTTGGAGGTGATGGGATGGAAAACAGTACATTTTTACCCCACCTCTGAAGCTTCTCCTTACGAACCTTTTGACCCCGAAACTGAAATGACTTGGGGACAGATGCAGGTGTTAGCGGATTTAGTACAGGTAAGAGAACAGGAAGCAGGGGAGAAGGAAACAAATACTCCCCGCAACACCCCTAACCGGATAGCAGTTGTCGCCACGGCTGGGGCCTTACAACCCCATTTACCACCGCCAGCAGCTTTTACACCCTTCTGTCTAACTGTGAAGCGGGGAATGGAATTTGATTTAGATACTTTCGGCGAAAAAATTACCACTTTGGGATATGAACGAGTCCCACTGGTGGAAACAGAAGGACAATGGAGTCGGCGCGGTGATATCGTGGATGTCTTTCCTGTTTCTTCGGAAATGCCAGTCAGACTGGAGTGGTTTGGTGACGAAATTGAAAAAATTCGTGAATTTGATGCTGCAACTCAACGTTCTGCTCTTGACAAAATTGACCAGCTAATATTGACTCCCACTAGCTTTGCGCCTATTGTTTTGCAAGAAATGACAAACAATGGCGGATTACAAGACCTTACTGCTGATTTAAACTCTGACTCAGAACTTAGCACCGATAACTCAGCACTATTAGAAGGTAGTCGTCGTTTTTTGGGGTTAGCCTTTGAGCAACCAGCCTCACTTTTAGATTACTTGCCAAAAAACATCTTAATTGCTGTTGATGAACCAGAACAGTGTCATGCTCATAGCGATCGCTGGGTGGAAAATGCCGAGGAACAATGGGGAGTAGGAAATGTAACTTTGCCGAAAATTCATCGGTCGTTTGATGAGTGTCTGGCGGATGTGAATAAATTTCTCACCATATATTTATCAGAATTGGCGGAGGAAAACAGCGGCATAAATCTGGCTAGTCGGTCGTTACCTGTGACACCACATCAATTTGGTAAACTAGCAGAAACACTGAGACAAGAGCGCGATCGCAACTTTTCCATTTGGCTGATTTCTGCCCAACCTTCCCGTTCTGTGTCGCTACTACAAGAACACGATTGTCCAGCTCAATTTATCCCCAATCCCCGCGACTACCAAGCCATTGATAAGCTACAAATTAACCATATACCTGTAGCTTTGAAATATTCCGGGTTGGCAGAATTAGAAGGTTTTATTCTGCCTACATATCGCTTGGTAATTGTCACTGATCGGGAATTTTATGGTCAACATTCCCTAGCCACACCAGGCTATATCCGCAAGCGTCGCCAAGCCAGTTCTAAGCAAGTAGACCCCAACAAGCTACGTCAGGGTGATTTTGTAGTTCACAAAAGTCATGGTATTGGTAAATTTGTCAAGCTAGAAAGCTTAACGATTAATCATGAAACCCGTGATTACATAGTGGTGCAGTATGCTGACGGTATCTTGAGAGTGGCCGCAGATCAAGTTGGTTCTTTATCCCGGTTTCGCCGCACAGGTGATAAAGCCCCGGAACTGCACAAAATGACTGGTAAGGCTTGGGAAAATACCAAGAACCGCGTTCGCAAAGCCATCAAAAAATTAGCGGTGGATTTGCTGAAACTGTATGCAGCTAGGTCAAAACAAGAAGGTTATACCTATCCCCAAGATATGCCTTGGCAAGAGGAAATGGAAGATTCGTTTCCCTACCAAGCAACCACAGATCAGCTAAAAGCTGTGCAAGATGTCAAACGAGATATGGAAAGCGATCGCCCGATGGATCGGTTAGTATGTGGTGATGTGGGTTTTGGAAAAACAGAAGTAGCAATTCGCGCCATTTTTAAAGCTGTCACCGCCGGAAAACAAGTCGCACTGTTAGCACCTACAACCATTCTCACCCAACAACACTACCACACCCTCAAAGAACGCTTTGCCCCTTACCCGGTGAATGTCGGTTTATTAAATCGTTTCCGCAGTGCTGAAGAACGCCGCAATATTCAAAAGCGACTGGCTACAGGTGAATTAGATATAGTCGTCGGTACACATCAACTTTTAGGTAAAGGTGTGACCTTCCAAGATTTAGGATTGTTGGTGGTGGATGAAGAACAGCGGTTTGGAGTCAACCAAAAAGAGAAAATTAAAAGCCTGAAAACTCAAGTTGATGTGCTGACACTTTCGGCTACTCCCATTCCCCGTACCTTATATATGTCTTTATCGGGGATTCGGGAAATGAGTTTGATTACCACACCACCCCCCACCAGAAGACCAATTAAAACGCATTTATCACCCCTGAACTCAGAAAGCATCCGTAGTGCGATTCGCCAAGAATTAGATCGGGGGGGACAAGTATTTTATGTAGTACCGCGAGTTGAGGGTATTGAAGAAACCACAGCCAACTTACGGGAAATGATACCGGGGGGGAGATTTGCGATCGCTCACGGTCAAATGGATGAAAGCGAGTTAGAATCTACCATGCTGACTTTCAGTAATGGTGATGCGGATATTCTTGTCTGTACCACAATTATTGAATCTGGGTTAGATATTCCCCGCGTCAACACCATTTTAATCGAAGACGCTCACCGTTTTGGTTTATCGCAACTATACCAATTAAGGGGACGGGTGGGACGTGCAGGTATACAAGCCCATGCATGGTTATTTTACCCCAAACAACGGGCGTTATCAGATGCCGCAAGGCAAAGACTGCGGGCGATTCAAGAATTTACTCAACTCGGTTCCGGCTATCAACTAGCCATGCGCGACATGGAAATTCGGGGTGTGGGTAACTTGTTAGGTGCAGAACAATCCGGCCAAATGGAAGCCATCGGCTTTGATTTGTACATGGAAATGTTAGAAGAAGCGATTCGAGAAATTCGCGGTCAAGAAATACCCAAAGTTGATGATACCCAAATTGACCTCAACCTCACAGCCTTTATTCCCGCAGATTACATTCCCGATGTCGATCAAAAGATGAGTGCTTACCGTGCAGTAGCGGCGGCGAAGTCTCCAGAAGAACTAAAAATGATTGCGGCTGAGTGGGGCGATCGCTATGGTACTTTACCTGTGCCAGCCAATCAACTTTTACGAGTTATGGAACTGAAACAACTGGCGAAAAAGTTAGGATTTAGCCGCATTAAACCAGAAAATAAACAGCACATTGTTTTAGAAACGCCAATGGAAGAACCTGCTTGGAATTTATTAGCAGCGAATTTACCAGAACATCTAAAAACGCGTTTTGTTTACTCTCCTGGTAAAGTCACAGTGCGGGGTTTAGCAGTTTTAAAAGCTGACCAACAATTGCAAAGTTTAATTGATGCTTTCGGGAAAATGCAGGGTGCTGTTGCAGAGGCGGTTGTAGTTTGATAAATAATTAGTCAGGATCTGAAAAATCAATTTTTTTTAGACTGATTTATCCTGGTACTAGATATCAAAATAAGTATGACAAAATTTGAACTAAAAAATCACCAAGTCTGGCGAGATTTAACTGATATCTTAAAGACTTTAGATAGTGATATTCTTGTCAAACAACATCTGGAAGAATGTGATTATAAAGTATGTGGCTACTGGGATGAGCAAGATGAATATTATGAAACAATTAATTTGTCTCGTAATTTAAAAGCAGTTTTAGTCAATAGTTATAT
Source organism: Anabaena sp. CCY 9613 (assembly GCF_963920895.1). NCBI lineage: Bacteria > Bacillati > Cyanobacteriota > Cyanophyceae > Nostocales > Nostocaceae > Anabaena > Anabaena sp. CCY 9613. The sequence goes on from NZ_CAWUDE010000002.1 coordinate 144,630, forward strand.
TGGCATTACTCACAAACAACGCTTTCTAAAATTACAGTTTTCCCTGATAACTTCTGCTAGTGATAGCACTTACCAAGTAAGTAATCGCTCTCAAAAATTGGGCGAATTGGTTCTTGTGTATGATGAAAATATGGAATTTGTTGATGAAAATTGGCTTTTAGATATTGATTCTCTTGATATTGCCCAAGTTACTACAAATCTAGAATCTACAACTACACTTAAACAGGATCTCCAACATGAATATTAATCTTGATTTACCACCAGAGTTAGAAAACGAGCTTTGTCATGAAGCTTCTAAGCTTAATTTAACTCTTTGTGAATACATTCTTTATCTTCTCTCTTTAAGGCAGCTTTTAGCAAATCCACCCAAAACAGGAGCCGAGCTTGTGGCTTATTGGCAGAACGAAGGTGTAATCAATTCAAGACCGGATATTACAGATAGTCAAGCCTACGCTCGTCAGTTACGTCACGATGCTGAAACTCGTGAGCGAACATAGGTGAACTTAATGTATTTGCTAGATACAGATATTTTGATTGATATTCAACGAGGTCATGCTCCTGCAATAAGTTGGTTTGCGAGCCTCTCAGAATTGCCTAGTGTACCTGGCTTTGTGGTTATGGAATTAATTCAGGATTCTCAAAACAAGCAAAAGCTGCGTAATGCCTTAAAACTGGTTGCACCAATACCTGTAGTCTGGCCGACTGAGGCTGATTTAAATCGCGCCTTGTCAGATTTTACAACATACCATTTATCAGACAGTTTAGGGTTGTTAGATGCCGTGATTGCTGCTTGTGCTGTTGGCAAAAGTGCGACACTTTGTACATTCAATATCAAACATTACCGTGTTATTCCTGGTTTAGTTATGGAACAACCCTACACACGCTAATAATGACAAAGTTTGCAGTAACTTTATTCTAATTGTGCAACTTTATCCATCAGAGCAACAAACTGTTTCACAGTATTGCCATGCCCACCATGCAACCACAACCGAGTCCGAGGAAAACAACCTCGAGGAGCTTTTATTGAGAAATAAAGTTTTGCATCTGGCAATAGCTTCTTGTCATCACTACGCCAGCCCACCAAACACCCTCAGCTTTTATAATAATTAGTGCGCTATTAGTGCGATCGCCCCCTCATATCGACAACAATAAAATTAGAGATGACATTTCATGAGTTTTGCAGAGGGTGAATGTTGTGGAAAAAATAATGACCATTGCTCACAGGAAAAAACCCGGTTTTTAGTCTAAATTAGACTGTCCAGAGGACATATATAAATCAACCGGGTTTCAAACCTTAATTGCGGAAACGTCTTTTACTTTGTTTGTGCTTCGCAACTTCTTTGCGCTTACGCTTTTCTAGCGGCGTTTCAAAGTGACGATGCTTTCTCATGTCTGGAAAAATCCCCGCTTTGGAAACTTCTCGCTTAAATCGACGTAAGGCTGACTCAATTGCTTCGTTTTCGCCCACTATTATTTGAGTCATGTTCCCTCCTACTAAATTGACTTAATTGAAGGCTCTCCAGTGGAAGATACCCAGTTTACTAGAATACAAAAAAAGGCAGACATCTGGTCTGGCCTTAAGACTCTAGATACAACTTTTTGTTGCAAAGCTTAGTAGCGATTACGAGAACCGCCACCGCCGTATCCTCCACGGTTACCACCACCAGAGGAACCTCTGTCTTCTCTGGGTTTAGCTTTATTGACTTTTAAAGCGCGACCCATCCACTCAGCACCATCAAGAGCTTCAATAGCTGCTGTTTCTTCAGCTTCTGCGCCCATTTCGACAAAGGCAAAGCCTCTCGGACGACCTGTTTCGCGGTCAGTAGGTAGCTGAACACGCTTTACAGAACCGTATTCTGCAAAAACACCTCTAAGATCATCATCTGTAACTTCGTACGAGAGGTTACCTACATAAATTGACATCGAGTATCTCCAAAACCATCACTGTGTAGAGATTTAAATTTCGGAGAAAGTCTGTAAATACTAAAAGGGAAAAACCTGTCAATACTAAAAACAAACACTGTCACCGAATTAATTCTCACTCTCTAAGATGACATATAATTCAACGATTTGTACACAGTCAATAGTTAACAGATAGTTAACCCTTGCCAAAGCCTGATGGGACGAGGGGTTCAGCATCAGCATTATTTTGGCAAATTTAATGTTCATCGGTGCTTATTTGTGGTTCAATTCATAAAATTGACTTTTGCAAGGCGATGAAAAAACCCAGAGCATGGCTATTGTCTGTGCTATTTGCTGCTATGGTCTTGATCTCGCTGATTTTGGGTCATAGCCATCCCCTACAAGCTTCTTCGGTAGGCAAAGCATCGTTGACGATGATGACTTCGCCAGATTATCCCCCTTATGAGTTTTATGACACTCAGGGGGGTAAACGCGAAATTGTGGGCTTTGATATTGATATTGCTAATACTCTGGCTAGAGAACTGGGTTTTAGTCTCAAGATTATGGAGTCCGATTTTAATGGCTTAATTCCTGCACTCCAGTCAAATCGGGCGGATTTTGTCATGGCTGGGATGACTCCCACTCCAGAACGTAAGAAAAATATAGATTTCTCAATTATTTATTACGAAGCTAAAGACACAATTGTCGCTATCAAGGGTAGTAACCTCACACAGCCACAAGACCTTGCAACTAAAAGGGTTGGGGTACAACTGGGAACTATCCAAGAGCAAAATGCTCAGAAAATTTCCGCCAAGGTGGCGGGTATTCAGCTCAAGCAACTCAATAGAGTACCGGAAGTAGTGCAGGAACTGAAAGCTGGGCGTATTGATGCGGCCATTGTTGAGGATACTGTAGCTCAAGGATTTGCCCAAGCTAATCCAGATTTAGAGTTTAATGTGATTCCTTCTGAAGAGGCAAGTGGCTCGGCGATCGCCTTTCCTCAAGGTTCTCCTTTGGTGGAGCCGTTTAATCGCGTTTTACAACAAATGCAAGATAGTGGGGAACTGGAAAAGCTAGCAGCTAAATGGTTTTCCCAAACTACTACTGATACTGCATCCCCGACTTCTCCCCCAGGTAGACTAAATCTGGATTTTCGGAGAATCCTCCCAGATATCCCCTTTATTCTTCAGGGTATCCCCCTAACTTTGTTATTCACACTGTTATCTGTATTTTTAGGGTTGATTTGGGGTACTGTACTTTCTTTATTGAAAATTACTGGCATCAAAGTACTGACCTGGATTGCTAATGTCTATACTTCGGTATTTCGCGGTACACCTCTGTTGTTACAGTTGGCATTGGTTTACTACGCCACACCCCAGCTGACAGGTTATGATATTTCGGCATTAGAAGCCGGAGTACTGACCTTTACCCTCAACTCTGGGGCTTATATGTCGGAAACTATCCGGGGGGGTATTCAAGCGGTAGATAAGGGTCAGAGTGAAGCGGTTATGTCGATGGGTGTTTCCTACTGGTTAATGATGTGGGATATTATTTTGCCTCAGGCTTTGAAAAATATTTTACCGGCATTGGTCAATGAAACCATTGGATTGCTCAAAGATTCAGCGTTGGTGTCTACCATTGGTGTTGTGGAAATATTACGCAGCGCTCAAATTGTCGGTGCCAATAGATATATTTACTTTGAACCTTTGCTGTTTGCAGGGTTAATTTATTACGTTCTGGTGATGGGAATGACCTTTGGTGCATCGAGTTTAGAAAGGAGATTGCGACGCAGTGAGTAATGCCATAATTCGCACGGAATCATTGTGTAAATCTTTTGGCCAACTCCATGTCCTCAAAGATATTTCCACGGAGATTTACCCAGGGGAAGTAGTGGCTATTTTAGGCCCTTCTGGTTCTGGTAAGTCTACTTTTTTGCGCTGTATGAATTTACTAGAACGCCCCACCAAAGGCAGAATTTACTTTCATAAACAAGAAATCACTCATCCCAAAGTCAACATTGCTGATATCCGCCAAAGGTTGGGGATGGTGTTTCAACACTTTAATTTGTTTCCCCACATGACGGTGCTGCAAAATGTCACCTATGCACCGATGAAGGTGAAAAAGGTAGATAAGCACCTAGCACAAGCAAAAGGGTTGGAGTTGTTAACGAAAGTGGGGCTACAAGAAAAAGCCCATGTTTACCCAGCCAAACTATCGGGAGGACAGAAACAACGGGTAGCGATCGCCCGCGCGTTGGCAATGGAACCAGAGATGATATTATTTGATGAACCCACTTCGGCTTTAGATCCAGAAATGGTCAAGGATGTGCTGGAAGTGATGAAAGCTTTAGCCCAAACTGGAATCACAATGGCAATTGTGACCCACGAAATGGGGTTTGCGAGAGAAGTTGCTAGTCGGATTATGTTCCTCGACCAAGGTAGGTTAGCTGAAGATAGTACTCCTGGTGAGTTTTTTACTCATCCTCGGTGCGATCGCGCCCAGCAATTCTTAGAAAAAATGTTGTAGCTTTTAACTGACAATGACGCAAAGCTTTCACATTGTTGTCATTAAATTGACATATTAACTGTATATGCTTTATTTAAGCAAACATTTGTTTGCTCCTCACATCGTACCACTGCCCTGCTGCTGTTACACAGTAATGGGGCTTTTTCATTCTGAAGTTAGGGATAAAAACTTAGGTTAGAGTTGAATCCATTGCTTAGTAATACTTTCAGGATTTTGTCAAAATATCTAGTTACTATTTATCTATCTTCAGGAGGAATTAAAGTCCTGGTAATTAATACTAAATAAGTAGCTATTCCGATCACCTGACGAACTTAACATCGATCTCCTGTTGCGAAAAATTGCAATAGGAGATTTTTTACTTAAAATTTAATAAAACCATTAAAACTCACCCAAAACCTGTTTTTACACTGATTGACATCTAGGGAAAACAAAGGTCTTTACAAATAAGAATTTTTTTTAATTAATTGAGCAATCACCTGTAAATGCTTTTTGATTAGTGATTCAGAAACTATTTTTAGTTGTAACTCTAATTAGAAAACGTAAAGCTTCATTTACTGCTTGAGAATTAGGAAACATTTCTGCGACATCTGCATCTAAATACACTGTCAACTCTTCCGAGTGGTTTCCGTTTTGTGCAAATTTTTCTATATCGTCACCCTCTATGTCTTGAGATGAATAAAGTTGAGTCGCAGGTATAAGCTTTTGAGGAGATGAATCATTTAGTTTGTTAGCAAGGAGTTCCCAACTATTAGCTTTAAGTTTAAAATGAGCCTTTGCTTCACTAAATGTTTTAAACTTCTGTTTGAGATTTTTAACTGTATAAATATACTTTTCATATGTCTGCGTTTGTTGGTTAAGGTCTTCTTCAACCATATCAACCACCTCATTAATAAGTCGGTTATGATTTTCATAAATTTGAGATGCTGCACCTAAAATACGTGAAGTTGCTTTGATCTGCATCTCAGTCTCTTGTTTAAGCCTATCAGCAATATTACGAATTTGCTCTCCCAACTTAGCTTTACTTTGATTTTTTCTTTTATTTCCTGTAGTCGATGCTGGTTTTTCAGTCATAAGGGCGCTTGTTTATTCTGAAATAATCTCTTTAATTGCAAGCCAAATACGTTTAAATTTTTGTACCAAACCGACAGGATTACCTGTTGTTTCGTTTTCTACTGAATCAACCAGGGATTGAATTCTATCCATACGCTCTGCTACAACATAGAGGTTATTTATAGCCTCATCCTTACTTTCTAAAGATTCGCGCAGTAGAACAACCATTTCGGAAATTTCCCGTTTTAGCCTTTCATTCTCAGCTTTACGACGAGTTTCCCATCCCTTAATACCAGCCTTGGAACGGCGCTCAAATTTAAGTTGTGCTTGTGCCTCATTATATAAAATTACATAATTGTCTCTCTCGGACTTAACTTCCTCATATTTGGTAAGTAATTCAGTTGCTCTTGCTCTTTCTTCATGATAACGAGATACAGCCTGCTGATAATTTTTTTGTTCATTAAGATATTTCTGATAACTTTGTGTAGCATATGCTTTTAATTCTTTAACTTCAACTTGGTAAGCTTGGTTCTCTTGCTGAACTTGAGTAAGTAGAGATACAGCTTCCTGATTTTCTTTCGCACGTTGTTCCAATTGAAGTGCTTTGGCACGGGCATTCATCAAAAGCTGTTTCAGCTCATGATAAGATAGTGGTTCCTTCGCAGGTGGATTGGTATTTTTGATAGGAAGATTTTTGCGACGATCCTTATCTGCGTCTCGCATAGCCATATAAATGTTATAAATATTACTTCAATTTCTATATTAATCCAATCTTTTTTTGTTTGGTGTCATTACTATGAATTTTTTTTAAAAGCTGCTTTTTTACAAAACTGCTCGCCTAATCCTATAAAGATAAAAAGCCGTACACTATTCAATAAAATACTTATAAATAAAGAAAGCTCACGTTCAACATCTCTTGAATGTAGCTAAAAACAATAATCTCAAGCCTTATTCTTCCCGACTCACCTAGAATCAGTTGAGTCAAAATGAATTAAAATGCAAAATTTTATAGAAGTGACCAATATAAACAAATCTAATAAATCGCGCAAAGAGGTAAGAGCAACTCTTGCACAATAGCCATGTTGTGATTCTATGTGATACAAATTTTTGTAAAATTAAATTAGGACTTACGCAACTGGCATATTATTTTAAGTTTGTAGTGAGGACTTTAGTCCTCTTGGTGAGACGCTCCGCGGTAAGCGCAACTATGCCCGCAGGGCTTGACAAGATAAGGGCTAAAGCCCTTACTACAAGCAAAATTTTTTATTTTTTGTGACACTTACGTAAGTCCTGTAGATAAGAAACCCAGAATTCAACGCAGTGGATCTGGGTTTCTTTCATGAGCAACTGACGCACGATTTATCTTCGCCTGTTATTTTGTTAAACTTATAATGCTCCCTAATCTAATCTAACTTTGTTCTTGGGCTACTTGTCCTATTTGGCCCATTAATTTCTCTTTATCACGTCTGCGTTTTTTGGCATAAAGCTGAATAGTCACTGCCATAAAAATAATCAATGCAAAAATGCCCCAAGCTGTAATATCTGTAGGCAAACTATTTTTAAATACAGCCAGTAAAACAATTACTACCAACATTACAGTTGGTGCTTCATTTAAGGCCCTTAACTGTTGTCCACTCCAACGACATTCATCTGCGGCTAATTGTTTCATTAGACGACTACAGTAATGATGATAACCAATTAAGAGAGCAACAAATAACAGTTTAACGTGTATCCAACTCTGTTTTAAGACTTCTGGTTCAGTACTTAATAAGCCTATAGCCATTGCCACCGTTACCAACATCCCTGGAGTAGTGATGATATTGTAGAGGCGCTTCTCCATAATTTGATACTGATTTTTCAGTATCGTTCTTGCTGGTTCTGGTTCTTGGTTAGCTTCCACATGATAAATAAACAAACGTACCAGGTAGAATAACCCCGCAAACCAAACTACAATGCCTACAATATGAAATGCTTTAAACCAGGAATAAGCCATGAACCCAAATCTCCATCAGTGTGGTTTTGATACCTTTTTAGTTGTAATAAAAAGTTCACAAATGCGGTCTTAGATATGATTATAAACCCGGCACAAAACCATATTTTCTTAACCTTAACCATACTTAAAGTTAAAGAAACTCAAATAATTTATCGGTGTTTCTCTGCTTTTAGATATGGCTTCTTGTTTATAATATCGATTTTTGCTAGATTTATATTCGCATTAGCTCGCTGTGCGGCGTACAAATGGCAGCAGGTCTTCTAAAATCGTTTTGTGGTAATGTTCTTGAGGATAATGCCCGACGTTATTAAGTTTTATTAATTCGGCATCAGGTACAGAATTGGCAAACTTTTCGGCTACGTCTATGGGTAACCAAGGATCAATCATACCCCACTGAAGAAGGATTGGCTGTTGCCATTGTTGAAAGCCAGATTCAATTTCTGCCATTGCTGAGTCAAGTTGCAAATTGCGAATTGTTGCTAGAAGACTCCGCCCCGTAACTGAAGCTTTCAAAAACGGTTTGCGATAAACATCTAAATCTTTATCTTCAATGCGGTAGCGACTACCACCTTCGAGGGTTCGATCAACTAGTAAGGGGTCTTGAGTTATCATTTCACCTGCCAAGGGCAAACCCATTTGTTTAATTTTCCAAGGTAATTTGGCAGTGGTGGAAATCGGTGTATTTAAAATAGCGATGTTAGCAATTTGTTCGGGGTGGCGCAAGGCATATTGTAAGCCTACAGAACCTAAATATCCTTGGACAACTAAGGAAAAACGATCTATTTCTAACGCGTTGATAAATTTTTCTAAGGCGGTAATAAATGTATCAGGTGTGTAGGCAAAATCGCGTTTTTCTGGTTTTCCCGAAAAGCCATAACCAATCCAATCAGGCGCGATCGCTCTTGTTCCCTGACTAGCTAAAGCAGGCATAATATTCCGCCAACTGTAACTTTGTGATACTAAACCGTGTAGTAATACTACAGGCAGTAAATCTGTTCTGCCAATAGGTTCAGACTCCCGATAAAACCATTCTAGAGAATCTACTGTGATTTTATGTTCTGTTAAAGACACGCCATTTTCCTATAAATTCTTCTTACCCAAGCTTTCAAAGCCAAAATTATCAAAAGCTATTTTTTATAATCATTAGAAATTATCATCTCACGAATTGCGTCTGCTGTTGCGGGTGCTAGTAAAACCCCATTGCGGTAGTGTCCGGTAGCTAACAAAACGTTACTAAAGCCTGGTAGTTTGTCAATGACTGGTGCCGGGCGATTTTCTGGACGGGGACGTAAACCAGACCAAGTGCGGATAATTGTAGCTGTGGCTAAATTTGGACAAAAGGCGATCGCTTGCTGCCAAACTTGATTTAATAATTCTTGGTTAGGTGGAATTTCATCGCTATTACCAGGGAACTCCACTGTTGCGCCCACCCAGTAATTACCATTTCCCACAGGGACAATATGCACATCGTTACCCGTAACCACCGGCTGAAAGTCGGGATTGCCTAATGGTTGTTCTAGACGTATCTGTAAAGCTTGTCCTAGCACTGGACGAATATTAATTGTTTGCTTTGTCAGTGATGTCGAACCCAATCCCGCAGATACAACAATCCAATCAGCAAAAATTTTGCCTGCTGTGGTTTCTATGTTATCTGGTTCAATTCCTAAAACATTCACCCCAAATTTAAACGTTACCCCGTTGTATTGGGCTGCCTCAACTAAAGCCAACGTCAACGTAGTCGGATTCAGTTGTCGGTCTTGGGGAGAATAAACAGCACCCGTAATTTTGGTGTTATGGACTTGGGGACAAAAAGTTTTGAGTTTAGCTGTGTCCCAAATTTCTAATTTCCAGCCTTGGGAATGGCGAATAGCTGCCAGATTTTCCCACCCGGCCACATTTTCATCTTCCCCGAACAGACTAAGAATACCTTGACGGTTAAAGGGAATTTGCCGATTGGTAATCGCCTCTAATTCGGGAATTAAGGTTTCGTAGCGTTGGATGCTAGTTTGTCGTCGTTGCCAAGCCCTGCCTTTGATTTTATGGCTAATGACACCCATTAAAACCCCCAGCGCTGCACCTGTAGAAGCTTGGGCGGGTGGTTGACGGTCGAGAACTGTAATTTTGAGGTTCTGGACTTGGCTAAGTTCATAGGCGATCGCAGCTCCTACGACACCACAACCGATAATGACTATATGCATTTCTTTTTGAGACTAGGGACTAGGGGAATATACTTTATATACGATGATCAAGTTTATTTAAAATCCCCTGTCGCTGGGAAAAATTCCTGCTTCTCAAAGCCAAACATATTAGCTACCAACAAGTTGGGAAAACTTTGAATTTTTTGGTTATGGGTTTGTACGGCTTGGTTGTAGCGCATCCGTTCCACAGCTAGGCGATTTTCTGTACCCGTTAACTCGTACTGAAGATTGGTAAATAATTGACTAGATTGCAATTGAGGATTAGCGGCTGCATATTTACTAAAACTATCAATTGCTTGATTGACTTGTGCTGTAGCCTCTGCTTTTTCTGCGGGAGTAGCAGCTTGTAAATAAGTTTGACGCGATCGCTCTAATAAAGCAACTAACTCTTGTTCTTGTGTGGCATATGCTTGGGTGACATTTACCAGATTGGGTATCAAGTTAGCACGTCGCTGGAGTTGGTTTTCTACTTGCGCCCAGGCTGCATCTACTCTGTTACCACTGCTTTGCATGGAGTTGTAAGTCCAGCCAGTCCAGACGGCGAATGCTGCTACTATACCTGCGCCAATCATCAAGACTTTTTGACGAAATTTGGCTGACTGTTGTTCAGCTGCTTGTTTTTCCTGTTCTCGTTTTTTAACATCTTGAATTGCTTGCTGAATAAACTCCACAGGGATATCAACTTCCTGTCCTGCGGCTATCAACTCAGCAGAATAGTAACCTTGAGTCTGTTCGGTATAATAGCGGGAGGCTAACTCCAACACCTCTGGTGCTACTTCTTCGGGGATTCTTTCTTCTGGATTCTTCATCATCTTTACCAACTCCCTCCAGCACCACCGCCGCCACTACTACCACCACCATAATCACCACCACCACCATAACCACCACCACTGCTGGAAGAAGGAGGAGGTAAGCGGGGAATTATTTTCTCGGTTTCCTGGTAATAATTACAATGGTGGCATTTATGCTTCACCAGTTTTTTGCCCTCACGATATTGGGTGGCTCGTTTAATAATTTTATCAGTGCGAGTAACGGTATATTCTTTACAGTGAGGGCAGATGTCAAACTTATATAAAGTACTTTCCAGACCAATTAAATGAAATCCCCTACCAGTTGACTGCTTAGAACAAGTGAGACATTGCCACCCCTCAAATTTGACACTACCTAACTTTTGTGCTGTTTGTTCCTTGATTTTGAGATGTGGTGCAACGCTTTTGAAATTTATTTTTTTCATGCGTTTCTTACACTCAATACAGCAAAAAACATAATAACCTTGTTTTCTTCTTGTCCGATCTTCTGGATGTAACAGAATTTTCTGAAGTCGGGTAATCTTCGTGTTTAACCAGTACAACCACATGGCTAATACACATCCGAAGAATTGTATGCGACCATCAAGTTTGAATTCTGATAAATCCGATGATAGTAATCGATCAATATGAGATTGAATGATTCTATTAAATAATCCTGGGGGCTGAGAATCAGAACCTAAAACCACTACTAATGCTTTGGTTCCCGCCAGTGTACCACCTGAAAAATCACCTTGTTTAAATCGCGGGGTAATTTTGCTATTGATAATATTTCCGACTTTGGCATCAGGTAAAATCGCCTCAACACCGTAACCCGTTTCTATTTCTACCCGGCGATCGCCTACTGAAATTAAGAACAATACACCATTATCTTGTCCTTTTTTACCAATTCCCCAATAGTTGAATAATTCAGTAGCAAATTCCTTGGGAGAAGCTGCTGGGGCAGTTTTTGGTACTGTGACCACGGCCATTTCTGTACCATTTTTCGCCTCTAAATCAGCAATCATCTGATTAATTTGGGCTTCTGTCTCATCGCTGAGAATATCTGCCATATCAGTTACCCAACCACCCGATATTTGTCGAGTATTCGGCACTTCTTCCACTGTTAAGGCGAGGCTAGAAAACGGCGAAAGGACTATAGATGCTGAAAATATACCTAACAGAAAAATCCGTTTTGGTTTTAGGAAATTTAATTTCATATTTTCCTCTATCAGATATCAGTCGGAATTGACTCTTAATGAATTAATTCATGGGTTAGGAATTAAGGAAAATAGCATTTACCAACTCCCGCCGCTACCACCGCCGCCGCTACTACCACCGCCAAAACTGCCACCGCCACCACTGCTACCACCACCACTACTACCACCGCCAAAACTGTCACTGGAAGGGGGCGGCAAACGAGGAATGGTTTCTTTTCTTTCGTAATGATACGTACAATGATTGCATTGACTGATAATCAGTCGTTGTCCCTCACTATATCGCGTGGGTTGTTTGATAGTTTTTTTATTATGAGTAACAGTCAATTCTTGACAGTCAGGACAGTACCCAAATCGAGATGAATTGTTTGTTAAGGCAACCAGATGAAATCCCTTATCAGTTGGTTGCTGGTGGCAATGGAGACATTTCCAACCTTCAAAGTTGACACTACCTAAATTTTGTGCTGCATTTTCCGCTAAATTCAGATGCGGCCGAACCATGCTTGCATCTACTTTTTCCATTGGCTGTTGGCAATCAGCACACAAAAAACTGTAATTGCCTTGTTTTATGCGTGTCTGTCCTTCTGGTTTCAGCCGAATTTTCCGAGGATGACTCAGAAAATAAACAGCCGTTCCGATTCCTATGGCAAATAATCCACCCCCAGCTACTATAGGTAATCCTCCCCATGAGTTCGGGTTATCCGCAGTGACTTCTGTTGTGGGTAGAGTACTGACCTGATCAGGATCAGCTGTTAAAACAATTACCAGCGCTTTCGTTCCCGCCAGTGTGCCACCTGCAAAATCCCCTTGTTTAAATCGCGGGATAATTTGGGTATCGATAATGTTACCGACTTTGGCATCAGGTAAAATCGCCTCAACACCATAACCAGTCTCAATTTCAACCCGGCGATCGCCTACTGAAATTAAGAACAATACACCATTATCTTGTCCTTTTTTACCAATTCCCCAATAGTTGAATAATTCAGTAGCAAATTCCTTGGGAGAAGCTGCTGGGGCAGTTTTTGGTACTGTGACCACGGCCATTTCTGTACCATTTTTCGCCTCTAAATCAGCAATCATCTGATTAATTTGGGCTTCTGTCTCATCGCTGAGAATACCTGCCATATCAGTTACCCAATCACCAGACCTCTGTTGGGGATTAGGGACTTCTTTAACCGTCAAGGCTAGGCTAGAAAGGGGGGAACTCAATATAGCTGAGGAAAATATACTGAGCCAAAAAATACGTTTTGGTGGAAGTAAATTCAATTTCATTGCTTTTGCCCATAACAGACATACGTCTGTAAACTAAGCAGGAAATATCTTCTCTAGCTTTTAGTCCCTAGCCCCTAGCTTCTTTTTTCACAACTCATCTAGAGGTAGAGAGAAAAACTGCAAAAAAGCTTCCCTCTACCCATGTTAACTTGTGTCTAACTTGCCTCAGCGTTAGTACTTATACTAGGAAGCAGTTGGAAGAACTTGTTAATGTCTGTAACAGCGGCTTGGTAGTTACTCAAGGCAAGTTGAGTATTACCCTGACCAGCAGCTTGATCGATTTTAACTAGGTGATCCAGCAAATCTCGTGTAATTTGACGTGCTATGGGTTGGTCATCGGGCAGTAGGTTGGGAGCGACATAACTCATACTCAACCTAGCTTCTGCCATAGGCCCGTGGATAAAATTACTTACATCAATCCAATCCTTTTTGTAGATTAGGGTTTTCAGTTCGTCTGCGCGATCGCGCACAGTTTGAATTGCCGGAACGTATTCCTGAATTCTCTCCAGTTGAACTGCGGTGTAAGTTGGAGGTGCAACTGCGACGCTAGGGCCACCACAACTGATGAGGAATGTGGCTAATAATACTAGAATCAATGAAAAAATTGAGCGTTGACGCGCCATAAACTGAACTTAATGTGTTTTGTGTGTGCCAATGAATAGTGTCACTCTAGTAGTTTCAGTTTGGCGCTGTCAACTGCCTAAATAGCAATCTTACGGCATGTGTAGCTACTCTCATCCTGACTAATTTGATGGGACAAGCTGATGCTTTTAATTGTCTAACTGTTTACCCAAGATTTCTTTCTTACCAATTCGCCATATATCCTACTTAGGATTCCTGCTTTTATGCTATAAATTCCCACGGGCCACCACAGTCTTCTGGACGGTAAGCGTAATTACCGCACACATACTGAAATAAACTCAATTTGATTTTAAGAGTAAGAATTGCTGCCACCTAAATTTGATGCTACCAGTTATGCCTGTAGTCATATTCATATACAAAACGCTATATCTGAACCGGATTGAGATTTTTTGAACCTTTTGGGGAAAACTAAATCTGGAGACTATCAAGATTGAGTGGTCGTAACATGACTCTAGTAAATATTACCAGCCATGAATTTAGTAAAAAAATATAAGTAAGTGTTCAAAAACTATAGTTAAGCCAGGTTATTGAGAAACTGATTGGTTACCAGTGCTGATCAATCTACTGAAAAACCTTACTACTCATGCTCAATTGCAGACAGCAGTGTTTTTGTAAGAGAATATTTATAAAGCTTATTAATTTGAATTGAAGTGAGAAATATTATTTTATATTATTTATTTTTGAAACATGCAAATTCTGTATCTTATATAAATAACAATTACTCATCCAGGCAAATTTCATGATAACTAATTCTGATTTAGAGAAATATAAAGAATAGAATAATTATTTTATTTAAGTATAGACAAGAAATAAAAAAGATTTTATAGTCTACAAAGTTCAATTATTTATCATAGGTTAAATTTTAATTTAATTTTTATAAAAAGTATATTTTTTTTGCAAATTATTGATTTTAAAAAACAAAACCATAATTAATATTTAATTATAAATCAAGCTATCCATAACTGCACCATGAAAATGCATCTATCTGATAAAGCAAAATTGGGAGCCTCTCAAGTAATAGCTATAACAGTTGTATTAACAATACTGTTGTTTATGCCTCAAATTTGGTTAAATTGGCAAGCTTATGGCAATTTCAATAATATTATCAAGCATGAATTTAAGCTACAGATATTGAGTGATAAAATTACTTATTTTGATGAAGTCTTAACTATGTCTGCTCGCATGAATGCTGCTACAGGAAATTCATATTGGGAACAACGCTACCGTCAATTTGAACCTCAACTTGAGGCTGCCATTAAAGAATCTATTAAATTAGCTCCCGCAGCATATCAAAATAAAGACACCAAAAAAATTGATGCAGCTAATCAAATACTAGTTGCATTAGAGTACCAATCTTTTGATTTGGTAAAAAATAATCAAAGAGGTGCAGCGCAGATTTTATTATCCAGCCAAGATTATGAATTCCAAAAACAAATTTATGCTGATGGTGTTGCCAAAAGAAATCATAATATTTTACTTGCCTTGCAGAATAAAGTAAGTGAATACCGTCAAAGAGTGCTTTGGGCATTCTTAATATCTATCATAAGTTTAATCATTCTCATTCCCTCATGGTTTTTAGTATTAACTTTATTACAAAAATATTTAACAGCTCAAAAAATCTCTCAAATTGCTTTGGCAGAAGCTAATTCTACCTTAGAAAGACAAGTTGTCACAAGGACAGAAAGATTAAATCAACAAAATATTCAATTACAACAAACACTACAAGAATTACAAAACGCTCAAGTCCAACTTATTCAAAGTGAAAAAATGTCTTCACTAGGGCAGTTAGTGGCTGGCGTTGCTCATGAAATTAATAATCCAGTTAATTTTATTTATGGCAACTTAATGCATTTTAAAGAATATATTCAACAATTAATTAATTTAATTAACCTATATCAACAAGAAGGTTTTTATCATCCCAGAATAGCTAATTTTATTGATGAAATAGATTTTAACTTTGTGATGGATGATATCCCAAAACTTTTAGCTTCAATGGAAATTGGGGCTGAACGTATCCGTGAAATTGTGCTGACTTTACGCAACTTTTCACGTCTTGATGAGGCAGAAATGAAAGCTGTTAATATCCATGAAGGAATCAATAGTACATTATTAATTTTGCAGCACAATCTTAAAGGCAGCAATAATTATCAAGAAATACAAATTTTTAAAGATTATGGTAATTTGCCTTTAGTTGAATGTTATGCCGGCAAATTAAACCAAGTATTTATGAATATTTTAAGTAACGCTATAGATGCTTTACGTCAAAAAGAAATAGAATATTTAAAATCAGGGAATAAAAACTATACTAATTCTATTACTATTCATACTAAAATTAAAAATGAAGACTATGTGATTATTAGTATAAAAGATAATGCTTCAGGAATAACAGAAAAAGTAAAAAGTAGAATATTTGATCCTTTTTTCACTACTAAACCAGTGGGCAAAGGTACTGGGCTGGGATTATCTATTAGTTACCAAATTATAGTAGATAAGCATAAAGGAATGATTCAGGTTAACTCAAATTTAGGTGAGGGTACTGAATTTATCATTACTCTTCCCGTAAAAACAAAACCTTTTAAGATTTCGTCAAACAAATCTAGCATCCTAGATACAGAATAACTATAAATATCCTATAGCAATCCGATTTAATTTTCAAAGAATTTTCCTATTATATAGGATGTATTACGGCTTTAATAACACACTCTAATAGAATGACACGCCTAAATTGGGAAAACATTGTAGTAGCGCCTCTAGTCTAATTTATTGGGTTGAATAATTCATGATCATGATTGAATTTTGTTTTTTTTATCTGATGAACCCAGCACTTTAAGCTTGTCAATGTAACCTATATCTAATACACTTTTTTAACTATGTCAGTCTACTAAGTAGGTAGACATAATTAAATATAAAATAAACTCCTAGTTTGTAGTGAGCGATTTAGGTTCTTGCGTTGGTTTTATGGTGGAGCATTAAAATCGCAATTTTATAGAAAGGCTCAAAAACTTAAAACTCATTCACAGCAATAAATTCAGCCTATCTTTATGTTTTATTTATTATTCTGTTCCATAAAATGAACTGAAGAACCGCGATTTATCGCTCAGAGCAAGGATTATCAGGACTAAAGTCCTTACTACAAACTTTAAATTTATTTATGCCTAGATACTTATATGTGTTTGAAAAATTAAATATGAGTCCTATATCTATTGTGAAGATAGAGATGGCTGTATGAGATACATGCACTAATTAGATAATTTATTATTTATATTTGCCTAAATTTTAATAAACTAAATTTCACAATAAATTATCAGTTAAAAGACAAAAAACATAAAAATTTTATACTAAAGCCTATACAATACATAAAACAAATAGTTATTCATAAATTAGTCATATTTTTAATAATTGGAAACATTTATTTAAAATTAAAGTATATAAATAAATGACTTTTGATTTGTCTGAAAGTTTTCAACTTCATATAGCTAATCTCCAGCTAAAAGATGTATATTCAGCAGTATTTGGTACACAAGAAACAAAAATACCTTTTTTTGTTTGGCTATTAGAAAATCCTGAAAGTCCTTTATCTTTACCTGGAAGAATTTGCCTTCGTCATCATGATTATATTCATATACTTTTGGGACGAGGAATTTCATTTCAAGATGAAGCTTTTGTAATTGGATTTACGATGGGTAATGATTCAGAGATTAAAAAAATACATTTATGGACATACAAATTTTTTGCTAAATTTATTTATCCCCATCCTTATAAATTTCATGAATTAGATTTACTTATTTTTGATTTAGGTTTTCAATACGGTAAAAAAATTAAATTTAAATGTATTAACAAGATTAATTTTGAACTTTACCAAAATGAATCCATAAATTACTTAAGAAACTTATTTGGTATTAATTTAGAAGAAATTAAGCTAATCCAACAATTTGAATCATGGTTATTAACTGAGTTTTCAAATAGCGATGTTTTTCAGGTAAATAAAGCGCCATTTCATAATTTAGTGCAGTTACTGGATATTTTCGGAAAAAATTAAGTATAATTACCCAAGATAATCTTGCTCAATCCCAAAAGACTTCATCAGCAGTTGTGGGCAAGCATAATTGTGAGGAAAGCGTAATTTTAAATTTGCTAAATCTAAAAGGTCTTGATAAGCTGAAACACCAATAGGATAAGCTTTCTGGCGGTTTTTCTGTAGTCCAATGCCCCATAGATCGGCAAAATATAGGAGTGTTTTTCTGTGAATGCAGCTGAACAAGCAACAAACCTTGAACTCGCCAGCAAGATTGCTACGGTAGTGAATTTGTTTAAATTTGAGTTTCCCGATGCTAAATCGGATCTTAAACCTTGGAAGGATGACCCTGAAACCAGGGAGTTAGTAGATCCAGATTCTATAGATATCGGCTTTCACTTTCCTGGGATCAGCAAGTCTTGGCGTAGTCGCAGTATCTTGATTCAAATCCGCTTTCATCAAGACCCCATCAGTCACTCACGTCGTGCTATTGGTTTGGAAGTCGCCGGATTTGACCATCGAGGTGAGGCGTGGCGACTATCTACAGTGGAAAACTGGAGTTTTGTAGGTATTTCTTCACCTGCGCCACAAGTGGGTGACAAACTCAAACAAGTTTGCCGACACATTTTAGAAGTATTTAATCAACCAAGTGATTAATCTTGGTTATCTCCCTTGAGTTCAACCTGCCAAAATAAAGATAGTAGGTTAGGTTCAACTGGTGAATGTTGGAGTTCACCTAATCCCCGATAAATATTTGTCTTCATGCGATCGCGGTTAATAGCATAAGCGACTGCTTGCCTAAAAACCAAGTTATTAAACCACCGGGATTTAATGGGGTCTACAAACGGCTCTCCCTTAGCATTGCGAGCTTGGTTGAGATTAAATTGAGTAATCTGACAACCCGTAATCATGAAAACACAAGCTATTACCAAGACAAATGCCAGGTTCACGGGTCGCAAAAAAGCACCAATCATCTTTAATTTTCTGTCTTACAACTACCATCAACACAATAAGCTGATTGATATGTACTTGTACGCTTGCCGAACACATTATAGCGGTTGTCGCGGATTTGTTCATAAAAGCGATCGCCTACCCATTTCATCCCAGGTAATGCTCGATAAGCTTCTATGAATAGACCTCCCAATGGCAATAGCTGCCCAATTTCCTCAGCCGCATCACTTCCTTGCCAACGTCTTTGGGGTGCATCAGCATCAATTAAAATCATTCCTTGTTCGCAATCTTGAAATGTTACTCCCCACTGTGCCAGTGTTTGTTCATCTTGCATGGGGGCGTAGCGAAAAATTTTTCCTTGATCTAAATTTTCTAGCAACTGGACTAAGGTGACGCAGAGATTGCAATTCCCGTCATAGATAAAGTAGTAATTCATGTAAGTAAGGAAGTAGGAAGTAGGGAGTAGGGGGAAGAAGCAGGGGTGCAGGGTGCAGGGGAGCCACTGCGTTGGGCGGCTGTGCTGACTTATAGCAAGTGGCGTTGCAGGGGGAAAAGAGTTTACACTAGTATCAAAATCTTGTCCCCCATTCCCCACTCCCTGCAATTTAACTGCGGGCAATCCCTTCTTGACGGGCGGCTTGTTGTACAGCACCAGCGACGGCTGTGACAACACGCTGATCAAAAACTGAAGGAATAATATGTTCTCGATTCAAGTCTGAAGGTTTGACTAAGGAAGCGATCGCACTGGCTGCTTCCAAATACATGGTAGTAGTAATTGTCTGGGCGCGACAATCTAATGCCCCACGAAACACCCCTGGAAAAGCCAGGACGTTGTTAATTTGGTTGGGGTAGTCACTACGACCCGTGGCCATGACAGCGACAATGTTGCTGACTAATTCTGGCTGGATTTCGGGAATGGGATTAGCCATTGCGAACACAATGGGGTCTTTGGCCATTGACTGTACCATTTCTGGGGTTAAAACTCCCGGTGCGCTAACGCCGATAAACACATCTGCGCCTTGCATTGCACCCCCCAAAGTCCCTTGGGCTTTCACGGCAAATTCCTGCTTTTCAGCGGTCAAATCGGTGCGGCTGGTGGAGATAATGCCTTTGGAATCACACATCCAAATTTTTTCAGCCCCAGCCTTGCGAAGTAATCGGGCGATGGCCACTCCCGCAGCCCCTGCACCATTAATCACAATGCGGATTTCGGTGATGGATTTATGTACTAACTTTAAGGCGTTAAACAATGCAGCTAAGGTGACAATGGCTGTACCATGTTGGTCATCGTGAAAAACTGGGATATCTAATTCCTGACGCAACCTTTTTTCAATTTCAAAGCAACGGGGAGCAGCAATATCTTCTAAATTCACACCGCCAAACACTGGCGCGAGATTTTTGACTGTGCGGACAATTTCATCTGTATCTTGGGTATCCAGACAGATAGGAAAA
This sequence comes from Anabaena sp. CCY 9613, assembly GCF_963920895.1. Lineage (NCBI taxonomy): Bacteria > Bacillati > Cyanobacteriota > Cyanophyceae > Nostocales > Nostocaceae > Anabaena > Anabaena sp. CCY 9613. Next base: position 164,633 of record NZ_CAWUDE010000002.1, read on the forward strand.
GCATCTAAACCGGCAAATTCTTTGAAGAGCATGGCTTTACCTTCCATGACTGGTAAAGCAGCAGACGGGCCGAGATTTCCCAAACCTAAAACGGCGCTACCATCAGTAACAATGGCTACAGTATTTTGTTTAATAGTTAAATTGTAAACTTCCTCTGGGTCTTGGGCGATGGCGGTACAAATGCGACCGACTCCCGGTGTGTAGGCCATTGCTAAATCAGAAACGCTTTTGAGGGGGATTCTGCTAGCAATGCTGATTTTGCCACCGCGATGCAAATTAAAAGTGCGATCGTAGACACTGAGGACTTTAATATCTGGTAATGCTTTGACTGCTTGGACAATTGTTTCTGCATGTTCAGTACTAGCAGCATCTACAGTGATATCGCGGGTAGATTCGTGGCGAGTTTGCTCGATTAAATCAATTTGACCGAGATTACCACCACTAGTTGCGATCGCCTGGGTAATTGATGCTAACATCCCCACACGATTGGGAATTTGTAAGCGCAGAGTCAAACTAAAACTAGAATTGGGAGTTAGCTGTGCCATTGTGATTTTTGATTTTAAGTTTTAGATTTTATATCGAATTTTTCTCAAATCGTGGCGATCGCCTGAGAAAAGTTGCAAAGGTTACCTCATTTCACCAAGAATCCCACAACTTAAAGCCGTGGGAGTTGCAAAATAGTTGCCAAATCAAGCATTATCTGACTTTAATAACTTAAATAGACTATAAAGTCTCCAAATAGCTCAACAGGTCTGCCATTTCTTGCTCACTGGGTTGAAATTTGGGCATTGGCGGGGTGTCGCCACTAATCACTTGACGAATCAGTTTGTATCGTGACTTGCGCTTAGATACATTTTGCAAACTGGGGCCTACTAGACCATCAGCTTCTAGTCCATGACAACCAGCACAGTTAATTTGAAAAATCGCATGTCCTTGAACTTGATCTCCTGTCAGGGTAAGAACACTTTTGACATAAGGATCAGATGCTCGAACCATTTGAACACCAAAAATGCCCAAAAGGACTGCTAGCAGTATCACCAGAGCCAACGAGGCGATCCACTGAATCAGAGTTTCTGGTTTGGTAATCTGGTTATCCAAAAGGTTTGCTGTCAATGTTGAGGTTTACTAAGAATTTTTTATTTCCTACACATAGCTTAAAAGTTCTTGATGGTGTCTGCAAGCACAATTTATAAATTTTTCCGAATCATTTGTTGCCTAAAAACACTGTAGGGCGAGGGATTCATCCGCAATTTGGTAAAATCAAAAGCAGTAACGAATATTGAATAATTGCAAACAGGAGATTTAAAGTGGTTGAACCCCTGCTCTCAGGTATTGTTCTTGGTCTGATTGTTGTTACCCTTGCTGGGCTGTTTTACGCTGCTTATAAGCAATACAAGCGCCCTAACGAGTTGGGGGGTTAATAACTTAGTGGGGCTTAAAGCCCATGCTTAGGAACATGAATTAAATAACATGTAAGTCTAGTTTTTGACCTCACCCCGTCTTTGACTTGCGTCAAAGTCTCCCCTCTCCTTACCAAGGAGAGGGGTTGGGGGTGAGGTTCTATATTTTATTAAATCCACATTCCTAACTTGTTCTCATTTGTCGTACTTTTTGCATAATAGCCTGCACATAATTTGCTTTTTCAAGTGTGTAAGCCTCTCGGTCGTTGGAAAACTGTTGAGCAAGATGACGTTTTAATTTTGCATAATGCGCTGCTTCGTCGGGATGTTGACGTAGATAGTCTCTAAATAGCAAACAATCCCACAATATATTGTTTGGCTCAACCATATGAATATGATGACTGCGACCTGAACCTTTTGGTGGTAAACCTTTTACAAAAAACATTCGTTGAGGATCGGGATTATCAACCCAATAAGCGTAGCCCAGCGCTTCTAACTGAGAAACAGCAACTTGCTTGGCTTCTGTCAGGGAACGTACTCCTACCAATAAATCAATGATGGGTTTTGCGGCTAAACCTGGTATTGCCGTACTGCCGAAGTGTTCAATACGAGTAATGAGATTACTATTTAAAACTTTGAGTATGAGTGCCGCTTCCTGAGCAAAAAGAAGCGGCCAGTGGGGATTGTACTCAACGATAACCACTTCATCCATAAAAGAAGTTGCTAATACTTATATTAATTAGCTGCCAACCTTGCACATAAAAATAACCCTCATTCCCCTGATTTATCTCCTTCATCGATAATTTTATAGAAAGTCAGTGCAGTATTACCGTAAACCTTGTGGCGGCAAATCTCCCAAGTGGGTATGACGGTCGGTGTCCAACCTTGGGGATTGTGTTCTACGGCTATTTCACCATTGACTGCTAACAAATTATGGTGAGCGATCGCCTCTAACACTGGCTGATACAATTCACTAGCATAAGGCGGATCAAAGTAAATTCTGTCAAACTGCTGGCCTGATAGGTTTTTTAACTGCTGAATGACATCTCCCCGCCAGAGTTTCCATTGTTGTTCGTCATGCGCTACTTGCTGCCAGTTTTGTTGAATAATGGCACAGGCTCGACTAGATTTTTCTATTCCTACTACTACGCTGGCTCCTCTGCACAACGCTTCTGCACCCATTGAACCAGTACCTGTACACACATCTAGCCAGCGACAACCGACGATTGTTCCTTGCCAAATATTGAACAATGCTTCCCTAACCCGCGCACTGGTGGGTCTAGTAGCTTGCCCTGGTAATGTTTTTAGCTGGCGATTCCCGTAAATTCTCAGTGTCATTGATTATTAGACCTCTTGCATAAATATTTTTTTGTCTCGCGCAAAGGCGCAAAGACGCAAAGAAAGAGGCGCAAATAAGGACTTTTGCAAGAAGTACATTGGTCATCGGTCATTAGTCATTGGAAAAACCATGACAAAGGACAAATAACAAACGACAAAATTTTAAGTTAAAAGTTGGTTTAGGCGGCGATTTTTTCGCGGACTTGGGCAACAAAATTAGACAGAATTTGCAATCCGATATTAGAGGATTTTTCTGGGTGAAATTGCACGGCTGTCAGGTTTTCCCGAGCGATGGCAGCTGTGATAGTTTGAGTACCGTGGGTAACAGTTGCTGCACGAACTTGAGGGTCAGTTGGGTCAACATAATAAGAATGCACAAAATATACCCAAGGATTAGCTGGCAAATGCTCCCATAAAAGGCTTTTTGGTTGCGTCATTTCTAGTTGATTCCATCCCATGTGGGGAATAGTAATGCCTGGTTCTGGACGAAAGCGGCGCACTTTTCCAGGGATAATTCCCAGTCCTGGTTGAGTTCCTTCGGCACTGGATTCAAATAAAATTTGTAATCCCAAACAGATACCTAAGAATGGTTTACCAGAGGCGATGACATCTTTAATGGGTTGTTCTAAATCACGCGATCGCAAATGTTGGACTGCGGGATCAAATGCCCCTACTCCTGGCAATACTACAGCATCTGCCAGCGCTAAATCTTTAGCAGCATGAGTAATCTTAGGAGTTGCTCCAGCTTTTTCTAAACCTTTGCAGACTGAGTGCAAATTTCCCATATCGTAATCTACGACTGCAATGACTGGCATTAACCGGCTCCTTGTAAATTTATTATGGAGGGTGTTTCTATTTTAAATAATATTTCTTATGGCGAAAAGAATACTATTAACTTCTTTTGAGATTTGGTTGAGTGATCAACAGTCAAATTCTGCGGATGATTTATTACTGGAAGTGCTAAAAGTTGACTCGCTCCCTCATGATTTGAAATTTTTGCGGCGCTTACCCGTGGATGTTCATCTGGCAAGTTCCCAGGTAATTCAAAAAATCTCTGAACTTCAACCCCATTACATTATTTGTTGCGGTATGGCTGCTAGTAGAACAAAACTCAGTCTGGAAGCGGTTGCTAGCTGTGGTAAAAGTGTTTTGTCTCCAGTTGTTGAGTTGGAAAAATTAGTAACAGGAGCAACAGCAATTGATATTAGTTACGACTGCGGTAAATTTGTTTGTGTTCGCGTAGCGTCTCGAAGAGAAGGATTGTACTATGCAGTTTTAAATTACTTGTGTCAAAATCAACTCGCAACACCATGTATTTTTGTCCATGTTCCCGTGTTAAATTCAGAAAATTTGCCAGGCATTTTGGCAGACTTCTTATTAATTATTAACAATCTGGCACTTTCATCAAGTCATCAGCGTCTCTATGGGGAAGCATTTTTCTAAGTATTATGTTGTCATTGTTACTTGGTTTCACACTCGCTCAATCAACACCAGCTACGCCACCCCCCGAAGAAGTGGTACAAATTCAACAAGTGCGTCCTTTACCGGGACAACTGGATACTGTGCCTGTTTTTAACAGCAATAGTCCAGAATTGGTCTTAAAAGAAGGAATTTTACTTTCGACTTTTCCCACAGATGGTAAAAAAGTACCAGAAGCCCATTTAAATTATCCGTTTCGGGGGCGATTTGATGTTTTTGCCCACCATGTCGCCAAGGCTGATCCACCAGAAGATTTAAGGTCGCTGCATCTAGGAATTATGCTGCATAATCCTGGGTCGGAAGCGGTGACGGTGGATATTTTGCAAGGGGCGAGTTATTTAAGTCAACCAGATGCACCATTTATTCAACTACCATCTCAAAGTCGGAATATCTTAGGTAATATTTTTGCGGGGCCAGGCGATCGCGCCTCGTCTGATGTATTGCGGGGACGACGACAAGCATCTTTCCCAGCCCAAATTGTCATTCCCCCAGGGCAAAGTCAGATGTTATTAAATTTACCTATACCTGTACGAGAACTGACACCGCCTTTAAATGGTCGCTCTACGTTGATGCGGTTGCGGAGTAGTGGTACAGTTTATGCGGCTAGTATGGCTTTATTTGCCCGTCAAAATGCCGATGGTAGTGAACGCGCACCGACTTTAGAAGAATGGCAAAATTTATTAGAAACTGGTGAATTATCCACTCCACGAGATCGAGTTCCTACACCCTTGGACTCTAATCAACCGAGAATTTATGGACGTGTAGCCGGAGTTGCTCAAGGTTCTCAGTGGAGATCCTTTGTGGTGGATGGTCCCCAGGCTAGGTATTTAACCATTCCCCAAGCCGGACAAGCATTTTCCTACCCTCTAAGTAGCTTGCATGGTGGTACTTTAGGAACGAATCAAATCCAAAGTGCTAATATGCTGGTACGTTATCCCGATACCGCCTATCGCGCTCATGGCAACTATGGCATTCAATATAGTATTAAGTTGCCTTTGCGTAACACTACACAAAATGCTCAAAAAGTGAGTGTATCTGTGCAAACACCAATCAAAGAAGACAATTTGACGAAACAGGGATTACGCTTTTTTACCACAACAGCACCGCAAGTATTTTTCCGGGGGTCAGTGCGGGTACGTTACCGAGATGATCAAGGTCGTCCTCAGACTCAATTGACTCATTTAGTTCAAAAGAGAGGTCAACCGGGGGAACCCTTGGTTTTACTGAATATGAAACCAGGCGATCGCAGATTAGTAGAGGTAGACTTTATCTATCCCCCAGATGCAACACCACCGCAGGTTTTAACTGTATCGACTCAATAGTGAGTAAGCGTAATAATTAATATTTTCTGGTACACCTGGGGCAGAAGTTCTAGTTGCGCGATAATTGACAAGGAGATGAGAGGGCTACTATCGGCCACAATTACGGAGTTAATCATCGCGTAATTCGTCGGCAATTTGATCATCATCTAAATTAATCACCGGGATCTGCAAACGCCCTAATTCGTACATGAATTGGGGTTTGCTCATATTGCAAAAGGCGGCGGCTTTACCAAGAGATAGTCGGCGTAGTTCAAATAGCTTGACTGCAAGTAAAAATGTCAGTTCTGCTTCTAATGCTTGGGGTGATCATCGATAAAGTGACAAACTAAACTCAAAGGTTCTAACACCTCTTTAACGTAAGCTTCAAATTGACATTGATCATTTACTTTCGGCCCAAATGGTTTAGGAATAGCAAGATGCTGTTTGAGAACGATCATATTGACCATTTATCGCCCCCAGGCAATGGCGGGAATTTAAGTGATAACACGGTACAATCCAAAGGGAATTTTATTGTGACAAATGCGGGTTAAGGATGGAATCCAACTTTCTGACGGCTGTTTTTCTGCCCCTAGCTTTATTTATCATCATGCTAGGTATGGGGTTAACCTTGACTTTAGATGACTTCAAGCGAGTTGTGATCTATCCCAAAGCTGTGGTGATTGGCTTGGTGGCGCAGTTAATTATGTTGCCGATTGTAGGTTTTGGCATTGCTTCTGTGTTTCCCCTGGAGCCGCAATTAGCTGTAGGTGTGATGATTTTAGCAGCCTGTCCCGGTGGCCCTACTTCTAATATGATTACGTTTTTGGCTGGGGGCGATGTTGCTTTGTCTGTGACGTTGACAGCCATTAGTAGTTTAATTACGGTTTTTACGATTCCTTTGGTAATCAATTTATCAATGCAGACATTTTTAGGGGAAGGGACAACCCTACAATTACCTTTTTTAAATACAGTTTTGCAGATAGCAGTAATTACACTTATACCTGTAGCGATTGGGATGATAACCAAGAAGTATGCACCAGGAATAGCAGATAAAGCAGATAAACCTGTAAAATGGCTGTCTTTATTTTTCTTGGCGGTGGTAATTACTGGGGTGCTGTTGCGAGAACGAGATAATGTCATTTCTTACATCATAGATGTAGGCTGGGTGACTTTGGCTTTGAATGTAGTGACAATGGCTTTAGGTTTGGCCATCGCCACTGTAACCCGTTTAGGAGAAAAAGCCGCTACAGCAATTACAGTAGAAGTGGGCATTCAAAATGGGACTTTAGCCATTGCAATCGCCTCTACGCCAACACTACTCAATACCCCCACAATGGCTATTCCTGCGGCAATTTACAGTCTGTTAATGTTTGTGACTGGTGCTGGATTTGCTTGGTGGGCTAGTCGTCGCCAAGGCTTGTTGAAAGCATATAAGTAGGAAAATCATATGTCTTGGATGGAATTAAGTCTCGATACAACCCACGAAGCAGTTGATTGGGTTTGTACGCTGTTGGCTGAGACTATTGATATTAATGATGTTTATATTACAGAATATGCTGAATCGGACTCGGCTCATTCTGATTGGTCATTTACGATCCGCCTATATTTACCCTACGATGTTAGTTCACGGACACGTGTAGAAAAAATTGAGAATTTACTTTCATCTTTACAGCGTACTGGTTTGACTACAGCTATTCAAACTTCTATAGTGGCAGAAAAAGATACGAATGTACTGAAACCACTGGTACATGAAATTGGGCAACGATTTGTTGTCGTAAATTCGGATACACCCAATCAATTTGAGACAGCAGATAAAATCACTTTAAAACTCAAGAAAACTCTCGCCTTTGGTAGTGGGTTACATCCAGCAACCATTGTTAGTCTGCAATTACTAGAACGGTACATTATCCCTAATATGCAGGTGCTGGACTTTGGCTCAGGTTCAGGTATTTTGAGTGTAGCAATGGCAAAACTTGGTGCTAATGTCTTAGCTCTCGATAATGACAGTGTTGCAGTACAAGCAACTCAGGAAGTTGTACGTCTTAATGGTGTAGGGGCGCAAGTACAGGTGATGCAAGGTAGCCTGGGATGTGGTAGCGAAATGGGGCATTGGATGGGTGGGAACACAGTGAATAATGTGGCAAAAATTGCAGCAAAAGACACATTTGATTTGATTGCTGCGAATGTTTTAGCACGGGTGCATATTGCCCTCGCTGATGACTTTCGGCAGGCGCTACGTCAAACTGAAGCACAACCAGGATTGCTAATTACTGCCGGCTTTACTACAGATAATGAAGAAAATGTCACCACAGCCTTAACTGAAGCAGGATTCGAGGTGATCGATTGTGAACGCTTAAACGAATGGGTTGCACTTGCTTATCGTCTCAAAAGTTAAAAGGAACGTGAGTTCGACGGATTTTAAAACCCGCTTCCATTCCTCTCCCCTACAAACTACAGTGTACACACAAATGATCTAATCACCCCAAATCTTTCACAAGTAGGGTGTGTTGTCGCCAAGCGCCGCACCATCAATGTTTGTTTGTCGGTGCGTTAGGACTAAAGCCCATAACGCACCCTACTGGACTGGCACAGCTAAAATGTTGCATTAAATTTATCTTGTAGGATGGGCGTTTCGCCCGTCCGGTGCAGGCAAGATGCCCGCACTACAAGAGTTATATCTATCACCCCATCGCCCTATTTCCTTACTCCCCCTCCACCTGGGCCCGATACTCATCCGCCGTCAAAGCATCCAGGACTTCATCGGGATCATTGACGCGCACTTTTAAGAACCAGCCTTCACCGTATGGGTCGTCTGATACTTCTTCGGGAGATTCAATTAAAGCTTCATTGCGTTCTATGACTGTGCCGGTCACTGGTGCATTCAGGTCTTCTACAGCTTTTACAGATTCAATTGAACCAAAAGTTTCTCCTTTAGTAAGAAGGTCACCAATGTCTGGAAGTTCCAAAAATACGACATCGCCCATTTGGTCTACTGCAAACTCAGTAATGCCGATGGTAGCAATTTCACCATCTAGTCTTACGTATTCATGAGTATCCAGGTATCTAAAATCCTGAGGATATTCAAACGACATATCACTTACCTTTCCAAATCAAAATAATTAACGCCCCAAAAGTCATTCAAGTGATGGTTGGTAATTAACCATACTGTAGATTGAGTAACTCAAATCACATTATTCCTTAAAAACATCAAAGGATATCAATTGGTGACACGATTTTTTGAACGATAAAAGGGACGTTTCACCACAACACCTGGGTAAGCTTTACCACGGATTTCTACTTCTAGCGACTGCCCCACTTTTGCTAGCTGGGTAGGAACATAAGCTAAGGCAATGGGATAACCTAGTGTAGGCGACAAAGTTCCACTAGTTACCTCTCCCACCACTTGCCCTGCTGATAAAACTGGGTAGCCATGACGGGCAATATTCCGTCCTGACATTTGTAAGCCAATGAGTCGGCGTTGTACCCCCTCGGCTTTTTGCTGTGCTAAAACTTCCCGACCGATAAAATCACCTTTGGTATCGAGGTGAACTAGCCAGCCCAAACCAGCCTCTAAGGGGGTTGTGTTGTCGTCAATATCTTGCCCGTAGAGTGCCATTGCTGCTTCTAATCTTAGGGTGTCTCTTGCGCCCAGTCCGCAAGGAGTAACACCAGCTTGATGCAGCTTTTGCCATAATTGTTTGCCCTCATCTGGATCTAGCATCACTTCAAAGCCATCTTCTCCTGTGTACCCTGTACGAGCGACAAAGGCAGGTTGACTCAGAATGGTGGTATTAAGATGTCCAAAAGCGGGAATTGGTTGTAAGTCTTCTTGTACCCAAGGTTGGAGATATTTAAGCGCTGTTGGCCCTTGCACAGCAATTAATACTTTTTCTGGTGAAAGGTCTTGGAACTGTACCTGATTTAAATCAAGGTTTTGTAATAGCCATGTTTTGTCTTTATCAGTGGTTGCCGCGTTAACAACGATCGCAGCTCTTTGTGTACCAGTATGATCTTCTCCCTGATAATAAACAATAATGTCGTCAATAATACCGCCCTGGGGATTTAACAACACGGTGTATTGTGCTTGACCTGGTTGTAACCGCTGCAAGTCTGAAGGTACCAAACGCTGAAGTTGGTCAATTAAATGTTGACCTTCCAGGGTAAATTTACCCATGTGGGAAATATCGAACATGCCAGCGTCATTTCTCACCGCCGCATGTTCGTGACTAATACCAGAAAATTGGACAGGCATTTCCCAACCGCCAAAACTGGTAAAGCGGGCTTTGAGTTCTACACCGAGTTGATATAAAAAAGTTCGTGCCAAGGATTGAGTAATATCTTCTTGATGAGCCACAGGTATTTGTGCGATCGCATATCAACATCTATATATCCTACGGCACGATTATTGGGCCCTGCGATCGCATCTTTTGCACCTTGATCTTCTCTTAGTTGTTTTTGAGCTACGGGCTTCCAGCTTCAGGGTGTTAATGTACCACCTCACATCGAACCGGTATGACTGAAAGATAGTTTGATTTATTCCTGCAAACTTACTTATTTAAGCAACAAGGTTATTCCCTATTAATCAACATCAGTTGTTTAAAATTTACAATTAATAATTATTTTTTAATAAATCTTTTAACTATCTGCTTAACTGTCTTAACTGTCTTCTGATCTTACCATTTTTGATTTAAATATTTGCTTAACTGTCTTAACTGTCTTAACTGTCTCATCCCTTGGCAATTAATTATTAAATTATTTAGTTAAGGACTTCAATCTACGGATTGCTTTTTTCTTCTAACTATGAAAAGTTAAAGAAACAGGATGATTCCCTAAAAATTTATCTGCCGACATCGGAAATAAGTAATGATTTAAACAAGTTTTTTAACTGCCCTATTTTTTGGGATGGGGAACTTCAAATAAAACATACATAGTTCGTTATTTGGATTAGAAATATCTTGTATTATCACCTTGACACGAACCACCACAAGCAAACCAGATGTGGGGATGTAGCTAGGGTGGTGAAAATGCTCGTGAACCCCAATAGTGTTCAAATCAGCCACGAAATAAAGACAGCAAAAAGACCCCCAAGGAGGTTACGCGCAGATCATGCAACCCTTTGAACTGCCAGATTTTTATATGCCTTGGCCCGCACGGCTGAACCCAAATCTGGAAGCGGCGCGAGTACATTCCAAAGCGTGGGCTTACCAAATGGGGATACTTGGTTCACCCGAAGAAGCCCAAAGCTCGGCTATCTGGGACGAGCGGACATTCGATGCCCACGACTACGCCTTACTTTGCTCCTATACCCATCCAGATGCGCCAGGTACGGAACTTGACCTAGTAACCGACTGGTATGTTTGGGTGTTCTTCTTTGATGATCACTTCCTAGAAATATACAAGCGCACCCAAGACATGGCTGGGGCGAAGGAATATCTCGCCAGACTACCGACATTCATGCCAGTATACCCCACCGACACCCTTCCAGTACCCACCAACCCCGTAGAGCGAGGCTTGGCCGACCTGTGGTTTCGCACTGCGTTCACCAAGTCTGCGGACTGGCGGCTCCGGTTCTCCGAGAGTACCAAGCATCTCCTCGAAGAATCTCTGTGGGAACTCTCGAATATCCGCCAGGATCGGGTTGCTAATCCCATCGAATACATTGAGATGCGCCGCAAGGTTGGTGGCGCTCCGTGGTCAGCAGATCTCGTCGAACACGCCGTGTTTGTGGAGATACCGGCTGAAATCGCCACAACTCGACCGATGCGTGTACTCAAAGACACATTTGCCGATGGGGTGCATCTTCGTAATGATCTGTTCTCCTATCAGAGAGAAGTAGAGGAGGAAGGGGAGAATGCTAACTGCGTCTTGGTCTTTGAGCGATTTCTCAATGTGAGTACACAGGAGGCAGCTAACCTCACCAATGAACTGCTAACTTCACGGCTACAGCAGTTCGATAACACCGCCATCACAGAGCTACCATCCCTGTTTGAAGAATACGGACTAGACCCGGTAGCTCGCGTCAACGTTCTGTTATATATCAAAGGACTTCAGGATTGGCAGTCGGGTGGTCATGAGTGGCATATGAGGTCAAGCCGCTACATGAATAAAGGAGGGGACAATTCTTCTACACCTACATTACTTCTAGGCGGGCCCACAGGACTGGGTACATCGGCGGCGCGGATTGGCTCGTTACATGCTGCCTTGGGTTTAGCAAGGCTCAAGAGTTTCACTCACGTTCCATACCAGGCTGTGGGCCCAGTGACACTACCGCAGTTTTACATGCCGTTCTCCACAAGTTTGAATCGCCATCTGGATGCCGCGCGGCAGCATTCCAAGGAATGGGCGCGCCAAATAGGGATGCTGGACGCACTACCTGGCATTCCTGATGCCGTCATCTGGGATGACCACAAATTCGATGTTGCTGACGTGGCCTTATGCGGTGCGTTGATCCATCCCAATGCGTCTGCTTCTGAGCTAAATATAACGGCGTGCTGGTTGGTTTGGGGAACTTATGCTGATGATTACTTCCCGGCGCTCTATGGGCACAGCCGCAACATGGCAGGTGCGAAAGTGTTCAACGCCCGACTGTCGGCTTTCATGCCTCTTGATACCAGTCCTATTCCCGAACCGACCAACCCAGTGGAATGCGGCTTGGCTGATCTGTGGTCTCGTACAGCCGGCCCTATGTCCGCAAACGCCCAGCGTCAGTTCCGTCGTGCTATCGAAGACATGACCGAAAGCTGGTTATGGGAACTTGCCAACCAGATCCAAAATCGGATTCCAGACCCGATAGATTATGTTGAGATGCGCCGTAAGACCTTTGGCTCGGATTTAACCATGAGCCTGTCTCGATTATCTCAGGGCGACGAGATTCCGCCGGAGATCTACCGCACCCGACCGATGCGCCAGCTGGATAATTCGGCCGCCGACTTCGCGTGTTTGACCAACGATATCTTCTCTTACCAGAAAGAAATAGAATTCGAGGGCGAACTCAATAACGGCGTGCTGGTCGTTCAGCAATTTCTCAACTGTGATTTGTCCCAAGCCGTTGAGGTTGTCAAGGGACTGATGACTTGTCGGGCGCGCCAGTTTGAACACATTGTGGCCACCGAACTGCCGTCCCTTTTTGATGATTTCAACCTGGATGCAAGTACTCGCGAGAAACTGCAAGGCTACGTTGAGAAACTACAGCAGTGGATGTGCGGTGTACTCAAGTGGCATGTGACGGTGGATCGCTATAAGGAATTTGAATTGCGTAATAGTTCACCAGAAAAGCGGTTGCTCACTGGCCCTACAGGGTTAGGTACTTCGGCGGCGCGGATCAGATCATTGGTCGGTGCAGGGGGTATAAGTTCAATTGTTGGTCAAGTGGGGTCGGGTTCTTTTGGTGGTGAATAGAGTTTGGTGGTGTGAGTCCAAGATTATTTGAGCGAGTGCAATCAGTTTTTTTAGTAAATAAAGAGTAGAAGGTTAGGTTATGACAGAATCTATTGAGTCAAATTTAGATGTTGAAAGTGGACAACCGCAACTGAGTTTGAGTACCGCAGCAGCGCGGAATTTGTCCACAACTACTAAATCGGCACCACAGATGCAGGGTATTACCTCGCGGTGGTTGTTGAAGATGTTGCCGTGGGTGCAGACCAAAGGTGGCACGTATCGAGTGAACCGTCGATTGACCTATGCTGTGGGTGATGGGCGGGTGACTTTCACCAACACTGGAGCGGAGGTGCGGGTAATTCCCCAGGAACTCTGTGAGTTGCCCTTACTACGAGGGTTTGATGATGTTGAAGTTTTGACTGCTTTGGCAGGTCGGTTTTTGCAGCAGGAATTTGCCCCTGGTGACACCATTGTTGAGGTAGATCAACCAGCCAATCAAGTGTTCCTGATCGCACATGGTAAAGTCAACAAAATTGGTGTTGGTGAGTATGACGAACAGACCGTGTTAGGTGTGCTAGCCGACGGTGATCATTTTGGCGATCGCATCTTGGTAGAGTCCCAGAGCAATTGGGATTTCACAGTCCAAGCTCTGACTCGCTGTACGGTGTTGGCGTTACCACAACAGGCGTTTCGAGAACTGCTCAACCAGTCCGAGACGCTACAGGCTCACGTTGATCGCTTCAGAAACCGTCCACAAGTCCCACAGAACAAGTACGGTGAAGCTTCCATTGAGGTAACTTCAGGGTATATTGGCGAGCTTGAGTTGCCAGGAACCTTTGTAGATTACGAACTTTCACCCCGCGAATATCAGTTGAGTGTGGCTCAAACAGTGTTGCGGGTGCATAGTCGGGTGGCGGATCTGTACAACGAACCCATGAACCAGACCGAACAACAACTGCGGCTGACTATCGAAGCATTGAAAGAACGTCAAGAAAACGAATTAATCAACAACCGCGAATTCGGGTTGCTACACAACGCTGACCTCAAACAACGCATCCACACTCGCAACGGTCCACCCACCCCCGATGACCTCGACGAATTATTAGGCACAGTATGGAAAGATCCGGGCTTCTTCCTGGCTCATCCCCGCACCATTGCTGCCTTCGGTCGGGAGTGCAATCGTCTTGGCATCTATCCACAAAGCATCGATCTGGGCGGACACCGAGTACCCGCTTGGCGAGGCATACCCATCTTTCCCTGTAACAAAATCCCCATTACCAATACCCGCACTAGTTCCATCCTCTTGCTGCGTACTGGTGTGGAACAACAAGGGGTGATCGGCCTGCACCAAACTGGTATTCCTGATGAATACCAACCCAGTTTGTCTGTCCGATTCATGGGCATCAGCGAAAAAGCTATTATCTCCTATCTCGTCACCGCTTACTACTCCGCAGCCGTCCTCGTTCCTGATGCACTCGGCATCCTCGAAGATGTAGAAATCGGGCGCTAAATATTCATGAGAGGTTAAAGCAAAATGATTTTTGTTAATGAGAAATGAGGCTGAAAATTAAGTGTCAAATCCACGAGTTTTTCACGCAAACGTTAAGTTCATGGGTTAGTTTACACCCAGCCAGATCATCTATTTGGCAACATTACTTATTGAGAAAATTCTAATAACCTTAACCTCTCACTTATGGGTCAGGCACTTTTATTAGTAACTAGAGGATAAACTAATGACAGAATCTATTGAGTCAAATTTAGATGTTGAAAGTGGACAACCGCAACTGAGTTTGAGTACCGCAGCGGCGCGTAATTTGTCCACAACGACTAAATCTGCACCGCAGATGCAGAATATTAGCTCGCGGTGGTTATTAAAAATGTTGCCGTGGGTGCAGACTAAAGGTGGCACATATCGAGTGAACCGTCGATTGACCTATGCTGTGGGTGATGGGCGAGTAACTTTCATCAACACCGGAGCCGATGTACAGGTAATTCCTCAAGAACTTACTGAGTTACCTTTACTACGAGGTTTTGATGATATTGAAGTTTTGACTGCTTTGTCCAGTCGCTTTGTGCAGCGGGAATTTGCACCAGGCGACATCATTGTTGAGGTAGGTCAACCAGCCAATCAAGTGTTTCTGATCGCACATGGTAAAGTCAACAAAATTGGTGTTGGCGAGTACGATCGGCAAAGTTTGTTAGGTGTGCTAGCCGACGGTGATCATTTTGGCGATCGCATCTTGGTAGAGTCCCAGAGCAATTGGGATTTCACAGTCCAAGCTCTGACTCGCTGTACGGTGTTGGCGTTACCACAACAGGCGTTTCGAGAACTGCTCAACCAGTCCGAGACGCTACAGGCTCACGTTGATCGCTTCAGAAACCGTCCACAAGTCCCACAGAACAAGTACGGTGAAGCTTCCATTGAGGTAACTTCAGGGTATATTGGCGAGCTTGAGTTGCCAGGAACCTTTGTAGATTACGAACTTTCACCCCGCGAATATCAGTTGAGTGTGGCTCAAACAGTGTTGCGGGTGCATAGTCGGGTGGCGGATCTGTACAACGAACCCATGAACCAGACCGAACAACAACTGCGGCTGACTATCGAAGCATTGCGGGAACGTCAAGAAAACGAATTAATCAACAACCGCGAATTCGGTTTGCTACACAACGCCGACCTCAAACAGCGCATCCACACTCGCAACGGGCCACCCACCCCCGACGACCTCGACGAATTGCTTACCCGGCGGCGGAAGTCGAAGTTCTTCCTAGCTCATCCCCGCACCATCGCCGCCTTCGGTCGGGAGTGCAACCGTCTCGGCATCTATCCAGAAAGCATCGACCTGGATGGACACATGGTGGCCGCCTGGCGCGGTGTACCCATCCTTCCCTGCAACAAAATCCCCATCACCAAGACTCAGACCAGTTCCATCCTTGTCCTCCGCACCGGTGAGAAAGACGAGGGCGTAATTGGACTTCATCAAACTGGTATCCCCGATGAATACCAACCTAGCTTGTCTGTCCGATTCATGGGCATCAGCGAAAAGGCTATTATCTCCTACCTCGTCACCGCCTACTACTCCGCAGCCGTCCTTGTCCCTGACGCACTCGGCATCCTCGAAGATGTGGAAATCGGGCGCTGAGGAAAAGGGTGGAGCATTTGGGAACTATGATCATTCTGGATTTTATTTCACGTTTTAAAAAGTATTGAGGAGAATTATTGATGCTAAATACTCAAGGAATTAAAAAGTCATCTTTGGGGGAAATTGCCATTGATTTAAAAGCCTATTTATCTCAACGGCGTGACTTGGTGGAAGCAGCACTAGAACGATCAATTAATGTTGTCTATCCAGAAATACTCTATGAGTCCATGCGGTATTCCCTATTGGCTGGAGGAAAACGCCTGCGCCCAATTCTTTGTCTAGCTAGTTGTGAACTTGCAGGAGGCACACTAGACATGGCAATGCCTACTGCCTGTGCGCTGGAAATGATTCATACCTTTTCTCTCATCCATGATGACTTACCTGCAATGGATAATGATGACTATCGTCGTGGAAAATTAACCAATCATAAGGTTTATGGTGACCCAATCGCTATTTTCGCAGGGGATGCACTTTTAGCCTATGCCATTGAGTTTATTGTGGTTCAAACTCAAGGAGTTCCGGCTTCCCGATTAGTGCAGATGATTTCCCAGTTGGCTCATGCCATCGGCGCAGCGGGTTTAGTCGGTGGCCAAGTTGTTGATCTGCAATGTGAAGGATTACAAAATATTGATATAGAAACCCTTAACTTTATTCATGCCCACAAGACAGGTGCTTTGTTGAAGGCTTCCGTGGTTTCTGGTGCAATGTTGGCGGGAGCTGACAACGAAGTTTTGCAAAAGCTTTCTCGCTATGCTTCGTATGTTGGTCTAGCTTTTCAAATTGTTGATGATGTTTTGGATGTAATTGGAACACAAGAAGAACTTGGCAAAACTCCAGGCAAAGATGAAAAGGCACAGAAAGTCACGTATCCCAGTTTATGGGGTCTTGAGGAATCAAAATTGAAAGCACAGCAATTGGTTGAGCAAGCAAAAGCAGAACTGGTTTGCTTTGAAGAAAAGGCAATTCCTTTAATGGCGATCGCCGATTTTATTACAGCTAGAACAAATTAGTAAGTACGGCGGTGCAATTTAAAGATAACTCGCAAGGACTGTACTATATACTTCTCCCCCTTGCTCCCTGCTCCCCTGCCTCTTTTGACATCCCCAATTTCTCAATCTTCTGAACTAATGGACTTTCCGGTAAGGTTTAATAGTTAATAGTGGAAGTGTTGAGATTTGTTAACAAGAGATTATGAAGTATAAGCAACTACTGGCTAGCTTGGTTTTAGCTATGGTGATTTTTTTGTTCCCCCTAACAGCGCAAGCCGCTAGTTCTTCTAGTATTACCCGTTCTGTAGGTGAGGAAGTTGAGGCTCAAGATTACTCTGGTCAAAATTTGAACGGGACTGAGTTTACTAATGTAATTTTAAAGAATACTAATTTTAGTAACGCTGATTTTCGTGGTGGCGTGTTTAATGGCTCTCTCTTGGAAGGCGTAAATCTACATGGGGTAGATTTTAGTGAGGGTATAGCTTATCTGACCCAGTTTAAGGGGGCTGATTTAAGTGATGCAGTCTTTACCAATGCCATGATGCTACGTTCTGTCTTTGATAATGTTGACATCACTGGTGCTGATTTTACCAATGCAATTTTAGATGGGCCACAGATCAAAAAACTCTGTACTCAAGCTAGTGGTGTGAATTCTCAAACTGGTGCAGATACTCGTGAATCTTTAGAATGTAAATAAAAATACGGGAGTGGGGAGTGGGAGGAAAAAAGCAGGGGGGAAGTTCTTGCACTAAGATCAAAATCTTTCGCCCCCTTGACTTTTACTGTTCACTTACTACTTTTTGCAGGGTAGCTGTAAAGTCTGGGTAGGAAATTGCGGCTGCTTCTGCACGGTGAATAGTGGTGATTCCGGTGGAGACAAGAGATGCGATCGCTAGGCTCATGGCAATGCGATGATCTGTGTGGCTATCGACATCAGTACCAACTAAGGGTGTACCACCAGTGATTTCCATCCCGTCGGGTAATTCACTGACTTGCGCTCCCATTTTATTGAGTTGCTGGGCCATGACGGTGATGCGATCGCTTTCTTTGACTCGCAACTCGGCTGCATCTCGAATTATGGTTGTACCTTCGGCAAATACTGCCGCAACAGCCAAAATAGGAATTTCATCAATCATTCTGGGGACGATATCACCGGCAATGGTGCAGCTTTTTAACCGACTGGAACGTACCCGTAAATCTGCTACTGGTTCCCCGGCGACTTCTCGTTGATTTTCCAGTTGAATATCAGCCCCCATGAGTTCTAAGGCTTCTAATATACCGATGCGGGTGGGATTGACACCGACGTTTTCTATCACTAGTTCCGAATTAGGGACAATGGCCCCAGCCACTAACCAAAAAGCCGCCGAACTGATATCCCCTGGGACGATGACTTTTTGCCCGTGTAGTTGCGCTGGGCCCACCACAGTCACACTGTTAGTTTCTGGATCAATGCTGAGTTCTGCACCAAAGGCCCGCAGCATCCTTTCACTGTGGTCACGGGAAAGGGCTGGTTCGGTGACGGTGGTTTTTCCTTCGGTGAGTAACCCAGCCAGCAATACGCAGGATTTGACTTGGGCTGAAGCAATGGGGGAATGGTAATGAGTCGGTTTGAGGACTTGTCCTTGGATTGCTAAAGGTGCTAAAGAATTGCCTTTGCGTCCCCAAATTTGGGCGCCCATTTGTTGCAAAGGTTTCACTACCCGCGACATGGGACGAGATCGCAGGGAACTATCACCTGTCACAGTGAAAAATCGTCCTGGATGGGATGCCAACAAACCCAACATCAGCCTCAGTGTGGTACCAGAGTTACCAGCATTCAACACATCCACTGGTTCTTGTAAGTTGCCTAAACCAATGCCCTGCACCCGGACTAATTCTGTGTTCAATGGCGAAATTTCCGCCCCCATAGCTTGAAAACAGCTAGCGGTACTGCGGGGATCTTCACCTAACAGCAACCCTTGGATCTCAGTTTCACCCTGGGCGATCGCTCCTAACATCAAAGCTCGATGGGATATAGATTTATCCCCTGGTACACGAATACAACCTTGTAAAGATAAGCCAGCAGAGGGTCGCTGGATAATTAACTTATGAGAAAGGTCTTTTTGCGTTTCTACGGTTATAACAGAAGCCGACATTAGGTTACACTGGCTCTTGAATACACCGGAAGTTCATCAGTGACTACATTGGCCACCATTAGACACTTCCTGCCTAGTATCGTATCGCTTTTTGTTATCGGAAATTTACCAAAATCCACCAAAACTAATTTTCAGGTTCAGTCAATGTTTTCTTGCCCAGTGGCTTGTGTTTTACAATATGTCTTGAGGCTGTCTCTTGAGACTATTAATAAAAGTATAATTATTCACAAGCTCTATTGGTCAATTACTACATACATAAAAAGTATTGTAGTTGTGTAAAATTTTTTCTTTAGTTTATTTCTTTTCTTTTTACGTTTATTTATTTATCTTACCAAATCAACATCTTCAGTTAATATTAAGCATGTTTTACTATTTACTTACTTTCCCTGACCTGCTAGAGATATTGGTGTTAATTTCATCTTGTTCAATAGCTTTTAGCCCCTATCGCTCCCATGCTAACCTATCACCGCAAGCCCGTATGTCTATCACTTATCTCAACTGACCTGCCATTCTGGTCTGTTGTGGAAACTGCCGGGACACTGTATCAAAAAGATACTGATAGATTCCATTTACTGTTAACTGCACCACCCCTCATTAGTTGTGAAGTAGCGATTTCCCCCACTCCAGAAGATACAATTCTTCCAAAACAGAGTCATGTCTATGCCCCTAGTAGTCCTAGAGTTTTGTGGCTGGAAATTTCTCCCTACCGAGTAATTATGACTATGCAAGGTAACGGTCAAGTAAGTTATCGTCATTTCTGGGAACAAGGCGTTTATGGCGTGAGCCGTTATTGGTTACCAACCGAGTCATTACAACCGCATAATCCCATTCGTTTACGGAATTTTACAAAAACCCTATTACTCAACGGTCACCATCTACCAGAACATTTGCGGGTGGAATACGAATTGTGGGGAGAAAAAGTCCAACTAGGAAGTTACATCCTTAATCTAGAAATTAAGCACTAAACATTAAGTATTTTACTGATTCGTGGCAGACCCCACCCGTCAAGCATAGATAGGGTGGGGCTTAAGGACTAAATATTATGTCCGGTAGAAAACTATTATTTTGGGGTTTAAATAGTTGCGATTGTCCACCTTGAAGTGGAGCCTGAGCCTTGTAGTAATCAGAAATATTTGTAGCCAGTCGTGCAACAAACCAGTTGAATTCTTTGGGAACGACGAGCTTTGACAGAGCCTGCTTGCTGAATTGCACCTCCGTAGAGTAGCAGTTTTTCGGTGAGTGTACTTTTGTGGACATAACTCGCTGATCAAGTAGCATCCCGTAGAGAAGGAGCTTTGGCTCAAAAAAGACTTAATGAATATTTTATTTTAATCTTACAAGTGTTAATTGAGTTAGATTTTGGGGAACTCTATATTCAGTACCTCTACGAGTATTGTCAGTTAAATGGGTAATTCCTGTTTGATTTGACAATGTTGATTATTTCTAAAAATCTAACTTTATATCCAAAAAAAATATTTATGTCAGTGGATAAACGTAGTTTTAGTGATACTGCTGGTTTAATGATTGGTGTTAACAACCAAGACAATCACTACTTGCAACCCACGTCAGATTCTGTGGGTACTCTTGATAAAAAAAAGGCAACTTTTTCTACGTTTCTTGCTCCCCTAACTCAAGATACTTTTAAACAAGTTGTTACGGAAGTAGAGCAAAAACTACAGATTGTGAATCAAACCCTGTCAATGTTAGATTCTCAAGGGTTTGAAACAATTCTCCAAGAAATGTTGCATTCTATCACTTTCAAAACAGGAGAATTACTCGGTGCAGATAGGACAACTATATTTTTATTAGATGAAGAAAAACAACAACTTTGGTCTATTTTAGCAGCAGGAGAAGGAGAACATTTAGAAATTCGCATCCCAGCCGATAAAGGTATTGCTGGTGAGGTGGCAACTTTTAAAAGAGTAGTGAATATTCCTTTTGATTTCTATCAAGACCCGCGTTCGATATTTGCTCAAGAACAAGAAAAACGCACAGGTTACCGCACCTATACAATGCTAGCTTTGCCACTATTAAATGAACAAGGAAAATTAGTGGCAGTAGTACAATTATTGAATAAATTAAAGTCGCTCAATCATATAGAAGTTCCTCTTGGTGAACGCATCGATACTAGAGGCTTTACTACGGCTGATGAACAATTATTTCAAGAATTTGCGCCTTCAATTCGACTGATTTTAGAGTCATCGCGTTCGTTTTATATGGCGACTCAAAAACAAAGGGCTGTAGCGGCGTTGATGAAGGCAATTAAGTCTTTAAGTCAAAGCAGCCTTGATTTAGAAGATACCTTGAAGCGGGTAATGGATGAAGCCAAGGAACTAATGAACGCTGACCGCAGTACCCTTTGGCTGATAGACCGCGATCGCCATGAATTATGGACTAAAATTACTCAAGATGATGGGTCCAAAAGGGAGTTACGAGTACCTATAGGTAAGGGCTTTGCAGGTATAGTCGGTGCATCTGGGCAAAAGCTAAATATTCCCTTTGACTTGTATGACCATCCTGACTCGGATACAGCCAAACAAATTGACCAGCAAAATGGCTATCGTACTTGTAGTTTACTATGTATGCCAGTCTTCAACGCTGATCAACAATTGATTGGGGTGACTCAACTGGTAAATAAAAAGAAATCCGGGGATTTTCCCGCCTATAATCCAGCTACTTGGCCTAAAGCCCCTGAATGCTTCCAAGCAAGTTTCGACCGCAACGATGAAGAATTTATGGAAGCTTTTAATATTCAAGCCGGGGTGGCTTTACAAAATGCTCAGTTGTTTGCCACAGTCAAGCAACAAGAACAAATGCAACGGGATATTTTGCGGAGTCTTTCTAACGGTGTGATTTCCACAGATAAAGCTGGGTCAATTATTGCGGCTAATGAAAGTGCTAAACGTTTGTTAGGGCTAGAAGCAGAAGAGCGTTTAGAAGGTAAATTAATTACTGAGGCGATCGCAATTAAAGAGGGTGACTTTAGTAAGTGGTGTCACGATGCCTTACAAGCCAATAATATCAAGCATTGTCAGCAATATTATCCTGATCGTACCCTGGTAAATACTGGTACAGAACAACACAGTATTAATTTATCGATTAATACCATTGCGGATGCTAGCGACCAACAACAAGTCCGGGGGGCGCTGGTGGTGATGGAAGATATCAGCGATGAAAAGCGCCTCAAAAGTACCATGTATCGCTACATGACCCAGGAATTAGCCGAAGAATTATTGAAATTAGATGATGCTAAACTAGGAGGCGATCGCAAGGAAGTTTCGATTTTATTTTCTGATATTCGCGGCTACACCACTTTGACAGAAAATCTGGAAGCAGAAGAAGTGGTGAGTATGCTCAATGACTATTTTGAATCGATGGTAGAAGCCGTTTTTAAACATAAAGGCACTTTAGATAAATATATCGGTGATGCCATCATGGCTGTGTTTGGTTCCCCCCTACCTTTAGAAGACCATGCTTGGATGGCAGTACAAACATCAGTAGAAATGCGCCATCGTTTGCACGAATTTAATCAACGTCGCTACGCCGCTAGTAAGCCGAGAATTAATATTGGTATTGGCATCAATTCTGATACTGTCATCAGTGGTAATATTGGCTCCAGTAAACGCATGGAATTTACTGCCATTGGTGACGGTGTTAACCTCGGTTCACGCTTAGAAAGTGTGAGTAAACAATACGGTTGCGATATTATTCTCAGTGATAATACTTTTAAACCTTGCCAAGAATATATTTGGGCTAGAGAACTAGATTATATTCGTGTTAAAGGCAGAAACGAACCAGTAGCAATTTACGAATTAGTCGGTTTGCGTTCTGATCCTGTTAGTAGTGAAAAATTACAAGTAATTGAACATTATCACAAAGGGCGTGAGTATTATCTTGGTCGTAATTTCACTTATGCTAGGGCTGAGTTTGCCAAAGTTTTAGCTGTTGATAATCAAGATAAAGCGGCCATGTTGCATCTTTTACGTTGTCAACATTGGTTACAATCACCTCCAACAGATTTCGATTGGGATGAAGGTGTTTGGACATTCCAAGAAAAATAGCAATAAATTTATTTTCTGGGCGCATTTGGCGGTATGCGTTACACGCTATGTGGACGGTTATTGTTAAATAACTGCATTAGTCATTAATTCAAGGTGCATTACTATAACTCTTTAACTCCTTAATTCATTCTATCTCTGGTTGAATAATAAATTCCACGTCCTAGATTAGGATATGGAGCAAAAGGTGAATGCCTATATTCAAGTTACCACTTAAAAAAAAGTGAATATTTATATTAAATAAATTAATGATTAGTCAGAGTTATATCAACTTAACATTGACTACATTCTTGTCCTTTATTATTCTCTTTCCGGTAAAATCCGCAGCCAAAATACAACCAAATATAGATTACAAGCAATTTAGCATATCTTCTCAAGATACGCCAAGCAAAATTTTGACAGAAGATATATTTATTACACAAACATTAACTCCAGACACAATTCAAATTTTTCCCAATTTTAATAAAATAGATATTCCAGGAATACTCAATACTCCAGAAATTTTAGAATCTGAGCCTAGAGATACCAATGAAGAAACTACCAATCAACTCTTACCCAGACAAGCTCAAGAAGTAATTATCTTAAATGCTATTACTAATAGTGTTAATAGATACCCTTGGATTGTTCATCCCTCAGACAATATTAAATTCTCATCTTTATTTAATCCTAACCATCATCAAAACTATACTGATGTTTCCTTTATATTTGCCACTGGAGAACCGATAGTTAATAAATTTAACTTTGCCCATTTTCCCAATCAAGAACAATTTTACTGGGTATTATCTGATAATCGAGTTGTCATTGAAACTCAGGGCTGGCAAAGTGGAATATCTTACCAAGCTCAATCAACTGAAATTCAAAGGCAACAAAGTGTCCAATTAACTCAAAGGCTCTGGGGAAAGCAAGCAGTTTGGGCAATTCCTCAAACTTTTGAAGAACTAACAGGTGAAATTGACATCAAAAAATTATATATTCAATCTATTGCCGCAGAGGCTTTTAACCCTGGAGAAATTGCTGCACCTCCAATTATGATCAATAGTGAATTGGAACTGAATTTAGAGAAAAATTCTGCCAGTTTACCCATCAATAATATTATCAATTTATCCAGTGCATCAACTTATACTTCTAGGGGTGGAGGAGCTTTATTTGAAAACTTAGATATAGAAAATACTCCTTTAATTTTACAAGCATTTCCTACTAATAATTTACAACCATTATTAGAAGATGGTTTGTTTGTAGGCTCACAAGTATCTCAAACAACTTTAGAAAAGTTAGGTATTTCTTGGGGAAACCCTTTAAATGGAGAAAATTCAAATTTTCAAGCAGAAACTACCTCTGTACCAGGAATCAAAATCGGTCAGTTAGGCAAATTCGACAATCGGGATTTATTGAATATCTTAGTTAATCCTTTCCTCAGTGAAAAGGAACGCAAGGAATATTACCTAAATTCCTTATATTGGGTTTCTTTGGGTCAAAGAGAGCCTCGACTTATTCGTCGCACAGAAAGAACAGAAAGTTATAACTGGCATAAGTTTGAATTTAGCCGCCCTCATAATCAGACTTTATTACAATATGATGCCGCAGAAACTAAAGTAATTTATACTAATGTTTTTACTAATCTTGGTATTTCCTTATCTTTATCTAGTAATTCAAGTCAAATAGATAAATTACAAAGTGCTAATTCTACTTTAGGCATGTTAATGGGAGGTATTTTTAAATTAATTGAGCCTCAGCCATTATCACAAAGTTTAACAGAAGCAAAAGCCAGATTAGAGCGGCAAGAAAACTTTGCACTACTTAACTCAAAAGCAACTCCAGATCAAAGAAGACAAATCAATGAACGACTTAACAAAACATTGTTATTGGGTAATCGTAGCAGTGGTTTAGAACAAGTTTCTGGAACATTTACTTTTCCCAGTTTGATTACACCTAATAATTCAGATATTTTCCAAATTCGTACTGGTAATCATAAACGGGGTGTTCAATTTATTCATGGCAATAGTAGTTGGAATGCAGGTAATACATACATTACTAAAGTTCGACTTTCTGACAATAGTTTTGGCCCTTTATCATTTACAGGTGTACCTATTCCTATAGATCAAACATCTGTTAGTCCTAGTAATCGCTCATCGGCTGTCCAGGTAAATTTGATTAGTCCTAATGGCCAGCAATTTGTCCAAAACTTTAACTCAGTAGATATGATTGCTGTACCAGTAAATGTACGTTCATTTGATATTGCCTTTGACCGCCTTGAACTTTCTCAAATTGGTCAAATTAATACTCATCTTCAATCTTTTAGAGGTTATTTATATTTACCTACTACAGAAGCACTATGGGCAGGTTCTTCTGGTAAATGGAATTACAGTGTTAATTCTGGCATTTGGTTTAACTTAAATTCTGACTCGGCATTTCATATTGCCAACAATAACTTAGGTGTATCAGAACCAAATATAGGTATTTATGCTAATGGCTTATTAAAGTTTCTGAATACTCATGTAGAAGTTGATGCAAGAGGACAAACCCAAGCAATTACTAATCATATTCCCGCTTTACGTTTTTCTTGGAATAGTGCTGCCAATTCTTCAAATCCTGATTATTTAAATTTAAGTTATTCTTTTTCTCGACAAGATAGAAATTTAAATTATTCACTGACCTCAGGAGTTTTATTGATTAATAATAAACGCAATTTAAGAGAATTAGGTTTCTTTCAAGGGGAATTGAGTCTGATAAGTGGATTAGAATTTAGCACTTTCATGGAAATAAAAGATAATTTTTTCTATTCATTAGAAAGTATACAACAGCTTAATTCTTATTGGTCTATTGGAGCTTATTTGCAAAACTTTAGAACTAGTGAGCAAGGAATTAAGAATCGAGTATCTGATTTATCTTATGGATTAATAATAAAAAAGAATCTTGCAGGTAATGGTGGTTTTTGGGAATCTCGTCTAGGAATTAGCGATAATGGTTTAGAAGTACGTTTTGAAGGAGGGCTGCAATTTTAGCTGTTCCTGGCTCTCATATAGAAAATATTAAAAAGGACACTATTTAGTGCCCTGATTCAATAATTTTATGAACTTCTGAGGATGTTTATTTTTAACTGGATTAGGTGTGAATAAATCTTGGTAGTATATAATTAATCTAAACCACCTGGACCAAGAGAAGCTCGGAGAATTGCTGTGTATTCGTCTAGTGTGAGTGTACCGGATCTGAGTAAATTAATAACATTACGTGCAAGAGTATCTTCTCCAGGGAGTAAGATTGCTAGTGGTACCGTTGGGCCAGCAATGAGCGTTATGCTTGGAATAGTGGTTCTAGTAATCGAATCATGAAGTATTGTGCCTGTAACTGTATAGACACCACCACCACCAATACCTGCCAAATATGTGCCTTCAGGAGAAACTTTCTCGGCAGCAATCGAGGTGATATAACCACTAGGAGTAATAAATGTAATTGAACCTGTTAAACCGCCTTGTTCTGCTTCTAGGGTACCTATGGTGTCCACTATTTGTGCTGATACTGGGGTAGATACAAAGCTAATAAAACCTGCCAAGAATAGACCAGCTTTCCCAAAAACTGAAACAGAGCTAGAAAATAAGTTCATACTAGGAAATCCTGTGTTATGAGAACTTGAGCTTTGTCGTCAGGGAGTTGTTTAATGCAACTGGAAAGCGTCTGCTTGATAATTTACTTTAATGATAGCGGTGAATCCACAATAGATATGGACGAATTTTTAGCCATATTCAATTATTTATGGGAACATCATTCCGATTAATGAAAAAAACCGCATTTTCATAAATAAAATTGGATTCTTATGGCATTTTGCTAGTGAATGAAGCCACTGGAAAAAACAAGATAACGGTTATAAATAAAACAAAGTTAAACCTTGTTTACTTTGAAAACTGTAGTTTGTAGTCAAGATTATGAGATTGCTTCCTGGCGTCGCCATGACAAAAACTCCACTTTTCATGATGGATGAGGTTTATAACCAATTTGCTGGACGAGAATGCCAAGGATTAGCGGTTTTATTGGGACGTTTTAACTTATTTACCACAATCACTGCCTTAGGCACTCCTTATGACATCTTGTTGCAAGAATTAAGAATTAAAAGTTGGTTTCCCGCAGACAAGATGACAGAAATGAATTTAAGAACACAGAAGTGGGGCGTAAAGTAACCTAAATCATAGAGTTGCTGCAAGTTCCTTCAAGCGATCGCGTCCATCTCGAAATACAGGCCAACCATCACCCACTAATACCGCTTCAACGTGAGGTAGTGCGGCTAACCGCTCCACAGAAGCCACTGCCGCCTTACGATTCAGCAACTTCTCATCTGGTAAAATTGTTAAACTACCAGCCTTGCGGGCGCGTACCAAGTCCCCTGTAATTAAAGTTGTGTCCTCCAGTAACAACGCCAACTCACCCGGAGTTTTAGAACCGTGGAGTTCCAGCACCTTTAATCCTGGTACCACTTCATCACCATCCGCCAGCCAGCGATCGCAATGTATAGGAAAACAATCCTTCTCCCCCACAGGGCCAGCTATCTTGGCATAAGTTTGATCAGCAATTTCCTTAGCAGATCTGACATGTTCAGAGTTTGTCAACACAATCCAAACCACACCACCAAGGGATTGCAAGTGATTCCAATCATGGTTGGATAGGGCTACTGGGTCAATCAAGATATTGCCCCCTGGACGAACCCAGGCAATCCCATTGAAATCAAT
Organism: Anabaena sp. CCY 9613; assembly: GCF_963920895.1. Lineage (NCBI taxonomy): Bacteria > Bacillati > Cyanobacteriota > Cyanophyceae > Nostocales > Nostocaceae > Anabaena > Anabaena sp. CCY 9613. Next base: position 192,568 of record NZ_CAWUDE010000002.1, read on the forward strand.
ATTTCTTGCAGGATTGAAAGTAGACCAGCCATATAAATCGGGACGGTGTAGAGATTTCATAACGATTCTGGTTCAGTACCTTCAATAATTCTGGATTCATAACTCAGCATAAATAATGTATCAACAATCCAGTCTATGTTCAAAGAACACCAGGCGACTGGAAGTCACGGCTACACAGGCAAGACGCATAGCATCTTCCCGAAGGGAAGGCACATACGCGGGTTAAAAACCTTGATTTTCCGTTAGTCCACGCAGGCGGACTTAGTTTTTATAGCCGAGTAGCGTGCCGGAGGCATTTTTATAATCGCCAGGGCGAGGTGCTTATGTACAGCTTTTGTAAAAAAATCAGACATTATTATCTGGCAAAATATCGGTTGCTATAGTGATCCCCAATGGAATATTGGATAACTAAAATAAATCCCCAGTAATAGCAGGGAGTTTATAAGTATTGCCAAACATAGGTTACTGTAAAAACAACACTAATTTTATGTAGTATTGGCTAAAAAAATCCGGTAATTATATCGAGTTAGTAGCCTGATAAAATCAAATAAAAAACTATTGACTATACAAAAAATATGATTAGTGTTAAAAGTATCCCTGCCAAAAATATATCTAAGCATCAACAAATCAGGAGGTATTTCCGATGATGATGATGATGACGGAAACCATGACTACCGAAATGCAAAACTGCATTAATGCCTGCATGGAATGTCACAAAATGTGCATGGAAACTATGACTTACTGCATGAGTCAAGGTGGTAAGCAAATGAACACAAGTATGATGGGCATGATGCGCGACTGCTCAGAAATGTGCATGATGTGCATGAACATGATGATGGGTGGTTCTGAGTTCATGGGACGCACTTGTATGCTGTGTGCTGAAATGTGCGATCGCTGTGCAATGGCTTGCGAACAAATGAGCGCAGACCAAAAGATGATGCAATGTGCTGCGGCTTGTCGTAAATGTGCAGAAGCTTGCAGATCTATGCAAATGATGCCTGCTTAATTCCACTACTTGGCAGAAGTTTCTCTGCAACTATTATGCAAGCGCTCAAGCTTTCAAGTCTGGGCGCTTAAAAGTGCTACTGTTTTGCAGTTAAGGCTTGCATCCGAGACTTAAAGGCGGCAATTATTTCTGGTGTGGGTTGAGTTGCTTGCCATGAAGGACGTGTCATTAAGCGTTCAGTCCAAGCACTTAGTTTTTGGTAGTCCATCAAGGGAAAACCTAAATTTGGTAACCAGGGAATTGCACTTGCGTCCACAAAGTTTTATCAGAAATTGGGGTTGGGCACTATAAATTCTCTAGCCCCTTCAAAATTCTGTTAATAATCTCTCCACACTAGCATTGTGATCTAAGAAGGAAAACAAATGCCTGTAGGTCAATTTGCCATCTTTATCCAAAACAAACTGGGCTGGTAAAGGCGCACCTAAAGCTTGTCCTACTTTGTATGTGCGAAATACCCGACAACTAGGGTCACTCAGCAACGGCATTTTTAAACCCAAATCTTTAACAACTATTTGACTTTGTTTTTCATCCGTACTAGTAATCATTAAAACTTCGATACCACGATTTTTAAATTGTTCGTAGTTTTCATTCAAAGCTTTGATATGAGGAAAACAAAAGGGACAATATTGCTTTTCAGTAAATATGCGTGTAAAGGCGAGCAATACTGGTTGTTTGCCTCTGTAATTCGATAATTTCACCACTGTGCCATTGGTGATATCTGGCAGTTGAAAATCTGGTGTACCTACTCCCATTCTTAGCTGATTTATAGCTGGGATTGGGAAAAAGTTGCGAAAGAACCGCTCATTTAATAAGCCACTAAAATCAGTAGAAGTCAACATATTTTTATGCCAATTTTTTATAAAAAACTTTAAATTAAAAAACCACAGATATGCATACAAACTAACACTAAATAATAAATATCTGTGTTCATCTGTCTGGAAAAGATTGGCGCCGGGAAAATTGGACGCGTAAACTTTTCGCTGTGTGCATCTGTGGTTTTGGCAATCTTGCCTGCTAGGGAAATCTAGACAGCAGAGAAGTAGACTTTAGACTTCACTGGATCAGGATTCATGGTTTTGTCCCCAGGTTGCCAACCAGCTGGGCAAACTTCATCGGGATGGGACTGAACATACTGAATTGCTTGTAATGTCCGCAGGGTTTCATCAACGCTACGACCAAAGGCTAGGTTGTTGATGGTAGCGTGCTGAATTACACCATCTTTATCAATGATGAACAGACCACGTAAGGCAATACCCGCTGCTGGATCAAGGACGTTGTAAGCGGCGCTAATTTCTTTCCTGATGTCGGAAACTAGAGGATAGTTGAGGTCGCCAACACCGCCAGATTTGCGATCAGTTTGAACCCACGCGAGATGAGAAAACTCGCTATCAACGGAAACACCTAGAACTTCGGTGTTAACTTTTTTAAATTCTTCGTAGCGATCGCTAAATGCTGTGATCTCTGTGGGACAAACAAAGGTAAAGTCTAGAGGGTAGAAAAACAGGATGACATACTTACCGCGATAGTCGGAAAGTTTAATCGTCTTAAATTCTTGATCTACCACAGCTGTCGCTGTAAAGTCAGGAGCCTGCTGGCCTACACGTAGGCATCCTTCTGTTGCGTAAGTGAGGGACATTAACCGAATTCTCCTTCAACTTATATCCGTATAATAGCGTTAAAATTTGGGTCAGCTAACACTTACCCATTAACGCTGTGCAAATTTAATTACGTTCTGTTACGACTATATCATAGTCATAACGATTTTGAGTAGCAAATGCCTGATTTAGATACAAGAGAATGGTTACTCACCAATGGCTTGGGAAGTTTTGCCAGTGGTACAGTTTCTGATGTCCGCACACGCACTTATCATGGTTGGCTATTTGCGGCGACTAATCCGCCTTCCAGCCGGACTCTGCTATTTTCTCACCTAGAAGCTAGCGTGGAAGTATCAGGAAGAGTGATAGCCTTAGGAACGAACTTTTGGGGGAGTGGTAAAATTTCGCCGGCAGGCTATAAACAGCTACGCTCTTTTGATATTAACCCAGTTCCTAAATGGATTTGGGGTGAAGATAATTGGCAGTTAAGCAGGCAATTAATCATGCCCCACAGTTGGGGAAGTGGGGAGGTTGGACAATGGGGAGTGACGCCATCTTTTTCCCATCGGGTGTTGATTCACTATCGCTATGAGGGAAGTGACACCGCCATTTTACGGCTGCGGTTATTAATAGGCGATCGCGATTTTCATCACCAACAACATCAGCATCCAGGTTTACAGTTTTCGCAATTACTTGGTCACAATCAAGTCTGTCTCCAAGCCATCTTTTCGGGAGACTTTGGTACACCTTGGCACCTGCGTTGGACGCAAGGAGAATATCAAGCAGACGCAGTGTGGTATTGGGATTATGAGTTACCAGAAGAAAAGAAAAGAGGATTAGGCGATCGCGAAGAACTCTACAGCCCTGGTTACTTGACAGTGACTCTCCAGCCAGGAGATGTGGTGACTTTAGAAGCACAGATGGGTTTTCCCGATCCACTGCAAAGTGTACTCACTTCCGAAACCTTTACAGAATCAGTAGAAGCAGAACAAGAAAGGCTTTCCCAGATTTTCGGCTGGAATCAAGTTAGTAGGGAGTTGGAAGATCAAAAACTTTCTTCCCCCGTGTCCTCTACTTCTTCCCCCTCATGCCCAATTTGGCAACAACTACTAAAAGCCAGCGATCAATTTATCGTTTATCGAGCTTCCATCGCTGGCCCCACAGTGATTGCTGGTTATCACTGGTTCAATGACTGGGGACGTGATACCTTAATTGCTTTACCTGGTTTAGCCCTAGTCACAAAGCGCTTTGAGTTGGCAAAAGGACTACTGCAAACTTTTGGGCGTTACTGTCGCCACGGTTTAATCCCTAATGTTTTTCCTGATGTCGATGATGAACCGTCTTATAACAGTATTGATGCTGCTTTGTGGTGGATTGAAACTTTAGGACTTTACTTAGAAGCCACACAAGACTGGCAGTTTTTGGCAGAACAATTCCCTGTAGTACAGCAAATTCACAAAGCCTTTATCGGTGGGACACGTTACAACATCCAAGTTGACGCTATCGATGGGCTACTAAGTTGGGATGTGCCAGGTGTAGCTCTTACTTGGATGGATGTGGTGATTGAGGGGCAGCCTGTAACCCCCCGAAATGGGAAACCAGTGGAAATTAATGCCCTGTGGTATTCGGCTTTATGTTGGATGAGCCAGTGGGCAGAACGTTTGAGTCAACTTGAATTGGGCGAACCTGCGCGTCTTGCAAAACAGGCACAGCGTTATGCACAACAAGCGCAACAAGTTACATTTTCCCTACAAAAATTTTGGAATCCCCAGATCGGCTATTTGTATGACTCGATTGATCCGGATGATGGCCGCAATTCCCAGATTCGTCCCAATGCGATTTTGGCATTATCGCTGCATCATTGTGGGTTTTCGCAACAGCAAGGGCGCGCAATAGTTGATTTGGCACTGGCTCGTTTACTTACCCCCTATGGACTTCGCAGTCTTGATCCAGCTGATCCAGATTATATAGGTCAATACATAGGCGACTCAACACAGCGCGATCGCTCCTACCACCAGGGTACAGTTTGGGGTTGGCTGATTGGCCCTTTTATTCGAGCTTGGCAGCGTTCTTACCCAGAAGAGCCATTACCTTTTGATTGGCAACCTTTATTGGATCACTTTTTATTTGATGCTTGTCTGAACTCGATTTCGGAAATTTTTGATGGTGACTGGCCTCATCAACCTCAAGGTGCGATCGCTCAAGCTTGGTCTGTAGCTGAGGTAATTCGCCATTTTAAATGAATAGTTTATAATCTTGATAAATATTACTTTCGTTTAAGTGAATTTACTTAAATATGAATTTTGTTGTTGTAGACACGGAAGGCAAACCGGAATTAAGCGAATTAGCAATTATAGACAGTCACGGTGTAGTGATTTATGAGGGTTTATCTAATGAACATCCTCGTATATCCCCAAAATTTTCTAACCTCAAAAGTTTGAAAACTCTGCTAACAGAATTTCTTACTACTGTTCAAGGTAAAACAATAATTTGCCATTATGCCGAGCATGATATTGATGTTCTTAAATATAGTTTCCGCAAAGTAGGTCTAACTTGTCCCAATTTACAATTTGAGTGTACTTACAACTTAGCTAAAAGTTATTGGCAAGGATTGGAAAGTTATTCTTTAGACTACTTGAGTAAGTATTTAAATTTACGAGCTAATAATCAATATTTCAACTCTGTTATGGCACATACAGCTAGATATGATGCCGAATTTACATACCAACTTTATAAAAAAATCATGCTAGAAAATTTAAAATATCAAGCCAACCCGTTTAGTAGCAGCAGAGTTGATACTCCTTTTCAAAATCATCCAGATTATTTTGATACTTACCATCGAGAATTTCTCATTTTGACAAGAGGCTTAGAAGATGTCAAACAAGATATCAATTATCAAAGTAAAGGTATAGTTGTTATTGGTGAACCAGGTTCCGGTAAAACCCACTTGATGATGCGACTGGCTCAAAATCGATTACCCAGTAACAGATTATTATTTATTCGTCAGCCTAATAATGCTCAAGCGATACTTTATCATATTTATAGCCGAATTTTAGAATCTTTAGTTGAGAAAGTTGGTCATCTTTCTCAGTTAGAATATTTAATTATTAATTCTTTTCGGACGATTATTAATCTAGGTAATATAAATGTTTCACAAAAATATAAAGAATTTGTCAATAATTTAAATGATTTATCAGCAAATAATATTAATAATTTATTAGGCGAAAATACCCAAATTAAGCGAGATTCATGGCAGTATATTGAAAAAACTATTAATGATTGGTGGATGAGCAATTATGCTGCGGGTCGTTATGCTTTATCTATCATCAAAGGAATGGTTAAGTATTGTAGCTATACAGATTATGGATACAAAAATATTACTACTCGTTGGTTAGCAGGGAATGTTTTAACCGACGAAGAAGCAGAAAAAGTTGGTTTACCTAATTGGGGAGAAGAAGTTAGCCAAGAAGCTTTTTCTTTGGAAGTTATTTCAGTTTTAGGTAAGCTTTCTATATTAGATGAGCCGTTAATTATTATTTTTGATCAATTAGAAGCATTAGGGCAATCTCATAATAAAGAAATCTTGTTAAACTTTGGGGAAGCTGTCAAAGAAATTTTCACCCATGTTCCCAATAGCTTAATTATTCTCAATTTATTTCCTGATAGATGGGAACAATTTAAAACAACTTTTGATTATGCTGTTATCGGAAGAATCTCACAGTATCAAGTTTATTTACGTCAGCCTACCGAAAGCGAAATCAAAGCAATTCTACAAATTAAGCTTCAATCTACAAGCATAACTTTAGAGCAGTTATTTTCTCCAGAAGAATTAGATGATATTTTAGGACACAAACCCATTAGAGCAGTGTTAAATCGTGCTGCTGATTACTATAACTATAAAGTTCATGACATTCCCTTACCAATTGAGAAAAAAGTCATACATGAACCAGATAAAGATGAAAAAGCAGAACAGCAGTTGAGAATTTTACAACATCAACAACAGGTATCAATCGAAGTTCTAATGCATGTTATCCAGGCAATTCAACAACCTGGTTCTATTGATATTAGCAATCTATATGATAAGTTATCACCTTTTTTACCTGATAGAGATAAAATTGAACGTACTTTAGTAAATCCTGTAATTAAATATCTAAATCAACATAAAAATGAACTAGAGCAAAAATATAGCAATTCGGCTATTATTACTGATTCCGATGATATCGGTAAATTAAAAACTATTGCTGATGCTTTCAACAAGATTAAGCCCGTAAAATTAACACAATATCGTTTAGGTAAAAAACAATTGCCAGAACATATTGTTATAGAAAACGGTGTGCGAAATTATGTAATTGGTTTTCTGCAAATAAATGGTAATTCTTTTACAAGTCGCATTGGCAATTTTAATGAATTAGTTAATATTTATCCCCAAAGTAAATTTGAACTTTTTCGAGATGAACGACTACCAGAAATTACAGGTAAGGTAGGTAAAGAACATATTAGGCAATTACAAAATAGTCATAACGGAAATTTTATTTTATTAAATAAACAAGATAGAGTTTTTTTAGACTTGTTTTATGATCTAATCGTAAGTATTTATAATAAAGATTTAGATAATGTAGATTTGGAATCAGCATTAAATGTTTTAATTACTCTTCCAGAATGGTATCACTGGATTCTATCTATATTTGGTTTCAATTCGCCAACTAAATAATATTTTAATCCAGATTTAAAATAATGATCAAAAGTCCACTACGTTACCCAGGTGGTAAGTCAAAAGCTATTAAACAAATAGCCGATTACTTACCAGATAGCTTTTCGGAGTTTAGAGAGCCTTTTGTGGGCGGAGGTTCTGTATTTATTTATTTAAAACAAGAATTTCCTCACCTAAAAATTTGGATTAATGATTTAAATCGGGAACTATTTTTGTTTTGGAAATACTCTCAATCTCATTTAGCAAAATTAGTACAAGAAATCCGTCATGTTAAAGATAAATATACAGATGGTAAATTATTATTTACAGAATTAACAAGTATAGATACCAATAATTTATCTGATTTTGATAGAGCAGTACGCTTTTTTATTCTCAATAGAATTACTTTTTCTGGAACTGTCGAATCTGGGGGATTTTCTGAGCAAGCTTTTCACAAACGCTTTACTTACTCATCAATAGACCGCCTAGAGAAATTAGAAAATATTTTAACAAGTGATGTCAAAATTACTAATTTAGATTACGGTGAACTATTACACGCAGATGGTAAAAATGTATTTATATTTTTAGATCCGCCTTATTTTGCTGCAACTAAATCTAGGTTGTATGGAAAAGATGGTGATTTACATACATCTTTTGAGCATCAAAGGTTTGCTGAATTAGTCACACGATGTGATCACCGTTGGCTAATAACTTATGATAACTCACCTAAAATTAGAGAAAATTTTCCAGCATCTAATATTTTTGAGTGGGAATTACAGTATGGAATGAATAATTATAAACAAAGTAATGCTGCTAAAGGTAAAGAATTATTTATCACCAATTATCTTGACACTCTCAGGTTTCAAGATACTGGAATTATTGGATAAAAGACATAACTTATTCAGTTAAATACCTGATTTATAGTAATTACAAATTACAGATTGAAGAGGTTAGGATCGGGGATGAAATAAGATCCAAAATTCGTAGCTACTGTCTTAAAAGTCAAGCGATCGCCAACAGGGACAAGATGTTGGGTTTTGTCGCCTCAACCCAACTTTGATGATTATGGTGCCTCAAGTAATAATGGTGACACTACCTGTATCCAAGTCGTAACGACCCCCCACAATTTCTAACTTGCCTGTCTTTATCCGTTCAGTTAAAAGCTTTGAGCGCTTTAATCGCTCAATTTGATATTGCACATTTGCCACCACAGCATTCTCAACTGCATCGCCTGGCTGATTTTTGACTCTTGTCACAGCTGGTTGGATTGCTTTGACAAAACTGCCAATGTCACCCAGCAGCGATTCTTTTTGCACAGCCGCAGTAACTGCACCGCATCGTTCATGACCCAGCACCATTAGCAAGGGCGTACCTAACAACACAACAGCATATTCAATACTACCGAGTACTTCCCGCGTGGCAATATTTCCCGCAACCCGGACATCAAAAATATCACCAATCCCCTGATCAAAAATAATTTCTGGTGAAACTCTTGAATCAGCACAACTGAGGATAGTTGCAAATGGATGTTGCGCTTGAGAAACTTCCTGGACTCTAGCCGCAGATTGATCAGGGTATTGAGGTTGATGTTGCACAAATCGCTGATTTCCTGCCATTAGCTTTTGTAGCACAGCATCGGCACTCAGGGACTCAGAGGTAGCTAGGGTAGCAGCTTGAGCTTGTTCGCTGTGCCAAAGTAAATCCCCGCCAGTTACCATCATCCCCAATGCTCCTGTGACCCCCAACTTCAAAAAGTCACGACGTTCTCTAAAATGCTTCATGAAATTGATTAACCTCTTACAGAGATGCTACACATTTGACAGAGCGAATCTCCATGACATCTGAGATGTAACAGGTTCCTCCAAATTTGTTGAGCAGTGGTCTAATGTTTTCGACTACAGGCTTGATTTCCTCTGGCATACAAAAGGCGATGATGTAAACATTATCGAGCATTGTCATGTCTAAATCTTCTGTTGTGCCTCGTAATCCTTTACCAGCCACATTACGAATCACAATATGATTATGTACACTTGATTTGTCTAAAACATCTAAAATTTTGCCAAGTTCAAAGGAGTTGGCAATCACTTCTATCTTTTTAACTAGGTGCATATTATTACCTCCAGAACAGGTTGATTCCGTAGAGATATAACGGAATTCCCACAATAATATTGAATGGGAAAGTCACTGCCAAAGCGGTAGAAACGTACAGACTAGGGTTTGCTTCGGGGACAGTCATTCGCATGGCAGCAGGGACAGCAATATAAGAAGCACTGGCACATAGTACAGCAAATAAGAGTGAATCTCCCTGTGGCATACCGATGACTTTGGCAATCAGTAACCCAAGACCGGCATTGACTATTGGAATTAGTATGGCAAATGAAATCAGAAAAAATCCGGTTTTTTGCAAGTCTTTAATTCTTTTGGCAGCAATTATTCCCATATCAAGTAAAAAGAAGGTGAGAACACCATAAAATAAGCCCTGAGTAAAGGGTTCTAATACCTGCCAACCATGTTCTCCTGTTAAAACACCAATCAAAAGACTACCCACTAGGAGAAAAACTGAACTATTGAGAAATGCCTCTTGTAAGACTTCCGTCCAAGATAAGTCCCGCTTGCCATCGGTAGTAAATATATTTACCAGAAGAAGACCAACAATAATTGCTGGAGATTCCATCAGGGCCAGAGCTGCGACCATATAACCATCATAATCAATGCCCAGCTCACTGAGAAAGGCACTAGCCGTAATGAAGGTGACAGCGCTAATAGAGCCGTAGGTGGCTGCGATCGCAGCTGCATCGTAAGTATCAAGTTTCAGTCTCAGGATAAAAAAGGAATAAACTGGCACAAAACAAGCCATCAACATTGCGGCTAACAGCGTTAGCACTACTTCCTGAGTAATACCGCTTTTGATCAGTTCCACTCCCCCTTTAAAGCCAATCGCCAACAGCAGATACAGCGAAAAGAGTTTGGGTATTGGTGCCGGAATTTCTAGATCCGACTTGACAAAAACAGCAATCATCCCTAAAAAGAAAAACAAGATTGGCGGATTCAGGATATTAAAAACAATTAAGTTGGCATCCATTATCACCCTCCTGATACTGATGAAACTTGCAATTAATCAAATTTTTCATTTGAAACAATTTAACCGTTGACTCATCATGTATCGTGTCTTGTTACCCCATGTCAATTGTGTGCTAGTTGAAACTGAGTAACTTGGTAATTATTTATTGTTATAAAATATACTTTTGTTTGAGTAATAGGGGTGGGGAGTGGGGGGCAGGGAGCAGGGGGCAAGGGGGAAGATAACAAATATTATTTGAGTAAATTGGATAATTTATTCTTTGGAAGTCCTTAAGGGTGGTAGTAGTGCGCCTAACATTTGGGCGGAATCAGACTAGCGATCGCTTGGGCTAACTCTACTGGATCAACGGGCTTGGAAATATGTTTTTGAAATCCGGCGGCTATGGCTTGTTGATGGTTGATTTCTCCAGCATAAGCAGTCAAGGCGATGGCCGGAATTTGTCCGCCTAGTTCTGGTGGCTTTGTTCTCACTTGGCGCATGAGCATATAGCCATCCATGATGGGCATCCCAATATCACTTAATAAAATATCTGGCTGGGATTGGGCTAATGCTTTGAGTGCCTCACGTGCTGATGCTACAGACTTGACGACTGCACCATAATGTGATAGTGCTACAGTAAAAAACTCTCGGACATCAGCTTGATCGTCTACCAAAAGAATTTCCACTCCCGCTAACAATGAATCGGGAATGCTGACTTGTGCTGGCAAAGAATTAGCACTCATGACGCGGGTTTCAGGCTTTTTATGCAACGGTAGCTTGACTGTAAAAGTTGCCCCCTGTCCTTCTCCGGGGCTTTGTACCTGCACCGTACCCCCATGAAGTTCTACTAGATGATGGACAATTGCTAGTCCTAGTCCCAGTCCGCCAAATACTCTAGTGGTTTTGGCATCGGCTTGGCGGAAGTATTCAAAAACATGAGGCAAAAATTCTGGAGTGATCCCTTGACCTGTATCAATCACCTGAATTTGAGCATCAAGTCCTATCTGTGCTAAATGTACCTCTACCCTGCCCCCTGGAGGTGTAAATTTTACAGCATTAGACACTAGATTCCAGAACACCTGTTGCAAGCGACTGGCATCCCCCATTACCTGTATATTTTCATTGGTGAATATTGTTTGAATTTGAATTGACTTAGCTTCTGCGGCTAAACTCACTGTTTCTAGGGCTGCGGCGATAGTCATTTTCAAATCGACCGCAGAGATATTTAAATTCAGCTTACCCCGTAAAATCCGCGATACATCCAGTAAGTCTTCAATTAATTGGGTTTGTAACTGAGCATTCCGCTCAATGGTTGCCAATGCTCGATCTGTAGTCGCTTCATCATACTTACGAGTGCGGAGTAACTTGGCCCACCCTAAAATTGGATTCAGGGGAGTTCGCAGTTCATGAGAAAGTACAGCTAAAAATTCATCTTTGATGCGATTGGCTGTCTCAGCTTCATCCCGTGCAGTTTGTTCGGCGGCGTAAAGTTGGGCGCGGGCGATCGCTTGGGCACATTGCTGTCCTAATGTCCAAATAAAGCCGCGATCTTCCTCATTAAATGCTTGCGGGTTAACAAAGCTTAATCCCAATGCCCCAATTGCTTTTCCTTCTACCATTAAGGGAATAGAAGCTTGGGCACTATTACCAGTTGTATTTATAGCACTTGCTAAGTTGGGGTATCGGTCAATTAAAGCTTGTGGATTTTGGATGAAAATGGGCTGTCTTGTTCTGAATGTTTCTGCCAAGGGAACAGGCGCAGTTATGGGGAAACTTGTCCAGCTATTGATTATGGACTGGGGATAGCCAACTGCTTGTACCACCTTGAGGACAGTTGCACCTTTAGCTAGCAAAACCACTGAACCTGCTGTAGCTCCCAAAGCAGCAATTCCTTGGTTGACGACTACATCAGCTACTTGTTGGGGAGTTAAGGCTTCTGAAAGGGCGGCGGTAACCTTTTGCAGACGTAGTATGCGACTGACGGCTTGTTCTGCTGCTTGTTTTGCCTGTTGAGTTTCTTGATACAATCTAGCGTTATCAATGGCTATAGCTGCACGCCGGGCAATGTCTTCAGCTAAAGTTAAATCTGTTTGTTGGTAGTGACGATGAGATTCGGCGGTGACAAAACACAAAGTTCCAAATAATTGCCCTCTGGAATAGAGAGGAATTAGCATCAAGGAACGCATACCCAAATTGCGTAGTAATTGCAGGTGTCCTTCATCTTCAGCTAATTCCCCAAGAAAAGCGTCTGTTAGTTCAGGATAAAAAACAGATTGCCCTTGTATGAGTGACTTACGAAACGGATGTTTTCTCGTACCATCTAGGGGATAACGCTGTTGGATTTGGGCTAATTGCTGACGTTTTGCTACATTAGTTGTGGCGATCGCCACTTGTCGCATGGATGAGTCTGGTTGCAGAATATCGACAGTACACCAATCTGCCATGAAGGGTACTGCCAATTTAACAAGGTTGTTTAAGGTGATTTCATAATCGAGAGTAGCCGCCAATATGGTGCTAGTTTCCACTAAAAACTGTTGCGCTGCTTCTACTTGTTTGCGTTCACTTATATCTTCAATAATCCCAAATCCATATTTTGCTTTCCCTTCACTATCCCACACAGCTGTAGAAGTCAGATTCACCCACACAATGGAATTATCTTTGCGGATGTAGCGCTTCTCTAAAGAATAACCTTTAATTTCTTTAGCTAAAACTCGCTGAGTATTGATCCAATCCAGTTCTATGTCATGAGGATGAGTAATTTCTTGGAAGTTTAACTGTATTAATTCTTCATGACTATATCCAGTAATCTCACACAAAGCGGGATTCACTTGCAGGAATTGTCCATCTAAGTCTACTTGGGCAATACCTACGGCAGCTTGGTCAAACATTGTGCGAAATCTTTCTTCACTTTCTCTTAATGCTTGTTCAGCTTGCTTGAGTTGGGTAATATCAATTGCTGTAACACCTACTCCTAGTAACTGCCCATTTGGTAAACATACTGGATAGTAGTTGACCAGACCATAACGATATGTCCCTGGTGGATAAGTTTCACCACTAATTTCTTGATTCAGCAATGGTTCTCTGGTTGCCATCAGTTGATGAAAAATCGGTTCTAGTTGCGATGACCATTGGGGTAAAACTTCCCTTAAAGTACGACCGATGTGTTGGTTGGATGGTACACCGTTGATAGCTGCCAGGGATTCATTTGCGTACACATAACGCAGTTCTGTATCGAGAAAAGCCAGTGCTACTGGTGAACTACTCAGCCAGGCATTCAGTAATGCTAAGGTTTCGTCTTTTTGCTGAATGGCTTGTCGAAGTTCTCGATTTAAATTAGCTTTTTCTAATTCTGTCTGCTTGCGCTCAGTAATATTCAACGCCGCGCAAGTAATACCCTCAACCCTATTATCTTTATTTTTGAATGGTTCAATCAGCAAATCATAATAACCGATTTGTCCACCCAAAATCAAAGCAACTTCTTCACGGGTAGAAACCCCGCTTTCTAATGCATTTTTTTTTATTTTTGTCAAGTAGTCTGCTACGGAAGTTGGATATAATTCATAGTCAGATTTGCCAATAATTTCGGCAACAGTTTTTTTACCTTGAGGGTTATGAATCCACTGATAGTTTAAATTTTTATCTTGTTGAAAAACTACGATATTGGAACTACTGAGGGCTAATCGAAATTGTTCCTCACTTACTTTCAGCTTTTGGAGATTTACCTCAGCTTGTTTTTTAGCAGTTCTAGATACTTCACATAAGATACTAATGACAACGCCCTGTAATGCAAACAATCCCAGTCGCACAAAGCTAGTGAAGTCAAGACTCAGCTCATAAGTGGGATTCAGGAAGAAGTAGTTACTGGCAAAAGATGACAATAAAGTTGCTAACAGCCCTGCTTTTAAACCACCATACCAAGCACTGACCATGACAGCGCCAAAAAACAGCAGGAATGGAGTAACGCTGATATTGAGCCAAGGATCTAGCAACAACATCAGTGCTAAAGCAATTCCCACAATTAAGACAACAATGCCATAACGTAGTGACTGAGAAGCATTAATATCAGACATGAAACTATTTAGAAAAAACTTATACTGATTGCAGATGCTTTAGTTAAATGTTGTATGCCACAAAAATCCCACTCCTTACTCCCAGCCTAAGTTAGTATCTGAGAAATTGTTGAAATAGTTTAATCAGATATTAGCACTATCAGAAATTCAAGAATCCTAGCATATTCAGATGACTAAAAAATTGACTGGTAGCTAATTTTCCTTGAGAACTGATACCAATTTTGCTATGTGTGAGGCTTGATGAGTTGCCATCACAGATATACGTATGCGACTGGTGGGGACTGTGGGTGGCCGAATAGCTGGGGCGAAAATGCCAGCTTGTTGGAGTTGCTTGCCTATATTGAGGGCTTTGGTGGCGCTAGGTAACTGAAAACATAGTATGGGTGATGCAGTAGGCAGTAATGGGAGATGGGATAACTGTGATTGCATTAACTTTTTCAAGTAGTCTACATTCTCCCAAAGTTGGACTCGGCGTTGCGGTTCTGTTTGTACAATCTCAATTGCAGCTAAAGCCGCCGCCGTGTCTGCGGGTGAAAGGGCTGTGGTATAAATCCAACTCGGTGCGCGATTGCGTAAAAAATCAATTAAGGTGGCACTTCCCGCTACATAACCGCCTAAACTACCCAAGGCTTTACTCAATGTGCCAATTTGAATTAAATTTCTGCCTGTGCAACCAAAATGTTCTACACACCCAGCACCAGTTTTTCCCATGACACCAGTGGCATGAGCTTCATCAACTAGCAGCATACAGCTAAACTCATCAGCTAAATCCAACAGCGCTGGTAATGGGCATAAGTCGCCATCCATGCTGAAGACGCTATCAGTAATAATTAAACAGCGTTGATAATTGTGTCGATGCTCAAGCAACTGAGTTTTTAATACTGCGACATCACAGTGGGGGTATTCAATTAACGTTGCACCGCTAAGAATCGCCCCATTTTTCAAACTGGAATGATTATATTGGTCAGATAAAATTAAATCCCGCTTACCCATCAAAGCGGCGATCGCACCCAAATTAGCCAGATACCCAGAACTAAATACTACTGCATCTGCTGTTTGTTTGAGCGAGGCGATCGCCTGTTCCAATTCTCTGTGTAATTCCCTATGACCGCTGAGTAATCTAGAACCAGTACTACCAGTACCAAATTCAGCGATCGCACTCACGGCAGCCTTAATTAAGCGTTCATCCCCAGCTAATCCCAAATAATCATTACTAGCAAAATTAATCACCTCTTCCCCAGCCAACAACACAGTTGCACCGGAGCGACCGTGGATTGTTTTTACAGAACGATACCAGTCTGCCCGATGAATAGTTGCCAGGGATTTTTCTATCCAAGCGTAGGGGTCTGGGGGCATTTGTGGGGAGTGGGGAGTAGGGAGTAGGGGAGACTAATTAAGAATTACGAATTACAACTGACTCACTTGTTCGCTGCTGCTAAGATGAGCGATCGCTTGTTTGATCCAGTCTTCTACGTAGGCGTCTTTTGGTAGTCCAATGTCTTCGCTAACTACATGGAGGGCGTGACTGACTTCATGGGCAGTATATCCTAAGGCGAAGAGGGTCATTTGTACTTCTTCGAGTATTCCTGGTGCTGGGCCGCCTGTAGCCACGAAGAAGCCTGCTGATTTGCGCCATTCGACTAGTTTGCTTTTCAGTTCTAAACAAATGCGTTCAGCAGTTTTTTTGCCAACGCCAGGGGCTTGGATTAAAACTTGGGTGTTGGCGGCGATGATGGCTTGGACTAAATCTGGCAGTTCTAAGGTGTCTAATAAGGCGATAGCTAAGGCTGCGCCGATACCGCTAACAGTTAGTAAGTGGCGGAATAAATCACGTTCTGAAGGGGAAGCAAAGCCGTAGAGAAATGGTACTTCGTCACGAATTTGTAAATGGGTGAAAATTTGGATCACTCCTCCCGATTCTGGCAACTGTTGTGACAGGCGCTGGGGAATTTGCAAATCATAGCCCAAATTATTTACTTCTAGAGTCAACATCACGCGACTCCCGCCAATTGTTTGAATACCAGCAACGATCCCTTTGAGATAGCTAATCATTCTAAGAACCCAAAATATTTTAACCCTTCAAGAATTCCACCTGCACACAAGTCTTGTGCTAGGTAACGATAGTTAGCGGGATACTCGTTGTGCCACTGGAGTAACTCTGGACGGGCATTCCCGACTATGATTCCCCGTTCGTTGCCTACAGCGAATAAAGCAATATCATTACCCGAATCACCACAGACAACTGTTTGTTCTGCTGCAAATTTCCACTTTTGACGCAGAAACTGCATTGCCTGACCTTTATCGCTGGTACGGGGCAAAATGTCAAGGTCAATACCGCTACTATAAATTAACTTTATATTTAGTTCACATTTTTGCAATTCTGCTTCTAGTTTTGGTAGAACCGTGACAGCGACTTGTTGATCGATAAAGCAACTAACTTTAAATTCACGTTGTTCTGAGTCTGGTTGCAGTTCTAACTCCGGAAAAGACTTAGCAATTTTTAATACTAATTCCCGATCCCAGCCAGTGGAGAGGATTTCTGACCAACCTGCATCGGGGGTATCATGACCATCGAGATAAATTTCTGTACCCACAGACAGGACGAGTGCATCGGGTTGCATGAGATTTTTTTCTTGCTGAAGTTCGCGGTAAAGTATAGGCGATCGCCCAGTAGCATAAACAATTTTAGTTCCGTAGGCTTGGCGATGTTGGTCAAGTTTTTGACTCAGTTCTGTTAACGCCGCGTCATTACCCACGAAGGTGTGATCTAGATCAGTGACAAAAAGAAAAGGTTTCATGATTTTGATGTACTCCAAGTTGGTAGTTGCAGAAATACCCGAAAATCCCACAGTCGCCCAAATGCAATCTGTGGAAACTGATTCTTGACGATGCGTTCCGAGTTAATTTACCAGATTTTGGTTCTTGTGTATTCTGACTGATGTCATAATTCTGTAATTGTTGGTCTGTGATTCTGTATCTAGCAATTTACCAAAGCTATCTTGAGATAGAAGTATCAGATCACAGTAATCGCTACGATTTAATCAGTATTTCTGCTATTGTCTATGTCTTTTGCATTTAAACAAATTCATCACCGCAAAGAATTACTTCGTGTGATTTTTGCTATATGCATCATCATCGTTGGCATTACTCATTTTCTCATACCAGAGCAATACGCCCGCATTGTCCCGCCAGTTTTTCCGCCATTAACATCAGTCTATGTCAGCGGTGTGTTTGAAATTCTCGGTGGCATTGGCTTAATGATACCGTTTGTCAGTGCGACAGCAGCATGGGGACTAATTGCTTTATTTATTGGTGTCTTTCCTGCCAATATTTACATGACTATACACAACATTCAGATTGAAGGCATTCCCCATAATCAATTATTGTATTTAGCTAGGCTACCTTTTCAGGCAGTTTTGATTGCTTGGGCATACTGGTATACTTTGGACGATAAACCTTAGTTGTAGTGGCGATCGCTTCTGATTCATTACGAACTGTCAGGTATTTAGCAGTATGGCAGTAAGCACAAAAATCAGCAAATTTTGCCCGGATTTTGCGTTGTAATTCAACAGGAATATAAACACTCACGCCACTTTTGATATGCCTTTGGTTTTTAAAGTATATTTAGCCCTAGTTTTTAAAATATTTAATTGGTCAATCTGTGATAACAAGCTATCTAAATTAGATTTTTCTTCAGCTGACAGCAAATTCTCTGCATTTCGCTCCAATAAATTATTTAACTCAACTTGGGATTTTGGTGACAACATACTTGCTGCCAAAGCCTGTAATTCATCCAAGCTTAGTCCAGTTAAAATTTCACTATCTTCTACCGATGAATTTGTCAAATTTTGGTATGTTGCTAAATCTAACAGCACACCAACTCGTTCTCCATTTTGATTGGTAACATACTGTATAGAATCAGACATCTCAACATATTGGTATTCATAGCGGCTAACTATAGTTTATCAGTTTCTAGATGAAGTAGAATTGAACGAGAAAATTTTTTGTATCTAACACAACCAAAGCTTATGGAAACGAGAAAGCATAAAATTTGTCAGCTAGAGGCGACTCAGGAGTGGTTGTGTTTAGATTCAATGGGATATATTGCAGAATGTTTAGAAGCTTGTACATCTATAGATATGCTGGCTGATTTAAGAGAAATCTTTCCCCGTCAAGGATTGACAGTATCCAGTGTGCAAGTCTGTGAATTACAAAGAAAGCGCATTCAGAAATGGCTAAAATTACTGAATCAAGAAAGTCAAAACTTAGACACATCTCCTAAGTGTCTCTAATTAAGATATGTGTGCTATCCTCAGATGTTTCACCTGGTTGTGGATAGCAAAGACTTTGTGTAGCAAATGCTTGTTTAGCTTGTCGCAGAAGATCAGTTTTGTAAAGAAACTCTTCTCTCGCATCCATTGGGTAAGACTTAAGTTTAAATTTGGTACACCAAGGTAATTCTTCCATAACTACAACAATGGGTAGTTTTAATTGTGTGTATTTGCTACTGTAAGCAGCTTGATAGAGAATGCGGATTACCTGCTCAAAATCAACTGTATGATTTAAATAAAATTCCGTAACAACCTGTGCTTCTAACTCGCCACTGTTGGCATTAGAAATAGCATCTGTCCAAGTTTTATTGTGGGGAATAGTCACAACATTATCATCAGGGGTTTGTAGTCTTAGTCCACGTAAACCGTAACCAATTACTTCACCGTAGTGTTCGCCAATAGTAATGCGATCGCCTACTCGATAAGGTGCTTCAAATAAGGTGACAATACCTGCAATAATGGAACTTACATAATCTTTAAAAGCAAATCCCAATGCCACAGCAACAGTACCAGTTAGCGCTAAAAGATTAGTTTCGGAAAGTTTGAGAAATAGATGCAGTAGGTAAACTATAGTCGCCAATAAAATTAGCGCTTTCCAAAAAGGTACTGATTGTTTAATCAAAAGTCGAAAGCGCCGGGGGACTCGTTCAGATAACCAATTAAAGAACGATTGAAATGTGATTGAGATTGTGTAGGCGACGACAATGCAAATCAAGGCTTTGAGAATTTTGTTGACTGTAATTTCAGCCAGAAGTTTGCTGATGGCTTGATTACCATTTGCCACTTGAGCTATAAAAAGTAGAAATGTAGAATTATCAAAAGACATATATTTAGTCTTTGCCAATCAAAAAATTGTTATTATTCAACTCAGTTTTAAGAGAAGGATAATAAGCGGGATAAAGACTTAACTGTTCTTGCTGTTGGATGATGACACCCGCACGTAGCAGCATTTGTACACGCGATCGCACCAGTTGTTCACTTTCACCTAAACTGAAAGCTAAATGAGTCCGAGTAATTTGACCGTGGACTAGTAGAGAATGCAATAGGTAACGATCAATTGCCGTCAAATCAGGTAAACTTGGTAAAATCGGCTTAGTTTGTTGCAGATTACTAGCCATTTCTTGAGTCACACCTGGAGATTTAGAAACAGCATCAGGTATATCAGCCGCACGCATTCGCAGTCTTTGCAACCACAAATAAGCCGCCACACTACTCACCCCATCAGCTAAACTAGCCAGTGATTTAGAGTCAGCTAAATTTGTATTTTCTTGATTATCTTGGGTAGATAATTCTTGAGTTACTGGTGCTAACCATTGTTCCAGTGCTTTCCCATTTAATTGAGGTAGGTAATGAACTTCTTCTAAATAAGCACTTATTTGACAAACCTGATCTAAAAATGACCAAGCCCAAGAATTACAACCAATCAACCAAAACTTAGACTGGTCATGTACAACTGCATTTTGCAGAAACTCGATACCTTCCCAGCCGCCTATACATCGCAAAAAACATTGTGCCAAACAAGGAATTACAATCAGTTCTTGATGAGAATCTGAAGATAAAACCTCCTCAATTACCCTTATTAAAGCCGAAGCATCAGTTGTTCGCCGCCAACTTCTCAAAGGATTGATAACTTGTAAATCTTTTAACAACTCGCCTGTCAAACTTCCCTGCAAAATTTCTGCAATTGGTTCCACAGGACAACCTAAAACCACCAAACTATTAGCAGAATTAGTATTTTGCTGCCAATTTGTCAAAGCCGTTTTCAGTACTTCTTGAATGCTGGTAGTATAATCAACCGGATGAGATAACCGATTTATTTTTTCTGCAAATTCCTGAATAATTCCCTCAGGAGGACTATCAAGCAGATTATCAGGATTAGTTGTTTTCGCCTGAGAAAGCCCAGACTGAAACCAATTGATAGCCGATCTGAGTTTTGCACCCATCATCATTGCATAGTTGAATCATCACTCAAAGTCTCAATCAACAAATTCACCTGCTGCTGTCGCTGCTGCAAAAAACCCTCACACTGACGCAAAGACTCAACAGCACTAGCGAACTGTGCAAACACATCCTCCAACTCCAACTCACCCGCCTCAATACGAGCGATAATTTCCTCAATCTCCAAAACCTTCGCCTCATAATTCCAACCCTCCATCGAGTCAGAACTAGAAGCACCCTTACGCTTAACCATGAAAATCTTGGCGTCCTTGGCGCCTCGGCGGTTCGTTAACATTCACCACCTTAACTGTAACCTCCCCCTGCCCCAACTGAATCAACAAATCCTCCCCCACAGCCAACTCAGAAGCAGAACGAGCGATCGCCCCATCTTCCCTTCTGACCACAGCATAACCACGCTGCAAAACCGCCTTAGGGTCAAGACTAGCCAGCTTTTCCCGTAACAATTCTAAACGCTGCTGTGCTTGCTGCGATCGCCCCAACGTCACCTGTAACAGCTGCTTTTTTTTCCAACTTAACCGCAGCATCTCCTGCTGTACCTGTCGATCCAAACCCAAACGCCGCAATCGCTGACGTAAACCTTGCAACTTATTCTCAGCACTCGCCTCAAATTCCAGTACCGCCTCACGCAAAGCCATCACCCTTTGCCGATGCTGATGATATAACTCAGATATAGCAGGTACCACAGTTTCCGCCGCCGCCGTTGGTGTATGGGCGCAAAAATCAGCAACTAAATCCGCCAAAGACTCATCGCGTTGATGACCAATACCAGTAATTACCGGGACAGAACAACTAGCAACAGCCCGTACCACCCGTTCATCATTAAAGCAAGCCAACTCCTCAACCGCACCACCACCCCGTGATAAAATTAACACCTCAGCCCGACCATCACGATTTACCCGATTAATCGCCTTAACTATAGACTCTGGTGCTTGCTCACCTTGTACCGTAGCCGGAGAAAATAAAACCTGTAAACCGGGATATCGTTGCTTAAGAGTTTTTTGAATATCCCCCCAAGCCGCTGCTGTCGGAGAAGTTACCACTGCGATCGTTTGGGGGTGCAGCGGTAGAGGACGTTTACGTTCTAAGTCGAATAAACCCTCAGCCAGCAAGCGATTTTTTAATTGTTGATAGCGTAAAGCTTGTAACCCAGCCCCAGCAGGTAAAGCTTGCCATACAGATAATTGATACTCTCCCCTTTGCGGGTAAACCCGGATACTACCTAAGATAATTACCTGCTCACCAGGAACAGGCATTTGAGCCAACTTCGGGATTTGACCATTCCAGACCACACATTTAATACCAGCTGTTCCATCTGGGTCTTGTAGCGTAAAAAACAACCCACTGCGATGGTGATTAGCACTGGAAACTTCCCCAGTCACCCAAACTTGCCGTAATTGCTCATCTTGCTCTAACAGCAAGCGAATATAGTCAGTTAATCCAGATACCGAAAGCGCCGTATCAGGAATGAGAGAGTTAAAAGTCATCAAAGATGCGTGTTAGCAAAAGCCTAGTGAAATCTTAGCAAATAATTTTGCGTTACACTAAATACATCGTTATGTCAAAGGTTTAAATAATTATGGAAAAAATAGAACTTGAACTAGATAGAGTTACCTTTGAACGAGCAAAAACTCTGGCTATAGTTAATCAATCAAGTTTAACAGAATTGATTAGTCATGTAATTGAAAGGTTGGCAGAAATTCAGGAGAAAAAAGATCCATTAATGGGATTATATGCTGATGTTCCAGAAATTGTAGATGAAATTGTTGCTGAAGCGATGGAAAACAGAGGGCATAGGATAGAGGATGAATGAAAAAATAGATAAGTCCCTACTTGATACAGATATTCTTTCAGAAATTATTAAAAGAATCAATCCTCGGGTGATTGATAAGGCTAACGCTTATTTGAACCAATTTGATAAATACACAATTTCTGTAATCACTGTAATGGAAATTGTAGAAGGTTGGCAAAAAAGAAGACAAGAACAACGTCTACAGCAATTTTTAACTATCCTGGATTCACAGGAAATATTATCTTTTAAATTAACAGAAGCAGTATTAGCTGGAAAAATATATGCAGATTTAGAGGTAGTAGGAAAAAGGATTGGTTATCCTGATTGTATGATTGCTGCTATTGCTATCCATCATAATCTGACTTTAGTGACTGGTAACTTATCTCACTATCAAAGGATTCAAGACTTAGGTTATTCACTAAAACTAAATAATTGGCGTTTATAGTCATCAGGGTATTTAATTTACGCACAGCAATACTAATCATCAGTGTAGTATGTAGGTATGTAATCATACGTGCGGGCCAGCTTACCCCATGACAGTCATCACAATTCGGGAAGAAGGGCGAATAGATACCGGATTTGCAGCAATTCTCCAATTTGATGGCGGAGAATACCCAGTTACGATTAGTGACCCCTTTACCCCCAAGGAAGAAAAACTACTAGAGTGGTATTTTGAAGAATGGGTAACGTTTCCTTTTAGTGATACTGTAATTGCAGAGAGGGCAGCAGCTAGCGTTAAAATATACGGTGAAAGCCTATTTAAGCAGGTTTTTCAGGCAGATTTCAATGCTTACAGCTTATATCGACAACTGCGGGGTAATCTGAGTCAAGTACAGATTGAAATCGTGGCGAAAACCCCAGAATTTCACGCTTTACACTGGGAAGCTCTACAAGACCCAGATTTAAGCCGACCACTGGCGGTAGACTGTGTAATGTTGCGGAAGAATGTCAGACCTGCACCACCTGTATCAGCTAATGTGCAGTCATCGCCTGTGATTAATCTGTTGGTAGTGGTGGCGCGTCCAGATGAGGAAAGGGATGTGGGCTATCGGACAATTTCTCGCCCGTTGCTAGAGTTGATTGATAATAGCAATTTGCGGGTAAATGTTGAGTTGCTGCGTCCGGGAACTTACGAAAGTTTGTCTAAGCATTTACAAGAAAAAGGTGCGGGATTTTACCATATCGTTCATTTGGATATGCACGGGGCGCTGCTAAATTATCAACAGGTTCAGTCTTCCAGCAAACCTGAACGCTATTTTTATAAAGGGCGCTATGGACGTGGTGATTTGCAGCCCTTTGATGGGGTGAAAGCTTTTGTCTGCTTTGAGGGCGAGTCTCAGGGTAAGGTTGATTTGGTAGAAGCTTCAGAGTTAGCCGCATTGTTGACAGGAAAGGGGATTCCTGTGTGTATTCTCAATGCTTGTCAGTCGGGGAAACAGGTGAAGAACTCCGCCAGCGAGGAGGGGTTAAGTGAAGATGCTCGTGAAACCAGTCTGGGAAGCCGGTTAATGACCGCAGGGATGCAGATGGTGGTGGCTATGGGGTATTCTGTCACTGTGTCGGCGGCAAAGTTGATGATGTCACAGCTTTATCAACATTTGTTTGATCATAAACCCATGAATGAAGCTATCAGGCTGGGGAGGCTGGAACTGTTCAATGATAAAGAACGTAAAGCCTATTTCAATAAATATATTAATTTAGAAGATTGGTTATTACCTGTGGTTTATTCTCATCAGGTAGTGAATTTTAATTTACGGCAGTTTACACCAGAAGAAGAAGAGAAATATTACGAATCTGTCGCCATTCAGTATAGTTTTTCCTTGCCGGAATATGGATTTATTGGTCGGGATTTGGAGATTCTCAAAATTGAGAAAGCTTTGATCAGGCATAATGTTTTGCTGTTGCAAGGTATGGGGGGAACAGGTAAAACTACTTTGTTAAATTATTTAAGGGAATGGTGGCAGAGGACACATTTTGTTGAGGATGTATTTTATTTTGGCTATGACCAAAAAGCCTGGACACTGACACAAATTCTGTTTGATATTGGTCAGCAAGTGTATGGTAAGTTTGAACAGGTGCAGTTTCAAGCCATGAGTCAGCCTGCACAAGTACAGAAATTAGTGGCAAAGTTGCGGAGTGCAGCTTACGCTGTAATTTTGGATAATTTGGAATCGGTGACTGGGCAACAACTGGCGATTCAAAATACTTTACCAGAGGCAGAACGTCAGCAAATCCGGGATTTTATTGGGAAGTTGGTAGGTGGTAAAACGCGGGTGGTTTTGGGTTCGCGGAGTCGGGAAGAATGGCTACAAAGTCAGACTTTTAAACAGAATATTTACGAGTTACAAGGATTAGATAAAGAAGCTCGAACTGAATTAGCAGAGAAAATTTTAGAACGGAATGTAGCTGCACACCTTATTGATGGGATTCGTCAAGATGCGGATTTTGACAAGTTGATTAAATTGTTGGCAGGGTATCCCTTGGCGATGGAAGTTGTGTTGACGAATTTGCAAAGGCAATCACCCCAGGAGATTTTGCAGGGGTTGCAAAGTGCTGATGTAAATTTGGATGTGGTGAGTGAGGATAAGACCAAGAGTATTTTGAAATGTGTGGAATATTCTCACAGTAATTTGTCACCAGATGCACAGAAGTTGTTGCTGTGTTTAGCTCCTTTTAGTGGGTTTATTGGACGTGGAACTATTCCGCATTACATCAAGGAACTAGAAAAGCTAGAACCATTAAATGATTATGATTTTGATAAGTTAGATGATGCCATTCAAGAGGCAATTAACTGGGGTTTACTCTCACTGATTGATAAGAATAAGAACTTCCTCAAAATTCAACCTATTTTCCCCTACTTTTTAAAGACTAAGTTAGGATCTGTTGATGAGACAATACAGGCAGCTTTAGAAGATGGATTTAAAAACTACTATATAGATTTGGCAGGATATTATTCTCAGAGGATGGATTTTCAAGATGCTCAAGAACGTCAAAGGGGTATAGCTTTCTGTAGCTGGGAATATGAAAACCTTTATCATGCCCTGCAAATTTGTTTGCATAAACAAGAAAGTATTAGTATCTACTTTTGTTTATTTCAATACCTTTATTTGATTAGTGATAACCAAAGTAACCTCAAGTTGGCAGAAATGGTTTGTCAAAATTTAAAAAATTATCCCCCGGCATTTATCCAGAGTGAATTAGGTTATCAGATAGCACTGGCAATTGATAGACTGGGTATTTGTCAACTGAAGGCAAAGCAGTACTATCAAGCTAAATGTTCTTACGAAAAGACTTTAGAACTTTATCCTACTTTAGTGGGTATAGAAGAAAGACAAAAACAACTTTGGCAAGCCGTCGTCTACCATAATTTGGGATATGTTGCCCAAGAATTGCGAGAATATGGAGAGGCACGGCGCAATTATCAACAGGCTTTGAATATTTTTATCGAATATGGCGATCGCTATGAACAAGCCAAAACCTACCATAATTTGGGATATGTTGCCCAAAAATTGCGAGAATATGAAGAAGCACGGCGCAATTATCAACAGGCTTTGAACATCTTCATCGAATATGGCGATCGCTATTCCCAAGCTCAAACCTACCATAATTTGGGAACAGTTGCCGACGAATTGCGAGAATATGAAGAAGCACGGCGCAATTATCAACAGGCTTTGAATATCTTCATCGAATATGGCGATCGCTATTCCCAAGCTCAAACCTACCATAATTTGGGAACAGTTGCCGACGAATTGCGAGAATATGAAAAGGCACGGCGCAATTATCAACAGGCTTTGAATATCGACATCGAATATAACGATCATTATTCCCAAGCCAAAACCTACCATAATTTGGGAATGGTTGCCCAAGATTTGCGAGAATATGAAGAAGCACGGCACAATTATCAACAGGCTTTGAATATCAAAATCGAATATGGCGATCGCTATTCCCAAGCCATCACATACCACAACTTAGGACTACTTGCAGAAGCAGAGGAAAATTACCCAGAGGCGAGGGCTAACTTGCAGACAGCGTTAGAGATATTTGTTGAGTATCAGGATGAATATTATGCAGCGATGACACGGGAAAATTTAGACAAATTACCAGATTAATCATGAAGTGAGGCATTACCCCTCCCCGCAAGCGAAGAAAGGGCTAAGATTTAAAGATAAAACTAAACCATATTAGTCTCCCGGTGGGAGAGTTCCAACCTTTTCCGCAGGTGGTTCTGTGTAGTCACAAAATATATTTAATCCTATTTTGAGTATGTACAAAACAATCACAGTGGCTATAGCTGGATCAATTGGTAATCCACTTGTGGTTGCAAGACCTACTAAAGAGACAATCAAACCTGATAGCAACGGTGAACTCGCTGGATTTTTTTTGTATTCTTTAAGTTGACAACGAAAGCCATCATCATCGCAGAGTTCTTTACGCAGTACATTCAGCGTGACTTTCCAGAGAGATTTGCCCTCTGACATTAATGTTTTGCCATTTTTCTCAGTCCATAAATCCTCAAATGAGCGTTCAACTTGACCATTGTGTCTGGCTAAGTTATCTAGGGCATACTGTGCAGGTTTGTAATCTTGCAAGACTTCCCGTATAGCCATAATTTCATTAGTACTGATTTGAGCTTCCATACTTTAGTTAGTTTTTTGGTTTAAGTTCTCAAGTTGACCCCAATTTTCAAACTTTAGCATTTTACTACAAACCTTTAATTATTAGGACTTACGCAAAGTTCACGTAATTACGTAAATTAGGTAACCAAATTTCTTCAATATTTATGTAATTTAAAGACAGAAATATTTAAATTGTTTTTCTTGTACTCTGTTATTGGTTGCTAGTGGGCTGTAATTTGACTTTCAATAAATTCTAATTCTAAGATGATTTCTGTGCCATCTGGGATATTATGAATTTGCTCTAAAATCCAACCCTCCATAGAATCGGAACTAGAAGCACCCTGACGCTTAACCACGTAACTCTCTGCGCCCTCTGTGTCTCTGTGATTCGTTAATTCCCACCACCTTAACTGTAACCTCCCCCTGCCCCAACTGAATCACCAAATCCTCCCCCACAATTAACTCAGAAGCAGAACGAGCGATCGCCCCATCTTCCCTTCTTACCACAGCATAACCACGCTGCAAAACCGCCTTAGGGTCAAGACTAGCCAGTTTTTCCCGTAACAATTCTAAACGCTGCTGTGCTTGCTGCGATCGCCCCAAAGTCACCTGTAACAGCTGCTTTCTCTTTCAACTTAACCGCACCACCACCCCGTGATAAAATTAACACCTCAGTCCGACTATCACGATTTACCCGATTAATCGCCTTGACGATAGACTCTGGTGCTTGCTCACCTTGTACTGTAGCCGGAGAAAATAAAACCTGTAAACCGGGATATCGTTGCTTAAGAGTTTTTTGAATATCCCCCCAAGCCGCTGCTGTCGGAGAAGTTACCACTGCGATCGTTTGGGGGTGCAGCGGTAGAGGACGTTTACGTTCTAAGTCGAATAAACCCTCAGCCAGCAAGCGATTTTTTAATTGTTGATAGCGTAAAGCTTGTAACCCAGCCCCAGCAGGTAAAGCTTGCCATACAGATAATTGATACTCTCCCCTTTGCGGGTAAACCCGGATACTACCTAAGATAATTACCTGCTCACCAGGAACAGGCATTTGAGCCAACTTCGGGATTTGACCATTCCAGACCACACATTTAATACCAGCTGTTCCATCTGGGTCTTGTAGCGTAAAAAACAACCCACTGCGATGGTGATTAGCACTGGAAACTTCCCCAGTCACCCAAACTTGCCGTAATTGCTCATCTTGCTCTAACAGCAAGCGAATATAGTCAGTTAATCCAGATACCGAAAGCGCCGTATCAGGAATGAGAGAGTTAAAAGTCATCAAAGATGTGTGTTAGCAAAAGCCTAGTGAAATCTTAGCAAATAATGTAATCAATCAACGAGGCTAATGATTCTTGAAGTTTGACAGATAGCAAATATTTTACTTTTACTTATTAGCAAAAAGCACAAAATAACCAATTGTAATATGTGGGAATGATGCAAAATGTTATCCTCAGTTGCTCCAATTCGCTAAAAAACAATTTTTTCTGTGTCTACCGCAGGAAGTATATAACCATATGTCTGTAAAATATCCTAGGATAGATGTTAAAGATATTTATTTTGTGAGACAGTTTACAACATATGAAAATATTAAAATCAAATAATCAGGTACATATTATTAGTGGCTAAAAAACGTTATAAAAACACTTGGAAACAAGAAATAAATGATATTGTGCGTGGTACTTGTGGAGGTTTTTTATTTGGTATTCCACTAATATATACTATGGAAGTATGGTGGATTGGATCGCTAGCAAAACCAAGATTGCTGGTAATGGCGATCGCCTTAATGTTTATTGTAGTCTTTTTACTCAATTATACAGAAGGTTTTCGTAAACACAGAAATACCTGTCGAATTGATGAAGCAGTCATAGATACTGTAGAGGCAATGGCAATTGGCTTTGTTTGTTCTGCATTTATGTTATGGTTGTTGCAAGAAATTACGCCAGAAACTTCCTTAAAAGAATCCCTGGGTAAAATTGTATTTGAAGGTGTACCATTTACCCTAGGTGTGGCATTAGCCAACCAGGTTCTCCAAGACGGAAATCAAAATAATTCAATATCAAGTACTCAGAAAAGTAACAAAAACAGCAAACATAAACAAAATGGTTTGTACGCCACATTTGCTGATTTAGGTGCAACTCTCATTGGTGCAATGGTGATTGCCTTTAATATTGCACCAACCGATGAAGTTCCTATGTTAGCAGCTGCCATTTCACCCCCTTGGTTACTGGCGTTAATGGTTGCATCTCTAGTAATTTCCTACGCTATTGTCTTTCAAGCTGGTTTTTCAGACCAACAAAAACGCAGAGAGCAAAAGGGAATTTTTCAGCGCCCATTAAGTGAAACTACTATATCTTATTTAGTATCTTTGTTAGCAAGTGGATTAATGCTGCTTTTTTTCCAAAAGGTAACTTTTGCAGACCCGTGGATGATGTGGTTAGAACATACTCTAATATTGGGATTACCTGCAACTATTGGCGGTGCAGCGGGTAGGTTAGCAATATGATGGAAACAGAACCCAAACCAGAACGTTCTTTCGCTGAGTGGATAACATTCGGGATTTCTTTATCTATTCTCGTAATCGTTATTGGCTTAGTAGGGTATATGTGGCTGAATGAAAAGAATCAACCTCCAATTTTGTCGGTGCATAAAAAACAAACGATTCGAGAAATTGATGGTAATTTTTATGTTCCCTTTGAAATAGTTAATACTGGTGGTGAAACTGCTGAATCAGTGCAAATTATTGCTGAGTTACAAATTGCTGATAAAGTTGTGGAAACAGGAGAGCAACAAATTGATTTTTTATCTGATGGCGAAAAAGAAGAAGGAGCATTTATATTTAGTCAAAATCCGCTTCAAGGACAATTAACTGTACGCGTTGCTAGTTATAAGTTACCGTAATCCAATTGAAAAACACAGACTATCCCAGTTTTAGGTAATTGCGCCTTTACTTAAACAGCGCTTGAACCGTTTTGACATTATTCACAGTGGCGACGTGGCTATTATGTTGCAATGCAGTAGTTTCGTCTTGCCACTGTATTTTTAACATACTGTTTACCCTGATGAAAGTATAGTTGTTTGATATTTGATATGCCCATATGCTGTAAAGAACTAACAATATTTTCACAAAATCTGACTGTTTTTCTGTCCTGGAAAATTTTGAGTTGGTGCTACGGCTGGCTAATTGATTTTGTCTGTCAATCAATAAGTATAAATGCTTATGATTTTACTTATTTGGGTGATACAAACGCACTTTTATGTATTTAGTTGGTTATTAATAATACCCGGCTTCTATCTACAGCCAGAAATAGCTTATTTTTAAATTATGCGATCGCCTGGGAAATTGTAATCAAATCACAGTCAAGTTTAAAAAATGTCAATCATGTTGATTTAATTTGGTAGTCCCAAGATAAGGATGCTTAAAAGATATCCCTGTTGTTGCTAACTAATGGAGTAATAAGTTTAGAATATCTTTTGTATTTGACATCACAAATCAATAATTTAAGCTTGTTAACTCCTGCACATTCAATCTTGTTTATATATGCAATATATGAGAAATAGCAAGATAAGTTACACTCCTAAACTATTTATTTGATTAATAAAAGCTTTTTTGAAAGTTTATCTTAATTTTTTTGACAATTAGTAAAAAAATCTTTAAGCTAAAAGATAGGTTTCACAAATAAAACAAACAACAGCAATTTTGTGAGATAAATTGAAAATCGCTGTTGTAAATTATCAGTATGAACAAATGCATTGAACTCAATCATTCAATATAAGTAGTAACTTCATCCCATTGAATTACAATCAGACCAACACTTGAGTAACCGGATTTCGCCGCGCGTAACAAAAAAATCGGTCAAGTGTTAATAATTGTAGCGGTGTGAGTGGCTATTCATATTGACCAATGAGGTGCATATAGATATGTCCAGGAGAACACAATGCTTGAGTATCTGACATCTTTAAACGACCACAATTTGCCCTATCCAGATACAATGCATCCCATCGTTGTCCACTTCGTAATTGCGATGGTTTTGTTTGCATTTTTCTGTGATATATTAGGCTATTTCACTGGTAGAACTCATCTTTATGAAGTGAGTTGGTGGAATATGTTTGTAGCCACGATCGCCATCTTCGTTGCCATTATTTTTGGTCAGTTTGAAGCTGGCTTGGCACAACCTTACGACTTAGCTAAATCTGTACTAAATGTACATACATTAGTTGGCTGGTCGTTGTCTGGAATTATCGCGGCAATTACAGCTTGGCGCTATGTAATTCGTACCCGCAACCCTTACAAATTGTCGATTCACTATATGTTAGCCGGGTTATTTTTGACTGTGATTGTGGGTGTGCAAGTATATCTCGGTGATCAACTTGTTTGGGTATATGGACTGCACACAGTACCAGTTGTTGAAGCAGTCAAGGAAGGTCTTTTACCATGAATAGTGAACTAATTGACCAATTAAGTAGCCAATTAGGCGCCAATGGATTACCTTATTCGATTCCCATTCATCCCAACTTAGTCCATTTAACTTTGGGTTTGTTCATTATTGGCATCATCTTTGATATTGTCGGGATGCTAGTTCCCTTGCAAACGTGGGTCTTCAAATTTTTTGCCATTTCTGTAGAACGTACCAACTTTTTTGATGTGGGTTGGTACAACATGGTAGGTTCTACCATCATTACTATTTTTACAGTCGCCGCAGGCTTCTATGAAATGCTGCTGGCTACACCACCAACTGATGTCAAGAGTGCCTGGGGAATGCAGGCAATGGAAACGATGCTTTGGCATGGCATCGGTGGCGTATTCTTGCTAGGACTAATTGTTGGCATGACTGTTTGGAGAGGATGGCAGCGCTTCATTTTGAGTCAAGACGGCGATGAAAAAGTCCAGTGGAGTTATCTGGCCACAGGAATGGCAATCATGTTCATCATGTACATCCACGGCACACTAGGGGCACAAATGGCCGCCGAATTTGGCGTACATAATACCGCTGATACCTTACTGAGATTGGGCGCAGACCTCAACACAACGCTCAAGTAACCAATGTTGGTCATTTTTGACTAATGACTAATGACTAACAATTAATCAACAACTATGAACGTCCGCAAGATTGGCAATATTTTCACCGTGTTTGTGGGTGGAATCATCGTGACTGTCATCAGTCTTTGGATAGGCCAGCAAGCTTATTCTTGGCTTCCCCCACAAGCAGCCGCAGAATCTCAGCTAATTGATGATTTGATTAGCTTCTTAGTAACGCTGGGTGCATTTATCTTTTTGGGTGTGACTAGCACATTGATGTATTCCGTAATTTTTCATCGTGCTAAAACAGGCGACTTCAGTGATGGCCCTCACATTGAAGGTAATGTCACCTTAGAAGTTGTTTGGACAGCCATTCCCATTATGTTAGTGCTGTGGATTGCTAGCTACAGCTACCAAGTGTACGAGCAAATGGATATTCAAGGGCCAATGGAACTTGTGCATTTGCATAATCCTGTGGGTATGGAATCTGCTTATGCAGTCCCCAAAGATG
This sequence comes from Anabaena sp. CCY 9613, assembly GCF_963920895.1. NCBI lineage: Bacteria > Bacillati > Cyanobacteriota > Cyanophyceae > Nostocales > Nostocaceae > Anabaena > Anabaena sp. CCY 9613. The sequence continues at coordinate 225,216 of NZ_CAWUDE010000002.1, forward strand.
AACCAGTCAATACCTTAGCTGAACCTGTAGAAAACATCGACGTACTGGCTAAACAATGGGCGTGGGTATTCCACTATCCTGAAAAAAATGTTACCAGTACCGAACTACATTTACCAAGCGATCGCCGGGTACATTTAGCATTGCAATCAGAAGATGTGCTGCATGGCTTTTATATTCCTGCATTTCGTCTCAAGCAAGATATTATTCCTAACCACACAATTGACTTTGAATTTACTCCCATTCGTGCCGGTCAGTATCGACTCACTGATTCTCAATATAGCGGCACTTACTTTGCGACGATGCAAGCCAATGTCGTCGTGGAATCACCCGCAGATTACCAACAATGGCTAGCCCAAGCTGCAACCCAAAAACCCACTCCCGCTCATAATCAAGCAGCTTCTGAATATGCCCAAGCCGCTAGTCAGTCAGTGAAAACTGGTTGGACTACCGTAGCACCTGCGGCATCTCCTCTAGTCAATTATCCTGGTTAATAGTAACTCACCATGACACATATCCCTGTTGCAGGCATCAGTCACCCTGGTGAGAAGCCAGGTGCCTGGAAAGAATACTTTAGCTTTAGCACCGACCACAAGGTAATTGGTATTCAGTACCTTGTGACCTCATTTCTTTTCTTTCTCATCGGCGGTATCTTTGCAATGGTCATTCGGGGAGAACTCATTACCCCCGAATCTGACGTAGTTGACCGCACCGTCTATAACGGTATGTTTACAATGCACGGCACCATTATGCTGTTTTTGTGGACATTCCCCTCTTTAGTGGGTTTTGCCAATTATCTTGTGCCTTTAATGATTGGGGCGCGAGACATGGCCTTTCCCCGACTTAACGCCGTCGCCTTTTGGATGGTGCCGGTGGTCGGTCTTCTCTTAATGGGCAGTTTCTTAGTTCCTGGTGGCCCAGCCCAAGCCGGTTGGTGGTCTTATCCTCCAGTTAGTCTGCAAAATCCCACAGGTAACTTAATTAATGGTCAAGTGCTGTGGTTACTAGCAGTAGCCATATCCGGCGTATCTTCAATTATGGGGGCAGTAAACTTTGTCACCACCATTGTGAAGATGCGCGCCCCAGGTATGGGCTTCTTTCGGATGCCTTTATTTGTCTGGGCAGTATTCAGCGCCCAAATTATCCAATTGTTTGGATTACCTGCACTGACAGCAGGTGCAGTTATGCTGCTACTTGACCTCACAGCCGGTACTGCTTTTTTCAATCCCAGTCATGGGGGTAATCCAGTTCTCTTCCAGCATTACTTCTGGTTTTATTCCCACCCTGCGGTTTACGTGATTATTTTGCCCATCTTTGGCATTTTCTCCGAAATCTTTCCCGTTTACTCCCGCAAACCGTTATTTGGCTACAAAGTAGTTGCCATTTCATCAATGTTAATCGCCGTAGTCAGCGGCATTGTCTGGGTACACCATATGTACGTTAGTGGTACACCAGGCTGGATGCGGTTGATTTTCATGCTGACAACCATGTTTGTCTCTGTACCCACAGGAATTAAAGTATTTGCTTGGGTAGCCACCATTTGGGGCGGTAAACTGCGGCTAGATACAGCCATGCTGTTTTCCTTGGGTGCTTTAATCATGTTTGTGTTTGCAGGGATTACAGGCATTATGCTTTCCTCTGTACCTGTAGATGTTCACGTAAATAATACCTACTTTGTTGTCGGTCACTTCCACTACGTTCTCTTTGGCACAGTGACCATGGGCTTGTATGCAGCCATTTACCACTGGTTCCCCAAAATGACCGGCAGAATGTACAACGAAGGCTGGGGCAAATTACACTTTTGGTTAACATTCATTGGTACTAACCTCAACTTTTTACCCATGCACCCCTTAGGGTTGCAAGGCATGTTACGCCGTGTCTCCTCCTACGCCCCAGAGTACGAATTTTGGAACATTATCGCTAGTTTGGGCGGCTTTATGTTGGGAATGTCCACCTTACCCTTCATCTTCAACATGGTAATTTCTTGGCTGCAAGGCGAGAAAGCACCTGATAATCCTTGGCGCGCCATTGGACTAGAGTGGATGGTTTCTTCACCACCCCCAGTAGAAAACTTTGAAGAAATCCCCATTATCATCTCTGAACCTTACGGCTACGGTAAATCAGATCCCTTAACAGCAAATAACCCTGCATTGAAAAACGCAGAATAGTTACCCCTTCACGTTCCTCTGCGTTTACAAAAGGAGAATTTCCCACAATGGACAGTTCTATCAACTCCAACGAGTTGCAATTGCCTTCCCATCACACAAACGCTGAACACGGACACGACGAAGAAGGCAACAAAATGTTCGGCTTCATTGTCTTCCTCCTGTCCGAAAGCGTTATTTTTCTCAGTTTTTTTGCAGGATATATTGTCTACAAAACCACAACTCCTAACTGGCTACCAGCCGGAGTTTCGGGACTAGAAATCAAAGACCCTGCAATCAATACAGTTATTCTTGTTTCTAGTAGTTTTGTCATCTACCTAGCAGAACGCGCCCTACAACGCCACAACTTGAAGGGATTTCGTCTGTATCTCGCGGCCACAATGGCTATGGGCAGCTACTTCTTAGTAGGGCAAGGTATTGAATGGAGTCACCTAGAATTTGGCTTCACCTCTGGGGTATACGGTGGCATGTTCTACCTGCTAACTGGTTTCCACGGTTTGCATGTTCTCACAGGTATTCTGTTGCAGTTGATTATTTTTATCCGTTCTTTCTTTCCTGGCAACTACGAATCAGGCCACTTTGGTGTGAATGCCACCTCGTTATTCTGGCACTTTGTAGATGTAATCTGGATTGTTTTGTTTATCCTGATTTATCTTTGGCAATAATCTGGGATCAGGTTGCTAAGATCAGCTTTACTAATAGCTCTCAGTGGTATTTTATGCCCTGAGAGCTTTTTTTACGTAATTACTGGGTTTTCTCACCTGTTCTCAAAGACTGAGCGCGGCTACATATCTACAAAAGTTTTGGTTTGATCTGAACTGTCTTGCTCTATCATCATCTTGAAAAAGCTAAATACTTTTGAAATCACTCTGTTAATCTGATTAAACTTCCCTAAAATCTATCCAGTGAGAGCGCGAGGCTACGAAGATTGGACGACAACTATCAAACTTACCTGAATCGGGTAGCAAGAATGACGCTGCCAGAAGCTTACAGATCGCAAATTCAGCACATCCAGGAATCTGCTAAGTTTCAATTGCAATCCGGATCTAGACAAGCTGCACCTTTTCCGGGGTATTCACTCATTACCCCACCGGCGGGAGAAGAAGCAAAAAACGCTACTTTTCATACCCAGTTACAAGCTTACCAGCAGGAACTTTTGCAGCTGCCGGTGAACAGTGATTTGATTGTTCCTGTACCCCCTGCTAGCTTTCATCTGACTTTGGCAGACCTAATTTGGGACAGTGCCTATCATCACGCTTGTGAAAAAAATCCCGAATTTGAACAAGAATTACGCCTTTGTTGTGCTGAAATCTTTCAACAGTATCAACAATCCATGACAAACGGGGCTAATCCAATTCAATGGCAAATGTTGGGTTTGATTGTCATGCCAAGGGCTGTTGGTATTTGTTTAGTACCCAAAGATGAGCGTTGTTATGAGCAGATTATTCAATTTCGCCGCACAATTTATCAAAATCCGAAGTTAATGGCTTTGGGTATTGAGCAGCATTATCACTTTACAGCCCACGTGACCTTAGGTTATTTCGGGGAGGTGTCTTCAGATTTAGACCGGACAAACCTTAGCACCATGCTTTCCCAATTGAATCAGCAATGGTTGTTAAATTTTCCGGAATTTTTGATTCACCGCATCGAACTGCGGAAATTTGACGATATGACGCACTATTATCGTGAACCGGACTGGCCGAGTTTGGAGTTTTAGTAAGTGATTGGGGAACTCGGGGCCCCCTCTGGGGATCAGGGCAATGGGGACAAGGGGATAAGGGGATAAACAAAAATACTTCTTCATCCCCTCTACTCCCTACTCCCTACTTCCTACTCCCTCACTAAGCACCAACAGCTTCCTTAGCTGCGTAAAGTACTTCAGCGTTAATCTCTTTCATGCCTCGCTCACGAGCAAATTTCTCGGTGTTGCGTTTGACTTTACCACGGACAAAACCAGGAATTTTGTTTAATTCGGCTTGACCGTCTTTTGTCCAGTTCAGGTCAGAGTCGGCAGAAATGCCTTTGGTAATGACTTCCTTGGTGTCGTGACCACCGAAGATTTCTAAGAGGTGATCTTCCATTCCTAAGGTAAAGGAGTTGTAGATCAAATCGGTAATCTGGTTGGTACCTTCATAACCTAAGAATGGTTTGTAACCAATGGGGAAGTTTTGCACGTGGATGGGTGAAGCAATGACACCACAAGGAATGTCTAAGCGTTTACCAACGTGACGTTCCATTTGAGTACCAAATATAGCAGAAGGTTCGACACGAGCGATCGCATCCCCAATTTCTCCATGATCGTCGGTAATCAGAACTTCATCACAGTATTCACTAACTTGTTCGCGGAACCAATCGGCATCATATTTACAGTAGGTTCCAGCCCAAACCACATGAATCCCCATTTCTCTGGCTAAAATTTTGGTGATGGCGGCGGCGTGGGTATTGTCACCAAACACCACAGCTTTTTTACCAGTCAAGTTTTGACAGTCAATGGAACGAGAGAACCAAGCAGCTTGAGAGACATGTAAAGTTTGCTCGTTGATGAAGTCTTCGTAGTCAACATCAGCCCCTTGGGCATTAATTACCTGCTGAATTTTGCGGATACACCGTGCTGTTTCCACTACACCCATTGGGGTAATGTCTATGTAAGGTGTGCCAAATTGTTCTTCTAAGTAATGAGCAGTCATTAAGCCCAGTTCACGGTAAGGAACTAAGTTAAACCAGGCTTTGGGCATTTTTTTCAAATCATGCACCGCCGCACCTTCGGGAATGATTGTATTTATTTCAATTCCCAAATCAGCCATCAGCCGCTTGAGTTCGGTGCAATCGTGGTTGTTATGAAACCCAAGGGTGGAATTACCGATGATGTTAACTGAGGGTTTTTCGGTTTTGCCTTCTGGGAGTTCACCTTTCTTACGAGCTTTCTCGATGTAGTAGTGGACGATTTGATGTAGAGTGCGATCGGCTGCTTGCAGTTCGTTGAAGCGGTAGTGGTTGACATCCGCTAGCATTACGTCTCCTTTCGCCTCCAACTGCGCCCGTTCGACAAAGTTGTGCAGGTCTTCTTGCAAAATGCTAGAGGTGCAGGTGGGAGTTAACACAATCAAATCTGGGTGTTCTTCGGCATCTTTGCGGGTGATGTTGTCTACCACCTTTTCTTGAGAACCCCGTGCTAAAACGTTGCGGTCAACAACACTGGTGGTTACTGGGGTGAAGTTTCTCTCCCGCGATAGCATAGAGCGCATGACGTTAAAGTAGTCATCACCTAGTGGGGCGTGCATGATCGCATGAACGTTTTTAAATGAACTCGCAATCCGCAAAGTGCCGATGTGGGCTGGCCCTGCATACATCCAGTAAGCCAATTTCATGACTGGTTCTCCCTTTTCAACTCAAATAACTATGAGTGCATGATTATTAAATCGCTTTTGATTGTCTCAAAAGTTGGAGTGAGGAAGAAATAGGACTTTTTGCCGATTTGGTTGGTAATTAATAGCTCAAACCTAGTTACTGATTGGGGTCTAGCCTCTGTATTTAACAATATTCTTGTTGTTTAATTAAATAACTCTTAACGATTGGACAAATATTTTTATTAATTTTTGTTGATAATGCTCGTTATAAAATTATTGGTAAAAATATATTAGCCACAAAGGTTGTGTTTTTTCTCTCAGTATTTTCCGCGTCTCTGTGGTTTAAAAGTAATTTATTTAACCACAAAGACGTAGAATAAATATCTGAGTTTTTGAGCTTTGACTATCTACGCAGAAACCAAGCGGCGCAAAGATTCAGCACGGCGTTTTGCAGTTTTATTATTGGGAGCAAACTTGAGTGCATCTTCATACATTTGTAGGGCCTGTGCAGTTAATTTTTTTCGTTCGTAGGCGTGACCGAGATTATTCAGTGCTGTCACATAATCTGGTTTTAGTTTTAAAGCTTCTTTGTATTGACGAATTGCTAAGTCATATTGCTCTTGACCAAAGTAAACATAACCTAGTCCGTTGTAAATAGGCGCAGTATTTTCTTCTTCTTCTTCAGCCGCTTTAAGAGCTTTTTGAAACAACACCACAGCTTGAGAAAATAGTTTTTTTTCTGAATAAATACTAGCCAACTCGTAATATTCTTGAGCCGTACCTTTTTCCTTTTCTAGCTTTTTGCGTAACCGTGATAAGGCCGTTTCACGTTTGCGAGTTTTGAAAATTTGCTGAAATACATTCACCACTGCAAATAAAAGCAAACCCACAAAAATTGAGAGATAAATAATAGCTAAGTTTTTATCCATTGCCTGCAAATACAAATATTATTTCTTGATCTATTATCGGATACTGGGGGACGTGGAGAGATGAGGAAGTATTTACATTCTTGTTCCTAGTCCCCAATGTTGGACTCGTTCTTTGAGCCAACCTTCTGCTGTGTATCGAGCGATCGCTTCGTTGACTTGTCTTCTTAATTGATCGTACTGTAATCCTTTGGGCATGACTACAGATAAGGGTTCTGTGGATAGTTTGGTGGGTAAAATCTTGTATTGGGGATATTGTTGCACCCAACCGCTGAGAACGCTGGCATCGGCGGCAAAGGCATCTACGGTATTATTTTCTGTGAGCGATCGCCCTTCTTGATATGATTTAACTCCCACTAACTCGGCTTCGGGCACATAGTACCGCACTTGGGCGACTGTGCTGGAGTTGTTAATGACGGCTATTTTCCTGTTAGTTAAATCACTGATCCGCCGCACGGTAGTATCTTTTGTCACTATGACAGCCCCATCATAGTAGTAAGGAACACTGAAGCTAACTAACCGGGCGCGGGATTCTGTGGCTGTGACTCTGGCGATAGCGAAATCAACTTTATTGTTTAAGACTACAGACAGGCGATCGCGGTTGGCTACTGGTTGAAACTTGATAGCATCTGCTTTCCCTAACAAGTCCAATGCCAAACGCTTTGCTAAGTCGATTTCTAAGCCTTGTAAGTTACCACTCTCGTCTCTAAATCCTAAGGGACGCAAGTTATCTTTGACGGCAATAGTTAAATAACCTCGTCGTTGAATTTCTGGCATTGGGGCGGCTGACGCTATCGCTCCTGTTCCCCAAATTGTCCACCAGAAAATACAAAAAATGATAGCGGATAATACCAGATGTAACGGATTTATCATGCGCCATCTGTTACATCGGTTATTCATCCGTTACCACCTTTATTGTTTAGCTTGAAGTGCTAATTCCGCAACTTTGCCAAAACTAGCTGGGTCGAGAACTGCCAATTGCGCCAACATCTTACGGTTGAGTTGAATATCGGCTTTTTTCAAATTACCAATCAATTGGCTGTAGCTCAAACCATGCTGTCTAGCCGCCGCATTAATTCTGGTGATCCACAGGCGACGAAAATCACGCTTTTTCTTTTTGCGATCGCGGTAAGCACTCCGCAATGCTTTCATTACCTGTTGGTTGGCGGTTCTAAATAGAGTTGAGTGGGAACCGCGAAAACCTTTAGCTAGTTTGAGAATTTTATTGCGGCGTTTACGAGCTACGTTACCGCGTTTTACCCGAGTCATAGTTTATTTCCTGTATTTCCTGAAAAAGTTACAAATAAGGAAGCATCAAGCGTACGTTTTCTTCATCGCGTTCGTTGACAACTGCCATTTTAGAAAAGCTACGCTTTTTGTTAGAAGTCTTGTGTTCTAAAAGGTGGTTTTTAAAAGCTTTGCGACGGACGATTTTACCGCTACCGGTGGCACGGAATCGCTTGGACGCTGCTTTACGGGTCTTTAGTTTAGGCATTGTCTGGCTTCAATTCGACACAATCCATAATTATATACTATTTTCTGGTATTTCCAGAGTCCACTTTAAATTGAGGATCTAAAACAATTTGGGAGGCGGATTGATTAACGTGGTAAGTCCAAGATTGATTTTGTACTTTTACAATCACTTCCCAAGCAGGAACCGGGTTGTATTCTTGGGTACAGATTTCGCCAAAGTTGAATCTACAGGGATTGCTAAAAGTTTGGGATTTAACTTGAGTGATTTTTAAATCAGAAATCGCCACCCCAGAATACTGGGAAGCATCGGTTAAAATTTTATCTGCGATCGCCTTGGGCAATTTCGGAGAATCATTCTGGCTGATTTGAGTTTGTGTACCCAATCCATCGGCAACAGCATTGTTATTCGTGATGCCACATCCCCAAGTTAGCAGACTCGTCAACATCAAGGCGAATATGCTGGCGCGGTTAATGAAAGCACGTACCTTAATCACTGATTTCATATTACGAATTACGAATTACGAATTTAGAAAAGTGACTTTTTAAAGCCGGAAACACCGGACATGGCGCTTGTTCTTGTAAATTCTCTGGTTTACTCCAAGTAAAAGGCGCTTTTTGTGATGCAGACATCCACAGCAGGCGTTTAGCTCTGGTCATGGCAACATAGAGTAATCGATATTCCTCAGCCGTTTTCAGATGTTTTGCTTGTTCCCACGCTTGGGTGACATCGGGTATAGCAGATTCACCGTGGAGAGCCGCCCGAATTTGGGCCCGAGCTACTTCTGATAAGGTGAAATCGCCTAAAAACTGGCTTTGGGGAGGAACCCAAAATCTGCCAGGAATCAAGTTTTCGTGAAGAAAGGGCATAAATACATAGTCCCAGTCTAACCCTTTAGCTTTGTGCATGGTGATAATTGTCAATTGACCGCAACGGGTATAACGCGCTTCTAAATCATCTGTTTCCACTGGTTCAAACCGTTCAGAACTGACAATTTCACTTAAAGTTGAGAGCATCGCCCCCATTGAACTATTGCCGGCTATTTGTTGATTTACTCGTTCTGCAAGTTTGTCAGCCGTTGCCAATTCTGCTTGGTCGTAATTTAAAGTTAAGGCCAGAAAGGAAATAAGCTGATATAAAGGCAATTCCAAACGAGCGCGGAGTAATTTACGGCACAAACTAGCGGCTTTTTGTATGGGTTCTGACTGGGGTGGCGCTAGGGGGCCGGGATACAAAAATTCTTCTGGGAGACTAGCTAAAGCGTTGAGGTCTTGGGTAGGAATCAATTGACGCTGTACCAATACCTCTAAAGAGGCTTTCAGGTAGTCCGGGGAATGAGGGCGATGGCAAAATTGCAATAATGCCAAAATTTCTTGGGGAATATGCGAACGGCGATCGCGTTCACCCACATCATAAAGTGTAATATTATGCTCTTTGCATACAGGTGTTAAGGCTGCTGCTAGCCATCTTCCTTGGCGATTTTCCCGCACCAAAATTGCCGCACTCACTTCTGTAGGGTTTTCAGCAAATAATTCAATTACTCTTTGGGAAATTAACTCAACTGTATGATGAATATCACGCGGTGTATACAGTTCTAATCCTCTACCTATGGGTGCTGGGTTGGCATTAAGTTGAGGATCGTTACTGTCCACAGGGCGAATTTTTTGCGACCGAAAGGGGGATGGGGCGGTGGGGGGAGATGGTTGATTTTTGTTTTGATAAAACTTGTTTACCCATTCCAGGGTAAAGTTTGCCGCTTCAATGATAATTCTGGTACTGCGACCGGCTTGATCCATTGTTGCTAGTTTGCCAGAGCGATCGCACTGTTGGCAAAATTCCCGAAAATAAATCGGATCGGCTGGCGTGAAAGTTGAGTTAATCGCCTGATTAGGATCACCAACTCGTACCAGATTTAGTGAAGACTGGAGACTAGTGAAAAAATTTCCCCCCTGCTCCCTGCTTCCTGCTTCCTCATCCCTTGCCAAAATCTCTAACAGATGCGTCTGTAAGGGACTAGAATCTTGGGCTTCGTCTTCAAAAACGGCGTAAACTTCCTTTTGTTCTCGGCGACGGGCGCTGTCGTTTTCGAGGACGCGGAGGGCGGCTAAAATCATGTCGTCGTAGTCGATGAAGTCACGCGATCGCATTAAGTTTTGATATTGTTCATACAATCCTGCGGCTACCTGCAAAATTGCATATTCGTCTGTGGTTTGCTGACTCCAATCGCGTAGTTGTTCTGGCGATATCCCAGAACTTTTGGCTTCATGAATAACTGTAGTCGCTAAATCTGGTAATACTTCTGTTCGCAGCACAGATTGACGGCGTAATCTTTCTGTTTCCTCCCCGTCAAATTGATGCCCTTCTAGTAACCGTAGGTATCGCCCTGGATGTTCAGCAATCCATTGTTCTACGGCTGTGCGGATAAAACGATGGCTTTGACTAGGTGTGATTAATGTGACATTATCTAACTCTAAACCTGATAAATTAGGATGGCGACTGGCAATGTTCAAAGCTAGACCATGCAAAGTATACACAGCAAAGCCTGTCTGCGGTAAAGATAAATCCTCTCGTAAGTATTTGCGAATTTTGGCTTTAATATTAGCAGCCGCTGAACGCGTAAAGGTCACAACGACAATTTGACGACGGTACAATGGGCGCGATTCGGGGGGAATTGCGTACTGACGCGCAATGGCGATGGCTGCGGCGGCGGCCATACCTGTAGATTTGCCAGCACCAGGAACGGCGGAAATAGCTAATGGCCCAGATTGCCAATCAGCCATTTGCTGTTGTCCCGGACGCAGACTATTACGGATTTTTAAAGTTTTTTCCCAAAGAAGTTGAGATAATTGTGGCTGACGAGATTCTGGAGGCACTGTAGCCGTAAAATTAGCGTCTGACATAAATAGAAAATTTTAGTTTTTGAATAAAATTACAGCATTTTGCTATTAAGTAAGGCATCTGAAAAAATTCACTCAAATTAGCATTGCTGTATTAAACTGCAAAGATAAATAATTATCTATATATAGCAATCTTCAGTGAGTTATGAATATGTCCTCCTTATATTTTTTTGTAGATATCCCATAGGATTGCGAATAACTAAATAATGACAAATATTAAACGGTATTTACATTATCTGGGTTTAGCTGGGGCGATAGCCCTTGGTGCTGTTTTGCGATTTTGGCATTTAGACTTAAAACCACTGTGGATGGATGAGGTCATTACAGCTATTTTTAGTTTAGGCAAAAGTTATTACGATTTGCCCTTGGATACAGCGTTACCACTGGCCAGCGTACCAGAAATTTTTACTTACCAGTCGGGGGTTAGCTGTTCTCAAATTGCTGCAAATCTGGCTAATCATTCTACCCATCCGCCACTATTTTTTTGCGGGATGTACCGTTGGTTAGGGTGGCTGAGTCCTTTGGGTGCAGAGTGGGTGGAAAAATTGCGATCGCTACCAGCTTTATTTGGTGTCGGAGCGATCGCCGCAATTTATGGAGTCAATTGCATAGCCTTTTCTCGCGCTTCTGGAATCATGGCAGCATTAATTATGGCTGTTTCTCCTTTTGCTGTTTACCTTTCCCAAGAAGCAAGGCACTATACAATGCCTATGTTTTTTATCACGTTAGCATTATTGGGACTCGTACAAATTCAAAAGGATATTTTTGAGCAGCAACACCTGAAAGTTTGGGTTTGGGTTTTATGGGCTATTATTAATAGCATTGGTATTTATGTACATTACTTTTTTATTCTGGCTTTTATTGCTGAAATTACTACAATTTTGGCATTAATTTATTGGTATAATCCTAAACTAAAAAAATCTCAAGTTTGCTTGGCTCTCATTTTATCCACTAGTGGAGTTATTATTAGTTTTGTTCCCTGGGCAATAGTTTTTATTAGTCATTTTCAAAGTTCTGAAACTAATTGGTTACCTGCTACTATGCACATAGCACCCATATATCAAACTTTGATTAGTTGGGTGTTAATGTTAATTGCTTTACCTGTGGAAAATCAGCCTTTAGTAATTACCATTATCTGTGGTTTACTGATGGTAATTTTTGCTATTTTGGTGGGATGGTACTGTTGCAAAAAAATAAAAATTTTATGGTTAAATAATCAGACTCATTTAGCAATATTCACACTTTTAAGTTTTACAATTCTGATATTGATCCAATTTTTTACTATTGCTTATTTTTTAGGTAAAGATATTACTGTTGTTCCCCGTTACAATTTTGTTTACTATCCCAGTGTTTGTGCTTTGCTAGCAGCCAGTTTTAGCAACAGTAAAAAATCAAAATTCACTATTTTACTTGTGGGTATTCTCAGTTGTGTTTTTGTAGTTTCTAATTTAGTGTTTCAAAAACCCTTTCAGCCTGAACAAGTTGCCCACAATATGAATTTAGAACCTTCTGTTCCCCTGATGCTAGTAGTGGGATACAGCAATTATCAGGATGTCGCATTAGGGTTAAGTTTTGCTTTAGCCTTAGAAAAACTCAGGAGTCATACAAGTACAGAAGTTCCAGTTAGTTTTTATAACTCTGATAGCTTGGCTATTTTAAATCAACGTCCTGATTTATCCCTTTTTTGGCAAAAATTAGCCGAAATACCTACACCGGAAGCTTCACAGCTAAATTTATGGATAGTTGCACCAGGACTGAGAAGACGAGATTATCCCCCGCAAGTAGCTACTGGGGAAGAAACTTGTAACATAGACACCGCCCAGCACTATCGCATAGGTGTTCCCTATCAGCTTTATCGGTGCAACGCCGATTAAAGCTTAGTTTTTTAATTTCTCAGTCCCCAGTCAACTATTCATCAATCTGCCAAGCATCCTTGCTAATTTCTTCATCAAAGATTTTCTTAGGACGCACAATAACCGCAATTCGTCCTAGTAGGGGAATTTCTGGATCAGTTTCAAACCACTGAAATTCTAATTCACCACCTTGATCAACCACAAAGTAGCTAGAGTCACTCCATTGTCTATCGGCACGATCTACAACTACTAGGACTGGTGTAGATGTGGTGTTTGTTTGATTAGGGAGGCGATCGCTATTACACAAAATCGCTACGGGATCTTCTGCATTCAATAATACTTGCCATCCTGGTAATGGTACCCATGCTTGCTCACCAGCAAACTTAACCATCGCAAACGGCTGAATCGTTTCTACCAAGGGTACTCCTTGCAAGTCTTGTGGTGTTAATGGCAACTCCCCTACCACGGGCACGATGCGTGGTACTTCGTCTTCCGACTCAAATCGATAAAAAGGCAGAATGGGAGCCGGACGCTGGGATACTACCGTAAAATCTATTAATAATTGTTCAATTTGTTTTCTGGCTGTGGGTGTATGGGCAAATTTTAAGCCTTTGGCAATCAGGCGCGATCGCTCTTGTAAATCTGTATATTGCCGTGCTAATTTCCACGCTTGGTAAGCCACAGCATCACCAGGGTGGGCAGAAAATCCAGTTGGTAAATTTCGCAAGCGAGAAAAATCTTTAATGGCTTTGGCTACTTCCCTTGCTTCATCAACATCAAGTTTGTGGACAAAAGTCAATTCAGCCGCTGCTGCGCGTTCTTCTTGGGTGAGTAAGCGCAGTTCATACAAAACATCACTACCGCGTGTAGTGAAGTGCGATCGCGCGGCTTCTGATGCCCCACCTTTTTCTAAAGAATTATAAACTTGGGAACCAACAATTACCTGATTTTGTTGAATTGGCTCAAACCCAGTTTCCTCAAAAATCTCCTGGGGATTGTAACCGGCTTTTTGTAGGGAAGCGATCGCCATTCCCCATTCTACCCAGGTGCCTTGTTTTTGCCTTAGTTTTTTGAGTAACTCTGGAATGACGACATCGTTAGTAGCATTTTCAGGATTTTGAGCATTGGGAGGTAGATTAGTCATAATTCTGGGGTGGGAGCTTCAACTTGAGAGGGTGATTTCCTCGTCGGCAAATCTTATTGTAATCTTTAACCGTTGACTATCCCTACACTCTACCGCCGAACAAAAATATGAGTTATAAATAATACTTACAAGTAAGGTATAAAAACTAAGAATATAGGACAAAAAGCTAAACATCTCTTAAAGTCAAGCAATTTGAAATTACATTCGTACATTTACGCAAGGCTTGACGGCTATTCTCAAATAACCTGGGTATGGAATATAACAAAATTAATCAATATTGATAAGAATTATCTCATGGATAATCCCATTGCGGAAACTCATACAAGTCATCGTCAATTATCTAATTTAGAAAGACCAAAAAAACTCAAAATTTTGGTAGTTGATGATGAGCCAGATAATCTTGATTTGCTATATCGCACTTTTCGGCGGGACTTTAATGTCCTCAAAGCCGATAGTGGCGTTAATGCTCTCGAAGTATTGGCAGCAGAAGGGGAAGTGGCGGTAATCATTTCCGATCAACGAATGCCAGAAATGAAAGGAACTGAGTTTCTCAGCAAAACTGTGCCTCAGTTTCCGGATACTGTCAGAATCATCCTCACCGGGTTTACTGATATTGAGGACTTGGTAGAGGCAATTAATGCCGGACAAGTCTACAAATATATCACCAAGCCTTGGGACCCTGGTGAACTTAAAGCAGTCGTGCAGAGGGCCGCAGAAACTTACGACTTACTCAAGCAACGAACAGAAGAATTACGCCGGGCTAATGCTCAAATGGCATTGTTAACTGTTTTGGTGCAGGTAACACAAGCAGCTCATAGTTTAGAGGAAACTCTCACACCAATTGCTACGGTATTTAGTGAAAGTTTTGCCGTAGATAGTTGTATTTTGCAGCTAGTTCAGGGAAATAAGCTGGCGCCAACCCAAGGTGGTTATTGTGGTGTGGGTGCTATCAACAACTGGCTAGATCAAGATCCACTGACAAGTGAAGCGATCGCCACTGGGCAAATGCAAGTTTCCTTAAATGTAGCCAAAGATGCCAAACTAGCTGATGTAACTCATTATCAAGATACTAGTACACAAGCACATTTAGTTATTCCCATCATCTACCGCCATAATATGTTAGGTGTGTTGTCCCTTCAGTGGCAACAACCTTGCTCGTTGCGAGAAGATGAATTGAATTTAATTCGCTTATCTACAGAACTAGTAGCGATCGCTCTTACTAGTAATCGCTGCGAACCAGTAGCAGTTTAGTTGCTTATGGGATGGTCATGAAATATGGGGGAGAGACTGAGGCTAGGGGCTAGGGTACTCTATTGATCTGAAAACTGCTGTAGGTTCCAAAATTTAGGGACATCCAAAAATTAAATTACTCAATTCCTGCATCTAATACGACTATCAGATTTATTCTTCCCCTGTTTCCCCTGCTCCCCAAAGCGTAAAGCCCTAACGGGCATAGCTGCGCTTACCGCGTAGCGTCCCGCAGGGATTTGATCCTTTAATTATTTGCAAGTCCCTAACTTGAGTGTCTTTTTATTTGGCACAGGTTTGGCTATGCTGGACTGGGTGATCAACTTCTTAAAATGCGAATCAGCCACACGTAAACAACTCGCCGCTAAATCGGAGTACCGATTGTAGCGGGAGCTTTATCCCAGATTTCACCTATCGGAAAGAGGGACAATTGTCCTTCTAGTTGACAAATGAATCAAGAAATTCGTGATATTTTCAACCGGATTGCTCCAGTTTATGACCAATTAAATAATTTCTTGAGTCTGGGACAACATCGTATATGGAAGGAAATGACAGTCAAATGGAGCGCAGCCAAACCGGGAGATAATTGCATTGATTTATGTTGTGGGAGTGGTGATTTAGCTTTGCGTTTGGCACGTCGTGTCGGAGCCACAGGACATGTGCATGGTGTGGATTTCTCCCCAAACCTTTTAGCCGCAGCTCAAGAACGCTCCCAAAAGCAATATCCTCAACCTACTGTGTCTTGGATAGAAGCGGACGTACTCAATTTACCCTGCGATGACAACCAATTTGATGCAGCCACGATGGGCTATGGTTTAAGAAACGTTACAGATATTCCCCGTAGCCTGCAAGAATTACATCGCGTCCTCAAGCCTGGTGCTAAAGCGGCAATTTTAGACTTTCATCGTCCCGACAATCAGCAAATTCGCACTTTTCAGCAATGGTATTTGGATAATATAGTCGTACCAATTGCCCAACATATGGGTGTAAAAGAAGAATACGCTTACATCAGTCCCAGCCTAGATCGTTTCCCCACAGGGAAAGAGCAAGTAGAGTTAGCCCGCCAAGTTGGTTTTGCGTCAGTCACACACTATCCCATTGCGAACGGTATGATGGGAGTGCTGGTACTATCTAAATTTTAGATTTGAGATGGAAAATATGAGTTTGAAGGCTGGAAATGGGCAAATGCTCCAATCCCCAATTCAAAATCCAACATCCATCCGGAAAAGTCTTTTAGGAGTGGCTTACCTTCCTAAGAACTTTTGAAAAAATCCCAAATCCCAAATCCAAAATCCTGTGGATTCGTCTTCACTCTGGTTTTATGTATTACCCCCGGTGCTGGGTGGGGTTATTGGCTATTTCACGAATGATATAGCCATCAAAATGTTATTTCGTCCCTACCGAGCAATTTATATTAGTGGGCGAAGAATACCATTCACTCCTGGATTGATTCCTCGCAATCAGGAACGTCTGGCTAAGAATATTTCCAACACAATTATGGGGTCATTGTTGACTCCAGGGGAATTGCAAAATCTGGCGCGGCGCTTGTTACAAACAGAACGTGTACAGTCAGCAATTCTGTGGTTATTGCGAATGGCTGTAGAACAAATCAAGGCAGATAAAAACCAAAAAAGCGCCAAAATTGTGGCGGGAATTTTGCGTGATTTGTTAGGAGAATCATTGCCACGTCTGCTAAAAGTTTTAGCCCGGCGGGAAGATTTTCTCGAAGCACAGATCAATCAAATTTTTGACCAAGTGTTGCTGGAATTGCAACTAACTGACGAACAAGCGACACGTTTGGCTGATTGGCTATTGCAGGTGGTTTTACCACCAGATGTATTACGGCAGATAATTATAGATTTTTTAACTGATCGCACGATTCAAACTATTGATGAAAGCTTTCGGGAAAAAACTAGTGGTACTTATTGGGTAGTAGCAAATTTATTTGGCTTACGGAATACTCTGACGCGGCTGCGAACTTTTTGCTTGGACGAAAAAGATGCTACCAATGGGCGTTTAAAGGAATTAGTCGAAGTCTTACAGATGCGCGATCGCCTGAAGCGAGTACTGGTAAATTTATCACTCCAAAATTTGCCCGTGGGTACAGTCAGACAACTCCGCAAAACTACACGCGAAAGTGTCCGTCATTATATCCAAACGAGTGGTGGCGATTTACTCCAAGGATTAACAGATTCCGTGAACTGGGACAATATTGCTACACTCTTACTGAATCGTTTGAGTTCTTCACCTGTAGTTAGTTCTTCCCTGGAAGTGGTGAGTCAAGAATTAGCCCAAATTTTAGAGCGGTATCTAGAAAAAGATTTAGAAAATATTGTCGCCCAGGTAATCCCGATTTTATCGATAGATCAAGTGATTATTGACCGTGTGAAGTCCACTTCACCTGCTGATTTAGAAAACGCTATTGAGGGAATTGTCAAAAATGAATTGCAGGCAATTGTCACTTTGGGCGGTGTGCTAGGTTTTATCGTCGGCTTATTCCAGGTAGCATTTTTCGTCTTGAGTCAATCTACATTGGCCTTGTAATTCATTACTTGAACTGCCCTGAATCAGCTACTATTCAACCAGCAGAATAGCTAAACATGAAGATACAGGCATATATATTGCTTCTCAAAGGCTAGAGAGATGCTTTAACAAAATGGCTCAGGTCGGATTTGAACCAACGACCCCAGGCTTATGAGTCCCGTGCTCTAACCAACTGAGCTACTGAGCCATGCGTTTTAATCGTTTCCTAGCATAGCATACGAATTTGGTGATGGCTAGTATTTGGCTTGATTAAATTTCAGGTAGTGCTTCTGGCAAGACATAGAAAGCAAAAGAGGGAGTCTAGCCCCCTCAATTAAAAAGACAATTATGTAGTTGACAACAGGTAAAGAATTACAGGCGTTCTGCTGGTAATAAGGCAATGGGGTTAACGGCTCCCTTGCCTGATGCATGGATTTCAAAGTGGGTGTGTGGCCCTGTGCTGAAACCAGTGCTGCCCATTTCGGCAATTTGTTGCCCTTGGGTCACCTCTTGACCTACACGTACTAAGGTGCGGTTATTGTGGGCATAGCGAGTCATACTGCCATCAGCATGGCGAACATCGACAAGGATGCCGTAACCACCTCGGTTCCAACCAGATGTTTCCACCACACCATCAGCGGCTGCGTAAATTGGTGTGCCAACGCCGTTAGCAATGTCAATGCCTCTGTGCATCCTTCCCCAGCGCTGTCCATAGCCGGAAGTCAATACACCCTTAGCAGGCCACATGAAATCTGTAGAAGCGGTTGAAGGGGGTGCTGTGGTCGCATCAATCGGTCTAGGTAAGTATTGGTCTACTGCTGCCAAAGGTGGTAGCTGTTGACGCATTTGTGGAGAAACTGTAGTTCCCCGTAAGTTTCCTAGATTATCAGAGGTAGCAGCACTAGTGGGAGGTGTTGCGACTCTGGTAGGTGATGTATTGGAGGGTTGAGCAGTTCTTTGGTTACGCAAGAACTCTGGATTGACTGGCTCGTTGGAGCGCGTCGCACGCAACTGAGAATTTGCAGGTTGATTACTAACACCAGGTAACATCGGGCTGGGCACAGGAATTGATATTGCTGCACTATTCTGTGATGAAACAGGTTGAGATGCTGCAAAATTCTTCGGTGTCGCCACAGGAATGGGCACAGCAGCATTCTCGTTGACAGTTGCTGCTGGCGCTACTGCATTGCCAGATTGTTGGGTGCGGTATTTTGCCTGTAATCTCTGGAGTTCTGCTTGTAGGCTGTTTATAGGTGCTGGTGCAGCTACATTCTCAGATTGCTGGCTAGGCTGTTTCTGAGGTGATGGCTGGATATCCGCTTGTCGGCTGTTTGGTTGAGTAACGGGAATGGGTATAGAAGCATTCTCGTTTGTAGCCGGTGCAGATGCCACTGCATTGCCAGATTGTTGGGTGCGGTATTTTTCCCGTAATTTCTCAATGTCCGCATGTAAGCTGCGAATACCTTCGTTATCTTGAGTGTTTGCCGCTTGCTCAGCTGCTTGTCTCGACTGCTGAATTTCGGCAAACACTGTCGGTACTGGGGTATCACCACCGATGCCATTAGTGCCAGTACTGGTAGATTCTACTGTTGGTGCGATCGCAGTATTTACCTGTATCTGGTTGTTGGCAGTGACTGGTGTAGGGATATTGACACTGCTGTTATTGGCAAAGACTGGTAATGGTAGCTGTGATGCAGCAATCGGCGGATTGGGATTCAGGTTGTTACTAGAGTAACTAACTACCATCGGCGTACTGCCAGGATTCACGCTAGGGGAGTTAACAACTACTGGTATCTGAGTAGCACTAGGACGATTAGCCCCAGTAGCAGGAATAATCAGTCTTTGGCTGATTTTTAATTGATCCGGATTGCTAAGATTATTTGCCCTGACTAGTTCTGACACTGAAGTATTGTATCTACTAGCGATGGCCGCTAGTGTATCTCCAGGTTTAACTTCGTAGGCTGTAGTCACCGATGATGCCACAATTTGTGGTGTAGCTGGCACAGGTATTGTGACTGCTTGTGGCTGCGGGGCTATTGTTTGTGGTGTTTGCTTTAACCTCGATATGAAACTTTCTGTACTGTCATTGGTCAGGGTTGACGACTCTTCTGCTGCCGTATTGATAACGCTAGGTTGTTGTAGCGTGTTTTCTATGGTTTGCGGCTGCGTCAACGCTATCTCAGCTTTTGATAAATTTTGGGTCTCCTCAGACCGCAACTCCGCCAGACTTTTTCTTAAACGGTTCGATTTTTCTTGTAAGCGATTTAGTGCAAACTCTTGTTGCGCCTTTAGTTGAGCATCAACTTCACCATTGGCAACTGGATTTTCTTGTGCCTGTGTTTCTGGTTGGGCGTTTAGGTATGCGGTTTGGCCATCAGTAATGCTATTGTCACTAGACAGTTCTTTTTCTGTCTCCTCTAGCTTGTTTCCTGTTGGCAATTCCTGCAACACTGGTGATTGTTGCCAGGAAATTTTGTTCGCTGCTGTTTTAGTAGAAAAATTATCTAAAGTGCGAACTGGCACAGACATTCCACCCGCGGCAACTTGCCATTTAGCTTCAAGCCCTGGCAACTGTGAAATTGCTGTAGGTTCCACGATGACAGGATTTTCTGGCACACTGGCTAATGAGACTATGGGAGTCTCCAGCTTTGTGGAAGCAAATTTCACCTCACTATCAGGAGCAGCTGGAATAGTTGAGGCTGCCTTTTGGCTGCCTACAGGTGCTGCTGCTTGGGCTTGATCGCTTTGTCGAGTCACCAAAAGGCTGGTTGCTCCCATTGAGATTGCCAAGCCAATCATGGCGGCTTGAGTCCGCACCCGGCGGTTGACCTTGGGATTAACTACATTTAGGTTTAAGTGTTCCACTGGGGCATCATCACCGCTGGGGGTATTTTTCAGCACAGCCTTTTCTCTTTTTTTCAATGCTCGTTTCAAAGACGACCTCCTATGATCACTAGCGCTTAACTGATCTCGATTTTTTCAGTCGGATACTAGTCAATGATTTAGATCACATCGAACGATAGATCAAGATCACATTCACCAGAGATACTTACGCAAGATTAACTTGCTTCTCTGATTTAGACAAGTTCACACATGGAACGCAAAACTTAAAATTGCTGTGCTTACTTGTCCACTCAACTCCTACACACCCTAGAACGTTTGCTCTTGTTAAGTTATCTTCGCCGATTTTCCTGCACTAGCTGGGACTGGAGAATAATTATATATTTACCAAGTCCAATGTTGCTGTTCAGGAATATGTCGGCTGCGAACTCTGGAAAAGCTATGCCCTTTGCTGTAGATATCTTCAAGGTTTTTCTACCTGATCCGTCTTCTCAAAAGGAGACTTTACGTTGATTATTCCCTAAAAGACAACCGTACAAACTTCCAAGCACTTTTGTCCTCCTGGAAAATACCTATTCAGCCAAAATAGCGCAAATGCTTGAGAAGAAAAGGTTTCACATCTTTTTTACTCCATTTAGGGGCATACCAAATTCACCAAAATCTATCATTTAAATTCGGTATCCTCGCAGATTAGTTATAGAAATTTCTTATATGAACTTACTATATCTAGTGAGTATTGATGGCAAAAAAGACGTATTTTCTGATTTTTTAGTATAAAAGCACACCGTATATTTTTAGATAAATAAAGCCCTCATCTTGCATAAATACTATTATTAGGTTGATAGCACAAACTAAATTAAATAAACATACTTAATTTAGTTTGTGCTTTACTTACAGTAAGTAACCTAGTTGGCGACGGGCTTCAAACAAACTTACTGCCACACTTACCGAAAGATTTAAGCTGCGAACCTGAGGTTCGTCCATAGGAATATAGATAGTAGCATCACAAGTTGAAAGAATTGTGGATGGTAAGCCAGTAGTTTCACTGCCAAAAAGCAACCAATCATCGGCTTTAAATTGAAAACTGGCGTAATTAAAATTGCCCCTGACAGTGAAACCTAAACTTCTACCTCCACGCTCTTGATGTATAGCTTTAAAGGCTTCTAGGGATTCGTGATAGTGCAGTTTAACGTAGGGCCAGTAATCTAAACCAGCTCGTTTGAGGTAGCGATCGCTAATTTCAAAACCCAATGGAGCTACTAAATGTAATTCTGTACCTGTCGCTGCACAAGTACGCGCAATATTACCTGTATTGGGAGGGATTTGCGGATAAACTAAAACGACCTGAGGCATTGTCCGTATATCAGTAAGACGTAATATTTTATACTTTTAAACATAAATAGTCTACCAAAAGATAGAGACAATCTATAGGTTTTGTTAATAATTATCAAACTACACCTATAGATTAGATTTTTAAAACGGAATATAAACACTCTAATAGCTTGATTTCAAAATACTATTGGCTAAAAACTAGTCAATAATATTTGTTTGTAGAGAAAATAATTTTTGGCATTTCCCGAAACATCTACCTTTAGATGTAGTTTTCTGGAAACAAACATGTTTTTTCCCTACTGTTGCTGTTAACTCAGCAATTGGTGATGGATTGACTTGCCAGTCCCTAAGTATTTAGGGTAGAACACAATTTGTTTTCTAATTCGACTTCGCATTCTTGAGTAGCAACGATCGCCTGAGTAATCACACGCTGACAGTCAACACCAACTGCGTGCAGTTGTAACCACTGCTGGGCTTCGTTACCTTCGCGGAGGATTTTATGCAGGGGAGAAAGGAAGCAGCTAAAACCATGTTGTTTAGCGATGGACCAAACTTCTGCATACAGTTCAGCAATCCAGTCTCTGACTAGGATGGTTCTGCCGTCTTGCCAATGGGTGAGTTGGGCATCAAGACTAGCAGTAGCGGCGGCGGCTTCGTTCTTGGCGGTGAGAGAAATGAGTTCTTCGGGGGAGAAGGTACTTTGAGTTAAAGGATCGAGGTCAGGGTTATCGATTAATTGCAATATGCGCGCTTCTAGGAGGGCTGTAATGGCTAATAAGGCAATGGGATCGGTTACCAAGTCACAAATTCGCAATTCTAGGCGATTCAGGTCATGAGGACGGTCATTACCATTGGGTCGGACTGAAGTCCATAAATGCCGCACGTTTTGCATGGTTCCCGCCGCTATCTGTTCTTCCACCCATTGAATATGATGGGCGTGGCTAGCAAATAAGGGGACATGGGCGGGTGTTTGGGGAAACACACCCCAACGGGTAGAGTGATAGCCAGTAGCTTTGCTATCTATGAAGGGAGATGAGGCGCTGAGGGCAAGGAATAAAGGTGCTTCTAAGCGAATCAATCGACAAGCCCGCATCAGTATTTCTGGGTCACTGATGCCGATGTTGATATGAACGCTGGCGGTAACGACTTTTGTGCCGTAAGTATTTTCTATATAGTCGTGATAGGGGTTATCGGGATTGGAGCGAAAGAAGCGATCGCTCCCACCTAAAGATAGGGTACTGCCGGGAATGAGGGTGTAGTTGCCTAAAGTCTGGAGGTATTTTCGCAATGTCCGCCGGGGACGCAGCAAGGCACACAATATATTTTCGTAATTACTCAATGGCGGGGTGATGTATTCTACGTTGCGGCTATCTGGTTCCCGTACAAATCCATCCAAAGATGCAACAATTTTGTCAGAGAGACCCACTATTTCGCCTTGAGGCGTGCCAGTATACATCTCAATCTCAAAGCCTTTTAATAGCACCACTTTCGTTTTCCTCGCCTCTCCTAATCTAAAAATTGTATCTAATTAGACGAATTTTCGCATCCGCGTTTGACTTAACTTAAAGTTAAGAATCAAATAAATCCGGGTTAGAGGGATTGTTGCCCCATGTTATTCTGCTTGAAGATGTCGGGGTTGCTATCAGAGTCAATTAGGGCGATCGTTATATAGTTTATCGTTGGGCGAAAGCTGAAGAAGTTGTTGTTCGAGTTCTTGAATAGCCATGATGGGGTTAAGTGAAGGATAATTGTATTCTACTTTTCAGCCAACCTGTTCGACTCACGTTAAATCAGTTGGTAATTTTGGCGATTTTAAGTTGCGGACTATGATGTTTCGCCACTCCGGGGGAAGTTCTAGCCAGCTGTGGCTTTCTATATACTTTAATGCTGTATCTTCCATTCCCAGGGCACCCCATACGCACAGAGGTTCTATGGCTAGTTGAGAATCACGGTTTTCTACAGCATGATTCCAGAGTTTTTCTGCTTGGCTTTGCAAGCGATGAACCAGAAATTGATATGCTTCCTCGACTTGCTGGGGAGTTGTCATTTGATAAACTGACTCACCTGTTGGAAGAAGTTCCCCACGATAATCAAGGTAGTTATGAAATCCCCAAAGATAAGTTTTTTGATCAACTATGATTTCTTTAATATGAGAATCTCCCAAGTATAAAAGCTGTATACCTGGTAAATTATCAGCAGTTTTGATATTACGAAGTTTTACTGCTATTTCTGATGATATTAATTCCTGTTCTGGCGAAATTCCATAGCCAATGATAATCCAAACGCCACGGTTAGCTAATTTTTGTAGCAAATTCAAAAATTCTGGCTCAACTACAGTCTGATTCAACCAAGGCAAATAAATGAGAATTTGATTTGTGGCTGCATTTAAAATTTCTAAGCAGGTGGTAGCAATTTGTCCATCGCGTAACTGTACAGCATTTTGATTTTGATTAATTTTGGCGAGTCTAGCTGCTATTTCCACATTTTTATGTTTTAAAGCTGATTCGCGTTCAAAATCGATAGTTTCATTTGATGATTTACATAACGCCGACAAAGATATTTTATTTTTAGCTTGCAATGAATCTAGCCATTTGGCAGCAGACTGAATTTGCTTTCCACCTCTAATTTGGATACTGATTTTATCTGCCAATGAGTCGAAAATCACAAATAAAGATATTTTTTTCCAAATTGTTTTCGTGGGAGATACTACTTTACAGGCGGTGACAATTTTCCCTGCTTCTGGTGTATGAAAATCTAAATCTGAAGATTGCATACTTTGTTGGATTTCTGCAACAGAAAAGGAAGCTATGTCGGGAATTTTTTGAGAGATTTTAATAAATTCTGCTAAATCAGGTAATTTTACCAGTACATCGCTTAATGGTTCTAATTGAAAGCTGAGATTTCCGCCTAAAGAATCGGCAATAGCATAAATTTGTACAGATTGTGGCGGCTGGGGTACAGACCCTTTTTCGTAGAAGGAGCGCCCTTCATCTGTGACTGTAATTGGTGATGTTGATGATAGAGTTTGTAACTTTTTTAAATTTGCAGCGGTACTGCGGACAAATATAGGATCAAGTGCCAAGATAGATGCTAATTCATCTTCTGTTAGTGGAGGATCAAATTCCAAACCAGCACGGATGATAAATTCTTCAAGGACGTTAAATTCACGCGGTTCTTTAATGGATATTTCGACAGTTGTTTGATGTAAACTATAGCGAAATTGGCGTGCTGCTAAAACTAATAAATTAGGCTTTTTTATTTCAATTTCTTCTACTACATTTTTAAGTTTATCGTCAATAGGTTTAGCTGAAAAGGCGTGAAATATCAACGAAACCTCCATGACGACTAACAGTATTGGCAACTTCTGAATACATGCTGCCGACTTTACCACCTTGACGGGTGAATAAATCGTGACAACCGACAATTACTAGTAGTTCTTGGGCGCGAGAAAATGCCACATTTACCCGTTCTGGTTTTTTGGCAAATCCCACGTCGCCTTGCTTATTATTACGTACCATACTGACAATGACAACTGGGCGTTCCATACCCTGAAATCTATCTACTGTACCAGTACGAATTTCCAATGAAGGAAAAAATTCAGATTGTAAACGTTCATCAATTTTTCGCAGTTGGGCACCATAAAAAGTAATTACTGCTATTGCTTTTTTGTCTTCCCCATTGGCAACTTTAGCACTCCAAGTTTTCTCAAAGTGTTGACACAAACTTTCTATGACATCAATTTCTTGTATGTTAACAAAGGAAGTACCTTCACGCTGTTCTTGAAATTGATTTTCTAAGGGCATTTTTACCCAAATTAGATGATGTTCTGGTTGAATTATTTCATCTACCAAATTATGGGCGCGTTTAGTATCTGGCTCTAATAATCCACATTTGAGTTTACCATCATAAAATTGATTAATTGCCCCCATAATAAAGGGATGCATTCGATATTGAGTAGTTAGCATTTGTTTAATGCTATTATCAGCAGCTTCAAACTGAATTTTAAATAGTGATTCTTCTAAAAATTGCAATTGGGATTTTGTACTGCCAAGGGATTGGGCAACTTCTTCTACGGTGCTAGTATCAAGCATGGGTGGTAGTTGTCGATGATCACCTACCATGACTAATTTTTTACCTTTTAAAGCTGGGATGAGTAACTCTGGTGGAGTACACTTACTAACTTCATCAATAATGACTACATCAAAGGTTGTAAATTCTTGGGAAAAATTGTAATTTGCGGCTTGTACACAAGTGATACCCACGACGTTAGCATTATCTAAATAAATGCGTCTTAAATCATTGCGATCGCGCTCTGATGGGTTTTTGACTTTTTTGATCCAATCTTCGGTAAAATTTTGATATCTCTGGAGATAAGTTTCTTCTTGAGTAAGTTGGTTTTGCCAAGAATTAAACTGTGTTTGAAGGCTGCGGATAAAGTCCAGATTCAACAAGTCTGGATCTCTATTTTCTGGCTGAAACCTTTCAGGTATGGCTTGCCAAAACGACTGTAACCAATTCCTGGCTAAAATTAAATCATCTGATGCCTGTATCTGGTTTTGTTTCTCTAATTTAGTTAGTTGGGTTTGAATTTTTTTAAGTTGCTTTTTAGCAAGTGTATTTTCTTCTATTAGCTTAGTCAGGTGTTCATCTAGCGATTTTTTGATGATCTCTAATATACTAAAAGGCTCTAGCGATAAAATTAAACTTTCTAAATTACTGCTAGCACCTTGCCAAGTATTTACTTTTGTGACAAATTCTTGTGTCTGTTGCCAAATGTTTGATTGTGTTGTCAGATATTCTGCAACTAAA
Source organism: Anabaena sp. CCY 9613 (assembly GCF_963920895.1). NCBI lineage: Bacteria > Bacillati > Cyanobacteriota > Cyanophyceae > Nostocales > Nostocaceae > Anabaena > Anabaena sp. CCY 9613. The sequence continues at coordinate 251,769 of NZ_CAWUDE010000002.1, forward strand.
GCACGTAATTTTTCCGGGACATTTTTTTGTTGGTTAAGTAATTGTAAAATCTCCAGAACGCGCTCAAGTTTTAAATTGGCTGCTGCAATCTGCGCTTGATTGGCGGATGTTTGTTGTTGGTTAATTATCTGACTTTGAACTTCATTTAATTGCTGTTGTAGATACTGAAGCTGGTGTTCAGTTTGACTTTTAATTCTAGCAACGCATTGGCGAGCATTTGTGAGGATTGTTTCTAATAATTCTTGAGTAATCTGTTTTAGGGTAGAGTCAATGTTATCTAATTCCCAGGCTTTACCATACATTTTTTGCATTCTCAGCAAAAAAAATTGGGTATTTTCTACTAGCAGCTTTCGTTGATTGGGGTTAAGTAGCTGATAATTATTGAACTCTTCATATATCTTACGCCATTGGGTGCGATCGCTCGCTGATAACACCATCGGTATTTGACTAAAACTTTGCTCTAAAAAGTAACTAAAGTTATGCTGTTTGCCTTTTCTATCAACAAACCCACCATCGGCTTCATAAGTTAAAGCCTTTTTTAAGGCTTGCCAATCTGGTAGATTAATTTGATATTTTTTGGGAACTAGAGATAATTTTAATTGATTAGCAAACAGCAACAAACCCAGTGGTAATTGTACTGTTTCCTCGGTTAACGGTGTCCCGGATTGCTGGCAGTCTTTGATTATTTGATATAATTCCAAAGGTGCTGTAGATTTCCATTCTTTAACTGCTTCAATCAGATAATCAATTTCTCGTTTACGGTTTTGCCAACCATGAATTGTTTGTTGTAGGCTGTGTTGTTGGGCTAGTAATTGCTGGTCATCTATTTGTGTTTGCTTTAATTTAGTCGCACTTTGTTGAATAACCTCTAGCGCAGCCGTAAGTTCTGACATAGCGATAATTGCATCTTGGGCATAACCAAATGCTGTACTATATTCAGAAATTTCCGTGGTTACTGTTTCACGCAACCAAACTGCTAAACCAAATGCACCATAAGCTGGACGAACTAAGCCTAGTTCACCTGTATACTTAATAGCTTGGCGAACATTGGTTAAGAAAGTTTGGATTAAACTATTATTTTGTGTATATGGCTGGAGTTGTGGTAATACCTCGGCAACTTCCGGAGATTCCCAATTAACATGGGGTGCAGACTTGAGTAAATTATCTAAACCCAAAATCAAAGCTGCAATTTCATCTTTTTTAGCTAAAGTTTCCTGATAAATTGTTTCTTGATGTTTTAAGTTTCCTGCTATTACTTCTTTATTTTTATTAAATTCACTTTGTTGCTGATGAAAGTCTTCTTCGAGTTGTAAATAAGCTGTAAATCTTGGTAATGATGTCAACAATTCGCGGATAATTTGCACGTCTTCTTGGCGTTTTGCCAAACTATTTTCGCAGTCAGCCGCAGTATTTTCTAACCATCTCCCAATAACTTGGTCTTCTAAAAAAGGCTGTCCTTCCTCCCCGACTCTTTCAGCTCGTCCCTTACGTACAGCCCGGATGACTGGGTTGTGAACTAAGCGACTGAGGGCATTATCAACAGCTAAATTGGCTTGAGATGCTATGAGAGTGCGTCCACCCCGCAGGGCGATTTGATAACAAATTTCAGCAATTACAGTAGTTTTTCCAGTACCAGGCGGCCCTTGGATGAGAATTAAATCTTCCGATGCTAATACTTTTTCTACGGCTGCTTTTTGTCCAGCATTGGCAGAAGATAATAATAAATCCTCGGCTTTCAATGTCACAGTTTTGCGATTACGTCTGGCTTGGGAAGCGTCAAATAAGAAGTTACCCAAGTAGGGATTTTGTGTGTATCCTTGCCTTAACTGTTCTAATGCTTCTTTTTTGCGGCGAACCTGTTGAATATCACCGGCTGCATCAAAAAATAAGAATCCCTTCGCTGGTATTTGATAACGTTTGGTAGCGATGTATTCAGCTAATTCTCGTTCTAGTTTTACTTTAATTAAGCAACGTTTAGCGTCAAATTTATCAATTGAACCAAGTTTAGGAATTTTAAAAGTATTGTTTCCTAGAGGTACAGTTTCACAAATTTTTACATCTTCGTTGGTTGATTTTTTAACCCGTTCCCAAAAGTTATTTACCTGCAAATAATTTTCTTCAGAACCATCTAGGGTGGCTGATTTAATATCAATTTCTAAGGTGATTTGCCTGGCATTTGAACCATAATCATAACCGACAAATGCCACACAAAATTGTCGAGCTTTAGCAATGTTTTCCTCAACTTGTAAAAATGCCTTCCAAGCTTTTAGCTGATCTTCTGTAGGGACATGATCTCCACATATGGGCATATCTGTGATATATGCCCATGTTGCTGATGGAATGCCAATACGTTGAGGTAGTAGACGCAAGCGACAGGGTACAGCATAACCATCGGCGCGTCCCCGTGGTAGTTGTAGTAACCGCGTAGATAATATTTTTAAGCCACCATATCCATCTTGTTGAACAGCGGCTTTGAGTCCTAAAGTTTTGCCTTGCTTTTCTAGTTTAGTGGGTAAGGTAAAATCATCTCTATCTGTTGCTATTGTCAATTCCCAAATTTCTTCCGCTGGATGTTTCCCTGGGCCTTGACGACGTACATAGAAAATACAAGGTTGATCACCCAACATATCAAGCATTTCATCATTAGCCGCTGATCCGACACATTTATAACCCCATTTTTCTAAATTAATGTTATTTGGAAAAGTCGGCATTGATAATCTTGAATCTCCTCATGTTGGGTTAAATGATTAATCCAAAATAATTTAATAATTGGTTAGAAAAAATAAAAACAAAGAAATAAACACTAATAGATACATAATTTAGATTATCCCAAATTCGGGGATAAAATTACCTTGCTGTCATGAAAAAATCATAACTTTAATCTTGAACTCACAGCCGATACTGCTGATAAACCTGACTAGCCGCACGATGCACTAGGGAATGTCGCCAGACGAGAGACTGCATATCATCGGCGTAACCGCCACCAATGACGCAAGCGACAGGATAACCTGCACTTACACAAGTGCTTAAAACCTGCATTTCCCGACGAAAAATTCCGGTATCAGTCACGGCTAATTTACCCAAGCGATCGCCTACATGAATATCAACACCTGCGTCGTATAATACTAAATCTGGCTGCACCTGAGATAATAAATCTGGTAAATAATGTCCCAAGGTTTGCAAATAAGTATCGTCTTCCATACCCACAGCTAGGGGTACATCCAAATCGCTGGTTTGTTTCGTACCGGGAAAATTAACTTCACAGTGCATGGAAAAGGTGAAAACACTCTCATCTTCTTGAAATATAAAAGCTGTACCATCCCCTTGATGCACATCTAAATCCACAATTAAAACTTTTTGTACCAACCCCAATTTTTGTAAAACGCGACAGGCGATCGCTAAATCATTGAAAATACAAAAACCAGAACCATAACTAGGAAACGCATGATGTGTACCACCAGCTGTATTACAAGCCAAACCTTGACTAAGTGCTAGCTGGGCAGTAAGTATTGTACCACCAACCGCTACACAGGTACGATTAGCTAGGTCTGGACTCCAAGGCAAACCAATACGACGCTGTGCTTTGGGTTCTAATGTTCCCTCACAGTAAGCTTGAACGTAATCTGGTGTATGAACTAACTCTATCAACTCCAGGGGCGGGCGTTTAGGGATGTGAAATTGTGATGTTTGCGCCACACCGTCAGCCAACAGCAATTCATATAGTTGTCGAAACTTGGACATGGGGAAGCGATGCCCTGTAGGCAGAGGCGCAATATAATCTGGGTGGTAAATAATTGGCAGTTCCATGATTCTTATTTTGAACCATAGTCTGACACCAATTACTAAAGAGTTGGGATTAGGGAGCAGTGAGGCAACTAAACAAGGTAAAATCTAGCAATCATGGCGTTGCTATGGCAGATGTCCCAAATTTTTCCTTCAAAATCTAAAATTCCAAATTGATGATGCAGCAGTGGATTGTACCAGTCGTATTTATTCTAGTTGGCTTGCTAGCTGGGTTAATTGGGGAAAAAGTTATCTTTAAAAAACTGAGAAAATTTGTTACAGAAAAACAGATACCAGGGAGTGAAGTAATATTTCCCGCCTTAAACCGCATGACATTTCTGTGGTTCGTGCTGGCTGGTTTCTTTGGGGCAATTGTCTATTCTTCTGTTAACATCAGCAATGATTTTAAAATCATGCTGCAAAAAATCATCACCATTATTTTTCTATATTCAGTCACCTTGGTTTTAGCAAGACTGGCTGCTGGTTTCGTGAATATATTTATTCGCAGAAAAGAAGGAGTACCCGCATCACTAATTTCTAATTTAGCAAAAATTGCTGTTTTAACTTTAGGCACACTTATACTTTTACAAACTGTAGGTGTAGAAGTTACACCAATAGTCACTACTTTAGGCGTTGGTGGTTTAGCCGTTGGTTTGGCCCTACAAGATACACTGGCAAATTTATTTTCTGGTTTTTATCTAATTATTTCTAAGCAAGTCAGAACTGGAGATTACTTAAAATTAGATGGTGGTTATGAAGGTTACGTCACAGATATTAATTGGCGAAATACAACCATCAAAGAATTTTCTAATAATGTAATTATTGTACCCAATTCGCGGCTATCTTCGGCAATTTTTACTAATTATCATCTACCAGTTAAGGCAATTACTTTAACACTAGATGTAGGTGTTAGTTATGATTCAGATTTAGAATATGTAGAAAAAGTGACTGTAGAAGTAGCCAAAGATGTCATGCAAGAAATTGCACCCCAATTAATCGAAATTGAACCTAATATTCGATTTCATACTTTTAATGATTTTAGTATAGATTTTCGACTGTATATGCGAGTCAATGAATATTTTGACCAGCGAATTGCTAAACATTTATTTATTAAGAAACTACATAAGCGCTATCAGGAAGAAGGAATTGAGATTCCCTTTCCTATCAGAGATATTTATGTACAAAATAAAGCCTAGTGCCGCTGCGCGGAAGTCAAAAGTCAAAAATCAAAAAGTCTCTTCTAAGAACTGTAGTGAACTGACACAGTTAAAATATTGTCTTAGATGTAGCTACAAATTTTGGCTATTTCTAGCATAAAAATTCACCTGCAATACCTGATGAACAGAGAAAATAGTAGTTGCAGGTGAAGCAAGGCAAAGTTATCTTAACAAAGAAGTAAATTCTGGGAAAAATTAGTCAACATTTCAATCAATTGAAATTTGCTGAGGCCCGGTAGCTTTACCGTTATGCATTTCAACCGTTGAGGAAGTGTAACCAGTGGAGTAGATTTGTTTATCCAGCCAGCTTTTAACAGGATCATCCTTGAGGTTGAGTCGCAACACACCAGAGAAAAACCCACCCATAAATGAAATGGGGTGCTTAGTCATCTGTTGAAATATTGGTGATAATTCATCAAGGAACATATTTTAAGAATCTCCTGGTATTGTCATAAAAAATTATCAGTTCTTAATTGATCGTAACTTAGGTTGGGAGTGGGGACTGGAAGGGGACAAGGGGACAAGGGGACAAGGGGACAAGGGGACAAGGGGATAAGGGGACAAGGGGATAAGGGGATAAGGGGACAAGGGGATAAGGGGATAAGGGGACAAGGGGACAAGGGGACAAGGGGACAAGGGGACAAGGCAATAGGGAAAATGTTCGTCATAGCTAGAAGTCTTTCCCCCTGCTCCCTGCCCTCACAAGTGTAGGTTTTTTATTTGGGTATGAGTAGGCACTCTCAAACAGAGCGATAAACGTGGTTCAAATAACGAAATTTCGTTCTTGGTTGGGAAATCAGAAACTAAAATTTGAGTTGTTAACCAACGTAAAAACTCCATTTCAGGCACGTTTGTAAAATACCTACACCTGTCAGCTGCTCCCTGCCCCCCTGCTTCTTCTCCCCACTCCCTAATTAGTCGGCTGTTGGTCGGGAAACATACACTTATCAGAATCACAGCCACTAGGGCCTGCTTCTGTCAACTCACCAGAATCATAGCGGCTGAGGACTGCACAGAAGTCGTCTGTTTGCCGTCGCGCTTTCACTTCTTCACTTAAAAGCTCATAAGTGGCTTTGTCTATTGGCTCAAACGGTAAACGGGGGAATGATTGCAGGTCGTCAAAACGGGCTAAAAGTGCTGCTGAGATATATCCCTCGTCATTTTGGATGGTTTCGTAAATCTTCTGTCCTAAAGCTTCAACTTCCTCAGAACGCAATTCTAAGGTAGCTGATGTATTATGTGTTACATACCAGCGTTGAACTTGCAAAACAAAATCGAATTGAGCTAACACAGAGAACTGAGAAACATCAATTTGATCAGCGCCTGGTACATCAGCCCAAGGTACAGCAACGGGGATTTCTACCAGCCATTCACTGACGCGGGGATCGAAGGGATCATTTAATAAATTACCCTGTTCGTCTTTGTCAGATTGGGAGGGAATGACGTTGTAACCGTAGTCTATACAAGCTAAGGCTACTGGGTCATTTTTCCCGAAGGTAATGCGGCGAATAAATCTCTGGGCTTTGGGGGGATGCCATCCCGAACTAGCACCAGTTAAGAGAGATTTGGTGCCACTGGGTTGGACTGTAGTACAGCGATTAGGTCGTTTAATATTGTGGCGATCGCAATATTCCCACACAACTCGATGTACTGTATCTTTCCAGAAGCTGAGATATTTTGCTTCTTCGCGCTTAAAGGCTAATCCTTGGGGGGTTTCGGGTCTGCCTTCTTCCCACCAACGCAGCCAGTCTACACCAAAAGCATGGACAAAGAAATCAAATAAACCTGTGAAAGAAACCCCTACAATGGGATCTAATTCCCGACTTTCTTGGTAGCGGGGTTCTAAAAATTGATGGTTTAAAAGTGCTGCTACCGATAGCGCCCCGGCGGTGAAAGCTGACTCTTGTTCTTTATAGTTATGTGGATCAATTTGATTTAAGTGAATTTCTGATAAATTACAGTGAAAATTGCTACCTATAATTTCTCCGCAAGGGTTCAGACCGTAACGACCTAAACGATGCTCTAGCTCATTAGCATCAAGCTCTGGATGGCGTTCTTGTAACCATTGCTTTGCTGTTCCTTGTTCATAAGCTTTCAAGAAATCAACTTTTAAGGCGTGTGTTGTGAGTAAATCACAGTTTGCTCTGGCTACAGCTTCACCCGCCCATTGAATCGCACCTTCGCCACTGTAATATTGTTTACGTACAGCTTCAATAGATTCTTCTAATGTGGGCTTGCGGTGAAATACTCTGGTATGATTTGCCATCCGTAAAGCATCACGCTCTGGGTCAATGCGCCAGTTGCCATTTTCATCCTGTTGCCATAAATTATCTTTGGCTGTAGCTCCTAGTTGATCTTCAGCAGTGAACTGACGCATCCCCGCGCTTCTTCTAATATTGCCTGCAACAATTGTTACTGCGGCTTGATCAATTAACAAACAGCACTCTACTGAATTTAATTGTCGTCCTACTGCTTTATTAAGAATTGACGCACAATTTTGATAAAGTGCAGGTAACTTGACGGGATTGGCAACTCCGCCAAAGCCATTGAGAGTTTCTCCGGCTGTCCGGACATCACTGATATTAACTATTACTTGTACTTCCCCAGAAAATCTTTCATCTGTGGAGAGTTCCAACAAGCTTTTATAAGATTCTACCCAACCTTCTCGGCTATCTCCCACGTGGATAGCAACGCTGTTACCTTCTATATGGGTTTCCGTATATTCACGACGTTGTTCTTTCGGCGTGCTACCAATTTGTCCCTCTACTGTAACATTTAGGTAATTGCGGATGGCAGGCAACTGATTAATATATTGGGGTTCAATGATGGCTCCAGTACCACAGCCCATCATGGCCAAATCCATCATCAATCCAAATGCACTCCAGTCTTGCAGGTTGGTGGAGGTGCAATTATAAGCCCCAGAAAAATTCTTTTGTTTAGCTATCCAATCCGTACCGCCTACCCATAACCAGCGTCCACTAGGCAAAGCTTTGAGGTTACGTTGCATGTCCTCTAAGATGGCAACTTCGGCTGGGGTGAGCTTGCCCAATTCTATAATGCCTTGGAGGGTGCGATCGCATACTTCATCCCATGTTTCCCTTAATCCTGCTTTTGACCTACGGCTGTAGGTTCTGAAAAATACCGGATTGGCAGCCGGGGCTGTTTCAGGAAACTCTGCACTCTGACGTTTTCTTTCTAACTCTCGAACCATAAATCCAGTCTTGTTGCTTGCTAATAGATTATGACTATACGCTAACTAGATGGAGGATTAAAGATTGTCAAATTTTCCAATTTGCGCTACCGCTTTAATGGTCTTAATTGCAACTTAATTTTATGTTGTATAATATTCTTCCCCTACGAGGGAATCTCCTTACTGAGTTTTAAAACAGATGAGTCAAAAGAGGCAGGGGAACAGGGGGTAGGGAGCAAGGGAGAAAACATAGAGGGAGCTTGTTATTCCCCCCAGCAAGAGCGCACGGCAAGGTTTTTAGCAACTGTTCCCAATTCAGGTAAATAACAGTACACTTTCATTGACTGGTATGTGGCATGATCCTAGAAAAAATTGAGCAATTAGCTAATTAATTAACCGCTTTTTTATTTAACACCTTTAACACCGCTAATTTGTAAAACATCACTCATAGTTGCACAGTAATTTGGTAAACCAAAACTAGCAGGATTGACCACAGTTTCATAATTAAAATGGCGATAGTTCATGCAGAACCGATCCCAGGCAGCCATTTGAATGCGGAACACAGCAATAATCAAATTAGCTAATGCTACAGATAAAGGAATACGAAAACGAATTTTTTTACCCAGATAAGCACAAACTTCTTCTACAGCTTGATTTGCTGTTAACGCTGTTTGTCCCAAAACCAATTGGCGTGGTTCGTTTGCTTGGGGAGGATGATCAATTAAATGTTGCACCGTAGTCGCAATGTCTCGCCCGTGGATAAAATGGAAACTACCATCTACTTGCAACAAGCGAATTAAATTAATATATTTGACAACTTCGGTAATTCCCGATGTGAGATGAGAATAAGGTTTATGGTCATCGCCACCTAAAACCAAAGTTGGGAAAACTTTAGTAATTTTGGGAGCTATTTCTAATTCCGCAGTTTTGTGTAAACAGTCGTATTTAGAACGAATATAATCTGTGCCAATTTCCCCAGCTTCTTTGAGGGGTTGATTGTTTCTATCCAAAACACTAGCTGTAGAAAAATAAATTACTTGTTCACAGCGTTGGGGATCTAACATTTTCATCAAATCTAGAGTCTTGACGACGTTAATATCAAATGTTTCATCGCCACCCCAAGCCGTAGCTGTGAGAACTGCTATATCAATTGTCGGTAATAAATCAGCCAACAAATTAATTTTTTGCATATCACCCTGTACAACATTGATACCAGGGCGCACCGTAGTATCAACTTGCAATTTGCTGGGATTTCTGACTAATAAATAAAGTTCGTGATTGGTATTTTGAATTAAAGTTTCTGTTATGTAGTGACCTATACAACCGCTAGCACCGGTGACTAAAATTCTCTTTTGACTCATTATGAAATTTTAAATAAAACTTAGTAATTAAAAATGAAGAATTAAAAATAAACTTAAAAGTTCCCCTCTTAACTCTGTTTCCTCTGTGTCTCTGTGGTTAGATAAATTATTTTTTATTTTTAAACCTAAACCAAAGTTTTGTCATTGATAGGACTTACGCAATCGCTACGAAAATCAAGGCTTTGAGATTGCTTCCCTACGGTCGCAATGACGAAAATACGTGGTTGGTTACGTAAGTCATGATTGAATAACAACCTAACACCGATTAAATTAAAGCTTGTTTCGTAAGGGCGGGCAAGACTTGTACTGAGCTTGCCAAAGTATGCCCACCCCACAGGAGATTGAGGAAATACAATTAAACTCCTACAGCTTTGAGTTGCTTGGCTGTTTCAAAGAAGAAAGCAACATTCTCTTCGGGAGTTTCTGGTAGTACACCATGACCGAGATTGAGAATATGACCCCAATTACCAGCTTTGCGAACAGTATCTAAAATTCGATCGCGGATAAAGTCTTGGGAACCAAATAACACACCAGGGTCAAGATTTCCTTGGACTTTCACGTTTTTGCCTAATCTAGCTCTGGCTTCTGCCATATCTACAGCCCAATCGACGGTGACAATATCTGCACCTGATTTGGGCATTCTTTCCAACACACCTGCGCTACCGCTAACCAACAAAATCAACGGTGTATCAGGATGAGTTTGCTTGACTTGCTGGAATACTCTTTGCTGATAAGGCAAAGCAAAAGTGTCATAATCTTGGGGGCTGAGTTGGCCGGCCCAAGAATCGAACATTTGCACAACTTGAGCGCCGCAGTCAATTTGATAGCGTGTATAGACGGCGATCGCATCAGCTAATTTTGCTAACAACTGATGTAACATGGTCGGGTCGGAAAACGCCATGTTTTTGATCACAGAGTAGGTTTTGGAACCTTTACCCTCAACTGCATAAGCCGCTAATGTCCACGGCGCACCCACGAAGCCTAACACGGTGGATTGATTGCCTACTTCCTGGCGTAATGCCTGCAAAATGGTTTTGATAAACGGTAGTTCTGCTTCTGGTTCCAAAGGACGCAGGCGATCAATTTGTTCTTGGGTGCGGAGGGGCGAGTGGATGATGGGGCCTTTACCTTCCGCAATGTCCATGTCAATGCCCAACCCAGGCAATGGGGTAACAATGTCGGAAAATAAAATCACTCCGTCTGGCTGGAACGCTCTCCAAGGTTGTAGGGAAACCTCAATCGCCACTTCGGGAATTTCTGAGCGATCGCGGAAAGAAGGATATTTTTCCCGTAAATCTCGATATGCTTTCATATATCGTCCCGCTTGACGCATCATCCAGACAGGGGGACGATCTACTACTTCACCACGAGCAGCCCGGAGGAGATGAGGAGCCGTTAACGAAACACCCATTTAACACTTCATCCTAAGTCATTTTTTTATGCCACTGTTTAGCTTATCATTCTGGGATTACGCTTTCGTAATTCGTAATTCGTAATTCGCAATTCGTAATTCGTAATGGAGCCTACGGCACGCTAACGCGAACGTAATTAAATATTCTTCCCTACTCTCTACTCTCTACTCCCTATTCCCGACTCCCTCAATCTCAATATGCAAACTGACTCTAATAGTCCTTCTCGTGCTGCATCTACCTCCCAACCAAGAAAATTATTGATTCCCCGTTCCCATAGACGGCAATTTTGCCTTTTGTTTACTTTGATGACGGTCTTAGGATGGGTTGTGGGTGGCATTACCAGTATAGGTTTAGAGAAAACAATCTTAGGCAGCCTACCACCATCTGATTCTTTTCACTGGGTGAGATTACTTGGTAGCGTTGTGTTTGCGATTATTTTTGCTGCCGATCAAGCCCTGGTTTTGCGGCGCTATCTCTCCGGTGGGCTATGGCTGTTGGCCACCACTACTGGTTGGTTAATTGCCAACAATGTGGCGATCGCCTGGGTAAACTATATTTCATCTATTGCCGCTTCTTTAAATGAAACAGCATCTCCACAAGTCACTATCATTCTCGGCGTTTTGTCAACAGTCTCTTACATTCTTTCCGGAATTTGGCTGGGAATGTGCCAATGGCTGGTGTTGCGACGCTACACAAAACAAGCGTGGTTATGGAATTTTCTGCCTTCTGTTGCCTTTTTTTTGATTAGTATTTTTGTTTGGTCGCTGTCTCAAGTGCAGGATTTGATTCCAGAAATGAATCGTACTCCGATATTGTATTGGAGTGAACAAGGATTTACGGCTGTTATTCTCGGAGTTATACCAGCAATTGGCTTGTGTACCTTGAAAAGAAACTTTCATCGCCCAACAAAAATTTCTAGTTCATCCTCAGTTACCAATAGCTAGTTGCTGGATAATTGCTACAGGTTAAAAATTATGAATAAAGATAACGTTTTACAAAATATCGTCACCCACCCGCCAGTTGCCGAGCAGCAACCGTATGTTTTAGAGTTACATGGCGATCGCCGCATAGATAAATACTTTTGGATGCGCGATCTCGAAAATCCCCAAGTCATCGCCTATCTAGAGGCAGAAAACGCCCATACAGCAGCGATGATGCAGCATACAGAAGCTCTGCAAACCCAGCTTTACAATGAAATGCTGGCACGAATCAAAGAAACGGATTTATCAGTGCCATACCGTAAAGATGAATATTATTATTATTCACGCACCGAAGAAGGTAAAGCATATCCCATTCATTGCCGAAAAAAGGGTAGTTTAGAAGCTACTGAAGAAGTATTAATCGATGAAAATGAATTAGCCCAAGAACATGAGTTTTTTGAATTAGGTGTGTTCGCAATTAGTCCTAATCATCAAATATTAGCTTATTCATTTGATACTAGTGGTTCGGAACAGTACACACTGTATTTTCTGGATTTAAATACATATCAATTGTATCCAGAAACAATTCCCGAAACTTATTTTTCTTTTGCTTGGGGCAACGATAACCAAACAGGCTTTTACACTAAAATTGATGATGCCAACCGTCCTTATCAACTGTTTAGACACACGTTAGGAACTGCGGCAAACCAAGACGTGCTGCTTTATGAAGAAACAGATGATATTTATCATTTATATGTAGGGGAAACCCGCAGCCAAGCATATATAATGATGCATTTGCAAAGTAGCATCACCACAGAAGTACATTATTTAGATGCCAACAATCCCCAGAGTGAGTTGCAAATTATTCGCCCACGCACGACGGGAATAGAATACAGTGTTGAACATCATAATGATAACTTTTATATTGTTACCAACGATGCAGCCACTAATTTTAAATTAGTGAAAACGCCTGTTGCTGAACCATCACTGGAAAATTGGCAAACTATAATACCCCATCGAGACGATGTATTGCTGTTAGATGTGAGCCTGTTTGCCAACCACTTAGTAATTTATGAAAGAAAAGGCGGATTACCAACTGCTAGGGTACAAAATTTATCCACAGGTGAGGAAAATGATATTCTTTTTCCTGAACCAACTTATGAATTTTACGAAGGCAATAATCCAGAATTTAATACTAAAATCCTCCGCTTTCATTACACCTCTTTCATTACGCCGGCATCTGTTTTCGATTACAATATGGAAACCAATGAAAGAGAGTTAAAAAAGCAAACAGAAGTTTTAGGTGGCTACGATAAAACTCAATATCAGAGTGAGTGGCTAATGGCCACCGCCCCAGATGGGACAAATATTCCCATATCTATTGTTTACAAACAAGGAATGCAAAAAGACGGCAAAAATCCCTTGTTATTAACAGGATATGGTGCTTATGGTTCTTCTTACCCGGCATCATTTTCATCAACAAGATTAACATTGTTAGACCGGGGAGTAGTGTGTGCCATTGCCCATATTCGCGGCGGTGAAGAAATGGGGCGCAAGTGGTATGAAGACGGCAAATTCTTACAAAAAAAGAATACCTTTACAGATTTTATCGCCTGTGGAGAGTATTTAATTAATCAAGGTTGGACAGCAAGCGATCGCCTAGCAATTACTGGCGGGAGTGCAGGCGGTTTATTAATGGGTGCAGTCATCAATATGCGTCCTGATTTGTTTAAAGTCGTTGTTGCTAATGTCCCCTTTGTAGATGTTGTCACCACAATTTTAGATACCTCCCTACCATTGTCAGCAATGGAATGGGAAGAATGGGGAAATCCCAACGACAAGGTTTATTATGACTACATGAAATCTTACTCACCCTACGATAACGTAGAATCTAAAGACTACCCAGATTTATTAATTACAGCCGGCTTAAATGATTCTCGCGTTAAATATTGGGAACCCGCCAAATGGACAGCTAAACTCCGAGAAATGAAAACAGATAATCATATTTTGTTGTTAAAAACCAACATGGGTGCAGGACATAGCGGCGCATCTGGACGTTATGAAAGCTTGCGCGAATTGGCTTTTGAATATGCTTTTATTCTCGATAGATTGGGTTTAGGAAAATAAGCACAATTATCTAACATTGATCACCAATTGACCTAATGGATTGAACAAACTTTAATCAATAGGGAGAAATAGTTTTGACATCAGAATAGGCAAGTATTTTTTCGTCTACGCTCACTACAGGCACATCTATCGCAGAGCCTGATAAAATTAGCGCGTAATCATAACTGTACATACACATACCTAGAGCAAAAGCATTATGACTAATGAAACTGTTTCGTACCCTGCCGATTATTTTAAAAGTTGGTTTTTTGAAACAGATTATCAAACTATAGCTGCGATTATTTGGGAAATTTATCAACCAAAAACAGTCGTCGAGTTTGGTTGCGGCCCCGGTCACCTCAGTCGAGAACTGGCTAAACTAGGGGTACAAGTTACAGCAGTTGACGGTTATTCTCAACCAGATTTTGCCGAATTAGCAGTAGAATTTCATTCTCTAAACCTCAACGATCCTACTGCGATCGCTCACCTTTTCACCAATAAATCTTTTGATTTAGCTTTATCGCTAGAAGTAGCCGAACACCTAGAACCAGAAGTTTCTCCTACCATAGCTAATTGGCTAACTAAAATTGCTCCCGTTGTCATATTTTCCGCAGGGGTTCCCGGTCAAGAAGCGCATGGACATATCAATTTACGTCCCCGTGATTATTGGCACAGCTTATTTACTCAAGCTAATTTTATAGCCGCTGACCGCATACGGGAAAAGTTACGCCTGCATCCTAGTATTGCACATTGGTATCGTCTCAATATTTTGGATTATGTTCATATTGACCATGCACAAATTCCCCAACCTGATGAAGTTATTCGTCGCTTAATTGCATCGGAATCTGCTGCTACTACAGCTTATTATGAACAACGTTCTAAACTTTATGCGCTCCAGGAACAGGGGTTAATTGTGTTGGATGATTAAAGGGTGTCAGGACAGGGTATGCGCGTAGGGGTTGGTAAGACAGGACTAAAGTCCTGACTACAAACACAAACCTTTACTTATTTTGCCAAATTAGTTCTAGACGCTCTTGGGCTGTTTTCAGAGCTTTTTCTGGAGACTCACCCAACAAGGAGGCCTCAATGGCTCGACCAAGGCTATCAGATAGACTACTATAACCTGCAAGAATTGGCCGACCACGTGCTGCGGGCATTTGTTCTAGAAACACCTTCAGCACAGGTTTTTGATTAATAAATTGCTGAAAAGCTTCACTTTGGGTAGATTTAATATTTACTGGCAAAAAACCCGTCCCAATACTCCATTCTGTTTGAAATCCTTCACTTAAAACAAACTCTAAAAATTTGAAAGCGGCTTGTTCTCTCTCTGGTGTGGTTTTCATCACATACAAATTACCATCACCAATAGCTGTAGCTTGTTCCACACTAGCCGGCATAGGAAAGACTTGATAATCCACATCAGACTTCATGATATAAGTCCAAGGGCCAGTAATCTGCATAGCAACACGACCAGCAATAAAGTCGTCTTCTTCATAACCCCGTTCAGGTGCAGACAATTTAACCGAACCATCTTTAATTAAATCTTGCCAAAATTGCAAAGCCGTCACAGCAGCATCAGTAGTCAAATTGGGTCGATTATCAGTAATAATTTCTCCTCCAGCACTCCATAAAAAGGGCAACCAACTAAATACAGTCCATTCACCTTTACCTAAAGGTAATAACATACCATGCTGTTCGGGTTGACCATCACCATCTTTGTCTATAGTCAATTTTTTCGCAGCTTCTCTTAATTCCTCCCAAGTTTTTGGTGTTTGTGTAATTCCTGCTGCTTGAAACAAATCGGGGCGGTAAAAAATGCCAATATTACTGGTGTAAAGTGGAACTGACCAAAGGTGATTATCTAATGTTAATGCCTCCAATAAATTGGGGCTAACTTCCGATTTGACGGGTGATTTTTCCAGCAAATCTTCTAAAGGTCGAATCGCATCTAGTTCGACAAACTGACCTGTAATTTGCGGGTAAAAAGTTAAAATATCTGGAGGTACATTCCCCACAACTGCGGCGAGAATTTTCGGCAATTGTTGGTCTAGTCCACCTGCAAAGATAGATTCTACTTGGATATCAGGATGAGTTTGATTAAATTTATCTACTAGTTTTTGAAACACATCCCGATTAGCTGGGGGATTAATTCCTTGCCATAGTGTTAGGCGAATTACTCCATCATCTTTTTGTGCTGAAGCTTGACAACCCGATAAAAATATGAGACACGAACTTAGAACAATTCCTAAAAATAATAGCTTCCAAGTAGAAGCAATTAATTGACGCCAAGAACTTCTGATTGGGTGTAGTAAAGGGATACTTTTCATACCAACTGATTAGCTAGATGAAGAAATTTTTTCTAAAACACTTTTAGTTATACTAGTTTCGGCTCTGGTATAAATATAAGTTTGCGGTTCACTGACTTTTTGGGTATGGAAGATTTTTTCTGCCCGTTCCCAAAAGTCGGTATCTTCTCCATAAGGAATATCATTAAATCCCTTTAATTCAAAAAATACTTTCCTTTTCCCAAAAAAGGTGGGGCCTAAAACGCATTCTCGTAAATTAATTGTTTTTCCAGGTTGAAAATAATCTGCTACCCAAATTTCTTCTGTAGAGTAAAATCCACCTTGGATTAAGTCAATTTCGGGATTAGCTTGCATATATTCTAGTCGGGAATCTAGATGATTAGGTTTGTAAGCATCATCACTGTCGAGAAATGTAATGTAATTGCCAAATGATGCCTGAATCCCTGCATTTTTAGAGTATCCTAATTTCCGATTTTGATGTCTCAAATAACGAACATTGTGGAATTTTTGCAGATATGGGTTGACAATTTCAAAGGTATTATCTTGACTACCGTCATCTACTACAACTAATTCCCAATCAGCAAAAGTTTGATCAATAACACTATTAATACAGTTATTTAGATATTCTGCACGGTTATAAGTACAGAGAATAACTGATATTTCTGGTTTTACATCAAAGTTGATACAACTCATAAATCGTGATTAATTGTGTATTAAAAGTATATTAGGCATCATCTATGTTTATTTTTCAGCCATCATACAAGTGGCGACGGGGTAATCTGGATGAAAAGCGTCTAGTTCTTCGGTAGTTAGTTCTTCTACGGCAATTCCATGATAACTGGCGATGACGCTGATAGGATTACCATAGACGTATAACTGTTGTTGGGAGAAATGTCTAAATATCGATGCAAAAGCATCAGGTAAAGGTCGCCAGTAATCCATAGGGGTAGCATGAACTCTGATAGCGCTTGGTACCATAGCAAAACATTTCCCACCAGGTTTTAACCATGTGTGAATATTTTCTACTGCTATCCAAGGGGCATAACAATGTTCTAATACATTGAAGATGATAATTGAATCGAAAGATTCTGGCTCGATGACTGAGACTTCGTGAACATCACCCACTATATCAATGCCTGGGCCTGCTTCTAAGTTGAGAATTTGATATGAAGTTCCTGAGTTAACTTCATAAAAATCTTTATCTTTTGGTGTTCCGCCAATTTCTAACACATTACCGACAATTTGTGGACGAATTTCGGCAATAAATTTACTGAGGTAGTATCTATCAACAGGAGTTCCCCTAGTTAAGCCAAATGCCTGACAAATAGGCACTGTTTTTTTCAAATCGCCCCAGTCTATAGAGCCAGTAGCAGGTGAAAGTAAACCTATATTTTCTAAGATTTCTACTATTTTGCGGAAGTCTTCTAAATTTTGAATTGAGTCTAGGTCATCATTTAATTCACATTGAGAGAACAATTGTAGCAAAACTTGGTAATTTTCTTGACTTAACGAACCAAGTTCAAATTGCATCTCTTTTTCGATAAAACTGCGAAATCCTTTACCAAAAATTGTGACACTGCCATCTGCTAAATAGACTATGGCATCTGGCATCAATTGTTCATATTTGTTTAGTTCATTAATATATTGATAATTTGTTAATTTAATTTTTTGAAATATTTCGTAGGATGTTTCTAAAGAATGTTCATGGACAAAAATTTCTAGAATAATTAACCATGACTTGACCGGAATCATTTCTGCTGTGCGCTGACTCCACGCAAAAATGGCATATAACTTGGCATCTTCTATTTTCAAAAAAGCATTGGGAACATATTGTTTAGCCATGCAATTAATTATCGGAATTTGCTAGGAGTTCAGATTGACTCAGGTATTATAAGCTATTTCCGGGTTTGTAACGAAATATGAAATTAATTATGGAGTACGGTTATTGCGATCGCACCTGACGATAGAACCGAACCTACTTGATTTAACGTGAATCTAATGTGTTATTAGGAAGCTGAAGATTAAGCTTTAATAGATACAAGATTGACAATAAATAGTCCAGAAGCTTGAGATTGAGCCTCCTAAGACTAAACAGAATACTTAAGACATCTTAGAGGTGATAGCTATGGCAATAACTCGTTGGGAACCATTCCGAGGGTTTGAACGTTGGGAACCGTTTCGGGAAATTGACACCTTACAGCGGCAAATGAATCGCTTGTTAGAAAGGATAAGCCCAAGTGATGGTGGTGAAAGAATGGGATTTCTCTTCACCCCTGCGGCTGAACTTGAAGAAACCGAGGATGCAATTCACTTGAAACTCGAAGTTCCTGGTTTAGAAGCCAAAGATATAGATATAGAAGTAACTCCTGAATCAGTTTCTATTAGTGGTGAGAGGAAGTCTGAATCTAGAACTGAAGACCACGGTGTCACTCGGTCTGAATTTCAGTATGGCCAATTTCAACGGGTAATTCCCTTACCTTCACTAATTCAAAACGACAAAGTGCAAGCTGATTATCAACACGGTATTCTCCGCTTGACCTTGCCAAAAGCTGAATCAGAAAGACACAAAGTTGTCAAAGTGAATGTTGGTTGATGTGAATGAGGAAGTGGCGAGTAGGCAAGTAATCTGCTCCTGAATGAATTTTTGCCCAAGTTCTGGGGCGATCGCTCTACAGATAAAACTTAAGTGTGCCAAAGAAGTCTAACTTCCTTGGCACTATTTTTGTCTTTAATTGACCAACGAAACTGAGTTTTTAATTCATCGGTAGCGGGGTGATTCCTGGTTCAGCAGGGCTTTCTTCAGTGCCTGGCGCTGGTGTCATGGTTTCTGATTCGTTTTCTTCTTCAGCAGGGCTTTCTGGAGTGCCAGCGTCTGGCGCGATCATTCCTGGTTCGGAGCTATCTGGAATGGTAGTACCAGGTGCTGGTGTAATGGTTTCTGGTTCGGTAGAGCTATCTGGAATGGTAGTACCAGGTGCTGGTGTAATGGTTTCTGGTTCGGTAGAGCTACCTGGAATGGTAGTATCAGGTGCTGGTGTAATGGTTTCTGGTTCGGTAGAGTTATTTAAAGTGCCAGGTGCTGGTGCTGGTGTAATGATTTCTGGTTCGGTAGAGCTACCTGGAGTTGTAGCACCTGGTTTGGTGGGAGTTTCTTCTTCGGTAAGGCTGTCAGATTCGGCTCTCGGTGATAGTGGGGTACCACCTGGACAACGAGAATTGAGCGGAGATGCCTCACACAAAATTTCGAGACCTTCGGGTGACAACTCGATTTCTTTAACTTCAGCGGTGGCAACATTAGTGGTTAGCGCCAATGTTAGAGCTGTACCCATCAGGGTCAAATATTTTCTCTTCATTCTGTCATTAACCTCACATCTGAAACAGTCCGTCTTCAATGAAGGTCATTTTATGCATAGATAGCTAACCACTCAGCGTCCCGTTACGAAAACTGTAACGAATTGCAAAGCAAACCATATAGTTTTATTACCAAAAAGTGATGGGCTAGGGGTTAGGGGCTAAAAATTTTTCTCCTTCATCTTCCCCAGTTTCCAGTCCCCACAACACCAGAAAATTTGTATACTTGGTTGTTTCCCAACTGCAACTAAATTTATACCTGATATTTATGCCTTTGTCTGCTACCCTTTCCCAACTGTTAGAAGTTCTTTCGGCTCAACCTGTGAATTTATCTGAGACTGCTTTAGCCCAAGTAGGTAGCACTATCCAAACAGATACTCGGATTTTGCAACCAGGTGGAGTGTTTTTGGCGTTACGAGGCGAAAATTTTGATGGACATGAGTTTGTGGCTACGGCGATCGCTAAGGGTGCTTTAGCTGCTATTGTCGATTTTTCTTATGAAAATACCGAATTGCCTGTATTGCGGGTTGGTAATACTTTAGAGGCATATCAAAAAATTGGCAGATGGTGGCGCGATCGCTTTGATATTCCGGTGATTGGGGTGACGGGTTCTGTGGGCAAAACCACAACGAAGGAACTGATTGCAGCCGTTTTGGCAACCCAAGGTAAGGTTCACAAAACCTATGGAAATTTTAATAACGAAATTGGTGTACCTAAAACCTTATTAGAACTCGGTATAGATCATAACTATGCTGTAATTGAAATGGCAATGCGCGGCCGGGGTCAAATTGCTGAATTAACGCACATAGCACGTCCGACTGTGGGGGTAATTACCAATGTAGGCACAGCGCATATTGAGTTGCTGGGTTCGGAAGAGGCGATCGCAGAGGCTAAATGTGAGTTATTGGCCCAAATGCCCCCAGATAGTGTAGCCATTCTCAATCATGACAATCCCTTACTGATGGCTACGGCGGCGAAAGTTTGGTCAGGGGAAGTTTTAACTTATGGTTTAACTGGTGGTGACATCCAAGGATCATTAATTGATCATCAGACAATCAACGTTTCCGGAATGGAATTGCCTTTACCTTTGGCTGGCCGTCATAATGCCACAAATTTTTTAGCGGCTTTAGCAGTGGCGAAGGTTTTGGGCATTGATTGGTCACATTTAAAACAGGGTGTTGTAGTGAATATGCCCACGGGGCGATCGCAACAATTTAGTTTGCCCAATGATGTCTTAATTTTAGATGAGACTTATAATGCTGCACCAGAAGCGATGTTAGCAGCGTTGCATTTATTGGCAGATACACCCGGAAAACGTAAGATTGCGGTGTTGGGTGCCATGAAAGAATTAGGCGAGCGATCGCAACAATTGCATGAAAAAGTCGGTGAAACAGTACAACAGTTGCAATTAGATGGTTTGCTGGTATTGGTGGATGGACAAGATGCCGAAGCGATGGCTAAAAGTGCCACAGGTATACCCTGTGAGTGTTTTGCTACTCATGCCGATTTACTAGCCAGATTAACTACATTTGTCCAAGCAGGCGATCGCTTATTATTCAAAGCCGCCCATTCGGTGGGACTAGATCGCGTTGTTAATCAGTTGCGTGCAGAATTTTCTCCTTAATCCTCAAAACAAATGTGGAAAAACATTGTTATATCAGAGCTAATTGTCACTCAAAAGGTCAACAATAATGTCACATAACATCTTTTTTTTGGTGATTAATTTAAATAATCAAGCCTATGGGATGAAATATTTAGACATCAATTATTATATGAAAAACCAAATTTGAGTAGACAAAAAAAAAGTCCGCACCAGCGGACTTTTAAATTGGATAAGGTTAGGTTCTTAACAAGATGGACTACAACTTGTTAGAGGTTATCTTTATTGTTTATGCATAACTAAAAAAAATCAAGTATCTCTCAAATAGACTTTAGACTTAATTCCTATATTTATGTCTTTTCTAACAAATGAAATATTACATCAACAATACAGAGTTTTTACTGCCTGTTTTTTCAGTAATTTATTCTGAAAATGCCACACTTGATTTGTGGTTGCGCCCAGAGTAATTTATATCACTTATCAAACAGATATAAATCAGAAAATTATGTCTGTATTCTTGGCTTATGGGAAATAAATAGTTGGCGAAAATTAAATCTATTTATGGAGCTAGGAAACTAGGAATAGGACAACAGGACTTATGCAACCAAACACGTATGTTCGTCATTGCAACCGTAGGGTAAAGCCCTAACTAACGATGGATGGCTGCGCTTACCGCGTAGCGTACCGGAGGCTCTAGCAATCTCAAAGCCTTGATTTTCGTAGCGAGTGCGTAAGTCCTGTGAATCTCGTATAACTAGAAGTCACGTATACCTGACTATATCTTTGTTATTCAAACATAGAGACAGCGCGATGGGCGGGTTCCCCGACTTGTAGCAAGTGGCGTGGATTTAGGGGGATCAAGCCACATTTTGTACGCAGCACAAAGATGTGTGTACACCGTAGCTCATCGCAGGAGAAAGATTTAGAGAGAGGTTTTCCAGATACCGTAAAAAGTTAGGTGTGTACACGTAGCCCAGTCACCCTTTCTTCCCCGGCTCTCCTTGCTCTCTTCTACTAGTACCAAATTGTTGCAGTTAAACTCTATTTTTCTGTATCTTTACTATTGTCATTCATTCTTGTGTGTTTCTACACTGGACATTTTGCTACCTATCCAGTAACCTAATCCTGTTGGTCGCAAATAAGGGATAATAAACGGGTAACAAATGATAGTACTACGTAAAGTTTGACCTTGATTGTAGAGTTATGATGAATTTCACCGAACAAACACTCAATCAACAACATCTCACTAGCTACAATCCCCGAATTGAACTGAAAAACACCAGATATTACTCAACTAATCTCAGATTTCTGTTGACAATCAAGTAAAAAATACATAAAGGATATCCGAACACTGTTAATATTTAAGACTGGAAGCCTACACGAAATGAACTAAGCGATCGCCAAATCATTAGCTCAATGCAGTGTAAACAGTTACGCCATTCTCCGTGCCTATCTAGTGTTTTCCACAAGTAGGTTTTTCAGTCATCATCTTATCATCTTGAAGTTGTGAAAATTACTTTTAGCTGGCATCAGTTGTTCTGTAAGCCAACTTCCCAAAAATCCACCCATCTCTGGACTACTTGCTGCCTAACATGTCAAGTAAATAACATGAAAGATTTTAGGCATCTCATATCAAATCTCATTTTGATCACAATTTAGGTTTAGAGGAAAAAAATTTTTTCATTATCACTACTCACCTCACTCATAAATCAGGTAATCAATAGGTAAAAAAACTAACATTTATAATGACTATAATAGAGAGTATCTTCGGCTGCCGAATTACAAATTTATCTGCATCCATCTTCTTTTCTGGGCAGTTAATTCTTACTTGTAATACCTCACACATGAGGGAATGGCTATGTATTTTAAATAAAGTACTTAACTTAATGTTAAGAATTGATTAATACATCCTTAATAACATGTTCCTAAATGAACATATATGATGTTTTATGTGTTTCATTTACTCACACTGATTTCTAAAGATGAAATCTTAGCGGGCGTTAAATGGTAAAACTTTTAAGGATGAATATCACTAATAGTTGTTATAGATAACAGGGAAATGAGTAAATGTTTAGAAATCACAGTGTGAGAAAATTCGACCAAAATTTAAATGATAGTGCAACGATAACATCTGGCAAGTCAAGAAAAATATGGTCATTATGGCGACTGCGGGTGGTAGAATCGCTGCCTTTTTTGATTGCTTGCGCTGTATTTTTAAGCGTTGTTAGCCTGAAAAGCCCCATGCTGGTATTTTGTTTGCTGGTTGGTAGTTTAATAACAATAATCTTCCAGCAAGTTGGTCAGCTCGTTAGTTTACCGCAGCGATGGCTGATACTATTACAAATATTTGCAGCAGCCATCATCCTCAGTTTATTTTGGTTAGACTATTTTGCAGGGACGGCAAACGCACAATTTTTTGGTAGAGCCGAAAATTTTTTTAGAACTACTTTAACAGAAGGTACAGGCAGCAATACTAATACCCAAGCAGCAGTCAGTTTAATATTCAACGTGTTGCGAGCAATTTATCTACTCTATATAGCTGTTTCTCTCATTGGTGTCATTAATGCCGTCCGTAAAGATGAAGATTGGCAAAGTATCGCTAGAGTTCCCTTATTAGTAGTGGTTGCTGTAACTGTCGCTGATGTGCTGACAGGCTTTGTAATTGGGGATAGCAGTAACTAATTCATCTCTTATGAGTCAGATGAAGTAAAGTTAAGAAATGTCTTATGTCTCAAGAACGAGAACCAGAATTTCGTCCAGTCAATCAAATCCTAGGATCACAACCATCATTAGGGCCAATTCCAGCTGATCAAATTTTCCCTTGGCTGGTAATTGTGTTAGCTGCTTATTTTATTGTCAATGGAGTTTTCGGAGGAATTTTTGCCGACGATTTCCAAAGATGGTTGTGGACAGTATTGATTGCCGGCTGGGGGATAGCAACTTGGTGGATATTAACTGGTGGTAGGAGTTGGCGGTTTTTAAGCAAATTTGTTGGAGTTCCCACTTGGACAAGAGGCTTTGCTCGTTATCAAAGCTTGCTAGAAGTTAATCATGAAGCAAAAAATCGGAAAACAAAGCGTCGTTCTCGCAGGTCAAGAAAGTAGATTGACTCCATTTGAAGATGCGTTACATTTGGCGACAATGCTCCGCATTTCGCTGAACGGACGCGATATCGGCGCTTACATTTTAAATAAAGGAACTCAAAAAGATAAGTTTTGCTTTGTCTTTGGTTTTGAATGCCGAGGTATCCATACCACCTTAAGAAGTGAACAAATAGACACGATTTTTAATAACATCGAATCAGGGTTAAAAGATATTCCTGAAGGTGAAAAAATGACCTTACATATGGGGTCTTTTAGTTCAGATAAACAACGCCAACACGAACTAGGCGACTTGGTAAAGCACACACCATCACGGGATATCAAATATTTACTGACAGCCGAAAGAGCCAGAATTCAAGAACTGACTAATTCGGGGATTCGCAAGCCAAAATTTCTCAAAATTTATGTTACTTATACCATAGAACCAAATACAACCCAAGCAGACGACTGGATTGAAAAACTTTTATCCAAAGCTGAAGTATGGTGGTTAAAATTCAAAGGTGAACTGGCAGATGTGCAGAATCAGCGCATTGAAACATTAATCATCAAAGCTTACCAACAAGGTTTTTCCCGATGGGAACAGTTGTTATCTAACAAAATGGGTTTAGATGTTAAACCTTTAAATGCTGATGAATTATGGGCACACGCTTGGCAGCGATTTAATGATACCCCACCTATAGAAATTCCCCAATTAATTCATTTAGATGAAAATGGATTACACGAACAAGTAAATTCAGATTTACCTAGTACCAAATTACTGATAGAAAATATTCACAGCACAACCTTGTTGATGGAGTCTGGTGTACCTTGTGCCGACCGCCGTTGGGTTAATGTGAAAAACAAGTATATTGGCGCGTTGACATTTTTAGAAAAACCTGGTGGTTGGCAGAATAAATTTTCTCAGCTGCGTTATTTATGGGAGCTACTGGCTAGAGAAACAGTAGTAGATACAGAAATTTTTTGTGAGTTAACAGCTGCTAACCCAGCATTAGTCAAAACTACTTTGCAACGAGTGTTAAAACAGTCAAACATGACAGCACTCATGGCTCAAGAAAAAAGTAAAACTATTGATGTCAACGCGCAATTAAAGTTAAAAAAATCCGTAGCAGCCCAGGAACAATTGTATGAAGGAGCGGTGCCAATATATACGAGTGTAGCGATTTTTGTGCATCGTCCCAGCGTGGAACAATTAGACCAAGCCACAAGATATATTGAAAACTGCTTTCAACGCCCAGCCCAGGTAATTAGAGAAATAGAGTATACCTGGAAAATTTGGCTACAATCTTTACCCATAGTTTGGGAAGGTTTGTTAGTTAAACCCTTTAACCGTCGTCAATTGTATTTAACTAGTGAAGTTCCTGGGTTAATGCCCTTAGTCATCACCAAAGCTGGAGATAGCCACGGCTTTGAGTTGATTGCTGAAGAAGGAGGAACACCCATACATCTAGATTTATTTAACCAACACAAAAATTTAGCACTATTTGCGACAACTCGTGCTGGTAAATCAGTATTAGTGTCAGGAATTTTAACTCAAGCCTTAGCTCATGGTATTCCCGTAGTCGCCTTGGACTTTCCCAAACCTGATGGCTCATCCACCTTTACCGACTATACCGAGTTCATGGAGGGCAATGGCGCTTATTTTGATATTTCCAAACAATCAAATAACTTATTTGAACAACCAGATTTGCGATCGCTTTCTCTAGAACAACAGCGCGATCGCCTGCTCGATTATACTGGCTTTTTAGAATCGGCTCTCATGACAATGGTTTTGGGGTCATCCACCGAAAGTCAACTGCTAGCCCAAACAGTACGTTCCCTCATCAACTTAGCTTTAAGTGCTTTCTTTGCTGATGCAGGTATTCAAGAGCGATATAAACAAGCTATAGCTGGAGGATTTGGTAGTGAAGCTTGGCAAAAAACCCCTACCTTAAAAGACTTTCTGTATTTTTGTTCACCAGAACATCTGCAATTAGAATCTCTCAGTGGCAGAGTTGATGATGCCCTCAGTCAAATTCAACTGCGCCTGCGGTTTTGGCTTTCTAGCCGCGTAGGACAATCCATTTCTGCACCATCTAGCTTTCCCACAGATGCCCAACTTTTAGTTTTTGCCCTGCGAAACTTATCAGATAACGAAGATGCAGCCGTATTATCTTTAAGTGCTTATTCTGCGGCGTTGCGACGTGCATTAAGCAGTCCAGCTTCCATCTTCTTTATTGACGAAGCCCCAATTTTATTTGAATTTGACCAAATTTCTGATTTAGTCGGCAGAATTTGCGCCAACGGTGCTAAAGCAGGGATTCGGGTAATTTTATCAGCACAAGACCCTGATACCATTGCCAAATCCAAAGCCGCATCCAAAATTCTGCAAAACTTAACCACACGTTTAATTGGTCGTATCCAGCCAGTAGCAGTAGATAGTTTTGTCAGCATCTTAAAATATCCCCGCGATATTATTTCTCGCAATGCCACAGAAAGCTTTTTCCCTCGTAAAGAAGGCATTTATAGCCAATGGTTGTTAGATGATAACGGCATTTATACCTTCTGTCGTTACTATCCAGGATATGAACAATTGGCAGTAGTTGCTAACAACCCCAATGAACAAACTGCACGCCAACAAACAATGCTACGTTACAACGATAAATATGAAGCAATTTCTGTATTTGCCCGGCAATTAGTAGCTTCGTTGCGTGGTAGTTAATTGAGATAAAAACTAGTAAACATTCAATATTGACCGAGAATAGCTACACACTTTTTTCATGTTATTTCAGGGATATATGCGAAAAACTACCTTTTTTACACTGGCTTTTTCAGGGTTGTTAGTCCTACCAGCAATGGCACAATTAGGCAATGTTTGGACTGACTTTCAATCTTACTCTGTAGATATGCAAAATTATCTCAGAAATAATCTCAGCGAAACCGTAAGACCTCTGGAAACAAGAAGTCAAAATGCTTTAAATAATTCCTCAGGAGAATTGAATATACCTAACCCCATAGAGGCTGGTAACAAAGCGCGCCAGGATTTATTGTTTAATCCCACAACAGATAAGTTTGAGAATAATCCAGTTGTGCGAGCCAATGCATTAAGCAATGAAATTAATCGTTTAATTACCCGTAGTTCCATAGAAAGTATTATGGGTAGAGATGGACAAGTACGATTAAAATCCAAGTTGCAAAATACTGAGGCTATTCTAGATAACATTGAACAACTTTCTCAGGATTCAGATAATATTTTTCAAAGACTTGTTGATGCTGCTGCTAAGTTAGCCGAGCAAAATCCATTAGCTTCCCTAGAAAGCCAGAAAGGTAATTTGCAATTACAAGCCATTAAACTCCAACAAGAACAAACAAAAATTATTAGTGAAACCCTAGCGCAATCAATTCAAACCCAGCAATCTCTGCAATACTCCAACTTAAATTTAGCCAATATTTCCCAGCAAATGGAAGAAATGAATCGCTCTCGCAGAGTAGATGGATCAACTGAGGCGGCTAGACTACTTCGCACAACTTCCCAAGTAGATTTGTGGGGTAGAGAAGAAAATTAGTAAAACAATCTTAAATACTTAATAGCGTCTTTTGCGGTTCGTTAAAAAAGACCTGACTACAACATCAAGCAAACTATCCCTGCATTTAATTACCTTCCCTAAAAACCCGTGAACCAAAATGCATCTGCATCTTTTACAAATATTTCCTGAAATTGGCATTAATGAAACCCTAGACAGTGGTGCAGCAACTGCCAGAAGTATGGCAGAAGGTTGGGATAATCAATGGCTAGATTTATTACAAAATAATACTAGCAACAACTTATATGGAGCGCTAACAAATCTGGGTGTGTTTTTCGCTGTGGGCACTTTATTATTTTTCATGGTGCAGTGGCTCAAAGATGTCATCTACAGTGAATATTCTCGCCCCATATCCGGTTTGATTTGGCCTTTTATTGTCGTTGTACTATTAAGTAATGCCGGAAATGGCAGTATACTTTCGACATTGACATTGGGTGTACGAAACTTTATCAACACAGTCAATCAGCAAGTAGTCACCACAGCCGATGCGGAACAAACTTATCAGCAAGCATTAAATATGAGTTTGGCGGAAGAAGTAGCTGGTTCTTTACTACGTCCTTGTCAGTCTTTGACTGGAGAACAACAAACCCAATGTTTTGCTAAAGCCAGCGACCAAATTGATAATTTGTGGCGAGAATATAGAAATTTATATGGTAATAGAATTTGGATTCAAAGACTAGAAAATCAGGTAATTTCGCTGAAGTTTGGTACAGGAAATATCTCGGATACTACCTTTAATTCATTATTGGGTAATACAGCCCAAACCAGCATCAAAAGCTTTTTGATTTCGTTGCAATATGCCTTTCAAAATTTAATTGAAGCGACAATGTTGCTGATAGCAGCTTTAGGGCCATTAGCTGTAGGCGCGTCTTTGCTACCTGGGGCAGGAAAGCCGATTTTTGCCTGGATGACAGGGTTTTTCTCGGCGGGAATTGCCAAAATATCATTTAATATCATTGCTGCGGTGACGGCTGCGGTAATTATTAATGGGCCAGCAGAAAATCCTAATGCTAATCCTGACTTAATGTGGTTCATAATCTTTCTAGGAATTTTAGCCCCATTGTTATCTTTAGTGGTAGCTGGTGCTGGGGGATTTGCGGTTTTTAGTGCTATTAGTAATACAGCGGCTTTGGTAAAAGACAGAATTTAACTTTGGGTAGACAGGGTGAAAATAAGACAATGGTGAATTTACTTAACAAAAGAAAACAAACAGGTAGTAGTATTTTAACGAGCTTTGCGATCGCTACCTTCAGTTTGCACGTCTTGGTATTATTTTTATTCATCTTGCAAGGATTGAATATTCGTCAACTCAGCCTGAGAAAGCCACCCAACTTTGTCCAGATGATCGACGGACAACCGCTAGTTGCTACTGATGATTTAGCTAGAGACTCCGAAGTTATTCGCCAATTTGTCAGTCAAACCATGACAACTATGTTTAACTGGTCGGGAACTCTCCCAGTGCAAACCATTGAAGAAGCCGCAAAACCCCAACCAGACCCAGGAATTACAGTCAGAACACCACAAGGTGGTAGCCAAAAAGTAACTACCAGTAGTTGGGTAGCCGGTTTTGCCATCTCCGAAGATTTTCGTAAAGGTTTTTTAAGTGCGATCGCCGAAATGACACCGCCGGAAGTATTTTCCAATAATCCTAACCAAGCTATGTCAGCAGAGTTAGTAATTCAACGCATTTATCCTCCCGAACAAATTGCTCCTGGTCAGTGGCGAGTTGGTATGGTAGCCGACCTGGTGCAGAAAAAAAGAGATGATGATCGTAAAAGTATTACACCTTTTAATAAAGATTTTTTAGTCAGAGCAGTAGATTATTTTCCCTATCCCCTATCGGATACTCGTACAGATATTCAAAAAGCAATTTATAGTAATCGTGCCAATAAATTAGAAATTTATGAAATGAGAAACTTGTGTTTAGTAGATGACTATAGTGGTCTGAATGATGATAAATTCAATCCCTGTGTAAATGGCTCTAACAATAATAACTTTACAAGATAAAACAAGAACTTTAAACATGATCAATTTTGAATATTCATGCAACTAATCAAACCAGAAAATAAAAAAAGTAGCATCCTGCCACTTTTAGCCGTAGTCACATTCGGTTTGCATCTATTTACTTTACTCTTACTCTTGTTCAACGGTTCTCTGTTGCAGGATTTAAAACAGCAATTAACACCCAGAAGTCTAGTACAACTCACAGATGGCCGGGCAATTACCGTCGATCCCAATCCAAGTTATGAGCGACATCCAGAAACAATTCGCCGCTTTGTGGGTGAAACCATGACCCTGATGCTTACTTGGTCACGTCAACAGCCGCCCATGACAGTATGGGAAATTAGTTCACAACTTTTAGCTAATAATTTAAAACCAAAGTTTCAGGCAGAAATTACTAATTTAAATTCATCCGCACAATTTGCAAATATCAATCAAGGAACAGAATATGTCTTAGTAATCGAAAGAATTTCTCAACCAGTTACCTTAGATGATGGTAGTTGGAAAGTAGAAATGCTGGCTAATCAATTAACCTTTAGTGGTTCTAATAATCTGGGAACATCAACCCCATTCAATAAACAAATTTTAGTACGAGCCATCGATCAACCAGCAGCTTCACTACCGGCAAATCCACTACCGTGGCATTTAGCAGCTTATCGTCTAGGTGAAGCTAGACTAGAAATTTATCAAATATGTGACATAAAAGAAAGTAACTGCTCCGGAAATTAAAATTCAGTAAATTTTACAACCAAGCAATACATTATGACTTCTTATTCAATTCAGTCAGAACTTACCGCACAAAATTTCATTCAACCAATCGCTGATACCTATCAACCGGAAGTAGACTCTTTAGATTGGGAATCGAGGATGGCTAGATTGGTTGGCTTTCAAGAAGAAGCCCCAAAGGTCAAAGTTAACGAAGTAGAAGAAGCAGTCAGCGAGCAGCCACCAGAGCCTCAGCCCCAAGAAATTGCCACTCAACAACCTCTTTCATCCAACCCCTTTGCGAAATTATTGTTGGTGGCTGGTGCGACCTTGAGTGTAGTTTTAGTAGCTGGTTTGTTCTTATCACAGATGATGAACTCCAGCAATCAAAGACCCAGTAGTAATAATCTCGCGTCTTCTACAGCCCCATCACCACCAATTAGTGAACCCCGCCAGCAAAACTTAGAACAAGAAATAGAAACTCTCAAAACCAAATTAGCTCTTGCAGAACAATCACAAGCAATCACCGCAGCCCAACAAAATCTCAGAAATAGACCTGCTACAAGGGTAGAAACTGCACGGGTTAACACACCATCGCCTACCGTTACCAGAATACCCATACCTGTACAAACCGCCGCAGCACCACGGGTAGTTGAGCGCGTCGTGGAAAGACCTTACTCAGTTCCACCGACCTTACCCCCAATTGCAGTGGCTCCAACTCCTGCACCTGCTCCATTACCTGCTCCCGTACCGACTCCACCAGCAACTCCACC
This sequence comes from Anabaena sp. CCY 9613, assembly GCF_963920895.1. Classification (NCBI taxonomy): domain Bacteria; kingdom Bacillati; phylum Cyanobacteriota; class Cyanophyceae; order Nostocales; family Nostocaceae; genus Anabaena; species Anabaena sp. CCY 9613. Next base: position 283,155 of record NZ_CAWUDE010000002.1, read on the forward strand.
ATCTCCACCAGACCCCCTTGAGGAATGGACAAGGTTAGCCAAATTAGGTAGTTATGGTCAAGTTGCTGTTACGGGCCAATCAAGTGTTCAAGCCGCTAGAAATACCCCAGAAAACATTCCTCCTAATAATTCTCATAATGCAGAAACACAACCAAATAACTACAACCCAGAGCCACCTCCACAGCAAGAGTCTTTAATCAGCCAAGCACAATCAGCCAACTCGAAATCCGTTAAAGCTGGTACTAGTGCCAAAGCTGTGTTAGCAACAGCTGTATTTGGTGAAACTACTAGAGCTAGAAATAATGAAGCCGATGAAAGCGCCAATATATTTGTTTTGCAGTTGAAAGAACCACTAAAAAATGCGGATGGCGAAGTTGTTTTACCTACCAATACCGAATTACTAGCGGAAATTAATTCTATTTCTGAACAAGGTTTGCTGCGGCTAAATGTGGTCAAAGTGATATCCCAAGAAAACGGCGAACTCACAGAAAGAAGCTTACCCAGCAATGCCCTAATTGTCCGCGCGCCCCAAGGTAGACCTTTAGTAGCCGATAAGTTTCCCGATAAAGGTTCATCTATAGCCGGGATGGATGCGGGACTATTCGTTTTGGGGGGTATTGGTAAAGCCGCAGAATTATTTAACCGGACTGATTCCCAAGTTGTCATCAACAATGGTGGTAGTACTCAAGTTACCAGCTCTAATCCCCAACGGAATCTAGCAGCGGGAATTGTGGAAGGTGGTTTAAACTCTGTAGTTCCCCAAATTTCCCAACGTAATCAACAAGCAATTTCCCAAATGATGCAACAAACTAATGTTTGGTATATACCAGCTGGCAAAGAAGTAGAAATATATGTTAACCGCATGATGCAGTTCTAATTTGTAATTGAGTCATTGATCATTGGTCATTAGGAAAATCAACTTTACCTACTCCCCTGCTATCCTATTTACAGTCATGAAACCTATTCACTTAGCCTCCCTAATTTTTTCTACAGCAATGTTATTGTTGACAGGTCGTGCTGTAGCTAACAACGCTGTTCTGCGTTCCATGTTTTCTTGCCAAGCACAAGGGTTAGGGGGAGTAGTACCAACTATCGCAGTTTCTTATCAGCAAGGTACCAATTTAAGCTTTCTTCCCACTGGTAAAACTATTAAAAAAGTTTGGTTAAATGACCCATCACAAGTAACGATGGATTTTGATGGGCCCATGTGTATGCAGTTTGGTGCAGAACGTAATTTTAATTCAGGCGATTGTAAAAATTCTGCCGCGAATGTTATTCACCTACGGCGTATTCCCCGGCTCAACATTCGGGGATTACCTAAGACTGATAATACTCTGTTAACCGTAATTACCGAAGATCAAGGGACGTCTAGTTTATATACTTTCAGAATACTTTATGAAGATACAGCGCCTGATTATCATACTCTAGCAATTTATCCAGATCCATCTTCTCCTGGAGGAGCAACTTGTGTCAGACCTCCACAATAGACTTATCCGCAAATCGCAAATTCTGAGTTTGGATTCAACAGGCGATCGCCCTCTTATCAAGATAAGTCTCATGCCTAAAATCTCTACTAAATAATAAATACACGCATTTTTATTACCCTGTGATCGCAATGACAATTTTTCTACTGGATATAATATTTAGTTCTTAACCCGAACTGACGTTTTCCTAATTCCCTAGCCTTGCCATCTCACCAAATTGGATTGCTCCCAGTTTTGGTTACTTGTTGTGTAAACTGTAGGCATGTGGGGTGGATGCCTAATAGCGCACATATTGTCACCAACATTTTTTTTAATTGGTATAAACTTTTAATTTTTTGCTCTTTTAATAAAACTTAATGAACACGGCATCGAATAATCAAGAAGCGGCGAGACTACAAGCTCTCCGTGAGTATCAGATTTTGGATACGGAACCGGAAGAAGTCTATGAAAATCTCGCCCAGTTAGCTGCTTTTATTTGTGGTACACCCATAGCCTTAGTCAATTTTATTGATGAAAATCGGCAATGGTTTAAAGCCAAACTAGGTTTAGATGTCCGGGAAATGCCCCGGAATGTTGGGTTATCTTACCTCTGCCAAGAGCGCCAGGATGTTGTGATCGTACCAGATGCTTGGGCTGATGAACGACTGGCAAAAAATCAGGTAGTAACTTGTGAGCCTTATGTACGCTTTTATGCAGGTGTACCCTTAATTACACCAAAGGGGTATATGTTGGGAACCCTATGTGTAATTGACAAGGTACCACGAGAGTTGAGTCAACAACAAGTAGACGCACTTGTGGCACTGAGTCGTTTAGTCATTAACCAACTGGAACTCAGACGTAATGTTTCTGAGGTATCGCGGATTAGTGAGGAATTAATTACCCAAGAGCAAGCAGCTAGGGCCACTGTGGAAGCTGCTAAAACTCGGATTACTAATATTCTTGAGAGTATTACTGATGCTTTTTTTGCCTTAGATGAAAAATCGCAGTTTACCTATGTCAACAGTCAAGCAGAAAGGTTGTTGCAGAAAACCCAAAATGAGCTATTGGGTAAAAACATCTGGGAAGCTTTACCTGCACTGGTAGGAACCAAATTTTACCATGAGTATCAGCGAGCGATCGCCACACAAGTGAGCGTGGAATTGGAAGAATTCTATTCGCCGCTTAACTGTTGGTTTAATGTTCACGCATACCCAGCACGAGATGGTATATCGGTGTATTTCCAAGATATTACCGAACGGCAGTATACAGCAGCAGCATTACGGGCTAGCGAAGAACGTTGGCACTTAGCTTTACATGGTAACAATGACGGGATTTGGGACTGGAATGTCACAACTAATGAAGTGTTCTTTTCCACTCGCTGGAAGGAAATGCTGGGATATGCAGACCATGAAATTCCCCATAATTGGGATGAATGGAAAAAACATGTCTATCCCGATGATTTAAATTGGGTACTGCAATCTATTCAGGATCACTTTGCCAAAAAAACACCGTTTTATGTGACCGAGCATCGTGTCTTATGCAAAAACGGCAGTTATAAATGGATTTTAGATCGGGGACAAGCACTCTGGGATGAAACGGGTAATGTGGTGCGGATGGTGGGTTCCCATACTGATATTACCGAACGTAAGCGGGCAGAAGAAGAATTAAAACGCCAAAATAGGCGATCGCAATTATTTGCAGAAATTACCCTGAAAATTCGTGAAAGTCTCCAACTAGCAGAAATTCTCCAAACTACTGTCAATGAAGTCCAAAATCTCCTGCAAGCTGACCGAGTATTAATTTTTCAACTAGCGGCTGATGGTTCAGGAACAGTAGTCCAAGAAGCGGTGCTACCTGGTTGGCCTGTGGTGCTGGGACACTATATTCTTGACCCCTGCTTCCAGCAAGATTACGTAGAAAAATATCGACAAGGCCGAGTCAGTGCCATTGTAGACATTGACAAAGCAAATATCCGAGACTGCCATCGCCAATTTTTGCAAAATTTTGGTGTCAAAGCTAACCTTGTAGTCCCGATTCGTGTCCGAGACGGCATTTGGGGTTTACTAATTGCTCATCAGTGCGCCACCCCTAGACAGTGGAACAACTTTGAATTGGAGTTACTACAACAGTTAGCCGACCAAATTGGTATTGCCTTATCTCAATCACAGCTATTAGAAAAAGAAATCCACCAAGCCCAAGAACTAGCTCGTTCTAATGCCGAACTAGAACAGTTTGCTTATGTAGCTTCCCATGATTTACAAGAACCACTACGAATGGTGACTAGTTATTTACAACTACTAGAACGCAAATATCACAATCAACTCGATGCCAATGCCGAACAGTTCATTACTTATGCTGTAGATGGGGCTCGCCGGATGCAGAGTTTGATTAATGATTTGTTGAACTATTCCCGTGTCACCAGTCGGGGACAGCCCTTTGTGGAAGTTGATGTTCAGGAAGTTTTTGACCGAGCGATCGCTAATCTCAAAATTGCTATTGAAGAATGTGGTGCCATAATCACCCATGACCCCCTACCCATAGTTATGGCTGATCCTACCCAACTTACCCAAGTGTTACAAAACTTAATTGGTAATGCCATTAAATTTCGGGGGAAATTACCACTAAAAATTCATCTGGCCGCAGTTAGAGGTTCAGATGAAACAGCACAAACAGATGAACACCTCCCAGTTCCCGCCAACGAATGGCTGTTCTCTGTATGTGATAACGGTATCGGCATAGAATCCCAATACGCTGAACGCATTTTTGTCATTTTTCAACGGTTGCACGGTAGAAGTAAGTACCCAGGTACTGGAATTGGGTTGGCAATATGTAGGAAGATTATAGAACGCCACGGCGGACGAATCTGGGTTGAGTCGGAACCGAGTCAAGGCTCGACTTTCTACTTCACAATTCCCGAAACACAAGTTAAAAGTGCTTGATATTGAATTAGGGAGGAGGATTCGGCAAAATCGGGGACCTCTCTGGGGATAAAGTGTAATGGGGATCAAAAAGTTCCAATTGATCCCATTACTCAATACCTAATACCAAATTCGGTAAACTATCGTAAAGATGACAGCAGCAATTATGCCCATTGAGGTTTTGTTAGTAGAAGATAATCCCGGCGATGCCCAATTGACACGCATCGCCTTGGAAGATAGCAAAATCTCAATTAACCTAAATGTGGTTGAGGATGGCGTAGAGGCCATGGCATTTTTACGCAAGGAAGACAAATATATTAAGGTTCCCCATCCAGATATTGTGCTGCTTGATTTAAACTTACCCCGAAAAGACGGGCGGGAGGTATTGGCGGAAATTAAAGCTGATCAAAATCTCAAGCGCATTCCTGTAGTTGTGTTGACCACATCTCAATCAGAAGAAGATATTCTCAAAGCTTATAACCTCTCGGCTAATTGCTTTATTACAAAGCCAGTTGATTTTGACCAATTCGTTAAAATTGTAAAATCCATCGAAAATTTTTGGTTTGCCATCGTAAAACTGCCACCGGAGTAATCAAAATGGCAGGTGCATTTATTAAAGTCTTATTAGTTGAAGATAATCCTGGTGATGTCTTTTTATTACAAGAGATATTACAAGAAGTAACTACAGTCCAAGTCGAGTTGCAGCCAGTGGAGCGACTCTCAGAAGCCCTTGAGTATTTAGCTCAAGATAGCTTTGATGTGATGTTGTTAGACCTATCGTTACCCGATAGCCAGGGACTAGAAACCTTTGTCAGAGCAACTCGGAAGGCGAAAGCAACTCCGATTATTGTGCTAACGGGGATCAATGATGAAACCCTAGCACTGCGGGCAATGCAAGAAGGCGCTCAAGATTATTTAGTCAAAGGTCAAGTGAATGGCGACTTACTAGTACGCTCCATGCGCTACGCCATTGAACGTCAAAGTTCAGAAAATGCCCTGCGCCAGAGTGAAGAAAGATTTCGGGTTGCCCTGAAAAATTCTCCTATATTTGTTTTTAACCAAGACAGAAATTTAAATTATACCTGGGTTTATAACCCCATTCCTGGGTGGACAGTTGAAGAAATGTTGGGTAAAGATGACTTCGATCTGATCCCAGTTAAAGATGCCCAACGTCTAACGGCTATTAAACATAGTGTGCTGAGTAACGGCATCGGTACTAGGGAGGAAGTATCTATCACTACTCCCCAAGGAACCCGTTATTACGATTTGACTGTTGAGCCATTACGGAATGAGTCCCAGGAAATCATCGGCATCACTTGTGCAAGTATCGATATTAGCGAACAGCAAGCTGCACTTCAAGAACGCAAGCTGGCCGAAGCCAAAATTCGTGAACAAGCAGCATTATTAGATATCACCACTGATGCCATTTGTGTGCGCGATTTAGAAAACCTGATTCTCTTTTGGAATCAAGGCGCAGAAAATCTTTATGGCTGGCAGGCTGAAGAAACTCTGGGTAGAAATGTCAATGAGTTTCTTTATAATGAAACCTCTCAAGAAGTTCAAGTGGCTTTGTTAAATGTGATTACCAAAGGTAAATGGCAAGGCGAACTTACTAAAGTCACTAAAGCAGGGAAAGAAGTTTTAGTAGCCAGTCGTTGGAGTTTGGTACGCGATCCCCAGGGACAACCGAAATCAATTCTCATCGTTGATACGGATATTACTGAGAAGAAGCATTTAGAATCTCAATTATTTCGCGCTCAACGCTTAGAAAGCATTGGCACTTTAGCTAGTGGTATTGCTCACGACCTCAACAATATTTTGACGCCAATTCTCGCCGGAGCGCAACTACTACCGTTAAAGTTCCCCGATGCTGATGAGCGGACTCAGCGACTGTTGGAAATTCTGGAAATTAACGCTAGACGAGGAGCCGATTTAGTCAAGCAAGTGTTGTCGTTTGCTAGGGGTGTAGAAGGTAAGCGCATCACTTTGCAAGTGAGACACCTGATTGTGGAAGTATCAAAAATTCTCAAAGAAACCTTCCCCAAATCCATCGAAATTTCTACTGATATCCCCCACGACTTATGGATGGTGTCTGGAGATAGTACCCAATTGCATCAGGTACTAATGAACTTATGCGTCAATGCCCGCGATGCTATGCCCAATGGTGGCACTTTAAGCATCTCTGCGGAAAATGTATGGCTAGACGAAAATTACGTTCAAATGAATCTGGAAGCCCAAGAAGGACTATATATAGTAATTACGGTTTCGGATACTGGAACTGGTATTTCCGAGGAAGTCTTAGATAGAATTTTTGAACCATTTTTTACTACCAAACCCGTAGGACAAGGCACCGGTTTAGGTCTTTCTACCGTCATTGGCATCACCAAAAGCCACGGTGGTTTCGTAAATGTTTATAGTGAAATGGGACGTGGTACCAGTTTTAAGGTGTATTTGCCAGCAGTCGGGGAAACCGAAACACCCATTCCCGAAGATTTAACAACATCCATAGGACATGGGGAATTAATTTTGATTGTCGATGATGAGGCTTCGATTCAGGATATTACCCGCATATCGCTGGAAACGCACCAATACCAAACCATGATTGCTGGTGATGGCATCGAGGCGATCGCCCTATATGCTAAATATGCAGACAAAATTAGTGCTGTACTGATGGATATCATGTTGCCTTCATTAGATGGAATAATTGCTATCCGCACCTTGCAAAAAATCAACCCCCAGGTGAAAATCATTGCCACCAGCGGTCTGATGTCCAAAAGTAGGTTAGGGGAAGTGATGAACACTGGTACGCAGACATTTCTACCAAAGCCCTACACTATCAACGAATTGCTACTAGCTTTACATAAAGTCCTCAAGTAGCCCCTAGCCTATTCTACATGACAGCGATCGCACCAACCCCGCACAATTACTTCATAGCTTTCGCCGCGCACACCAGGTCCTAACTTCTGCATATCTATGCATTGGAAAGTTTCCCAAGCAATATCTTCAATGGCCCCACAACGGTGACAACAAAAGTGATGATGGGGTTCAACCTTCGCATCATAGCGACAAACCCCCTCTTCTAGCAGCACCTCCCGCACCAGTCCCACTTCTCGCAGGGCTTGTAACGAACTATATATAGTCGCCTGAGATGACACTGGAAAATCTTTATTGAGATCCGCCAGGATAATTTCAACTGTGGGGTGGTCTGCTCGAGATAACAAATTTGCATAGACTGCAAACCGCTGAGGAGTCACCCTCAAACCCTTGGATTTTAAGGTTTGAATAATTGTGTGTGCCTCTTGCTGCATATTTGCTGCTACATCTTGCCTGTTAATGATTTGTGCTTCTATTATAATCGCCACCAGTAATTAATTAATATTATGTTTTAATTAATCAAATAAATAAGTATTTATAACTATTGAGTTTTTCTTAAATCAGAATTATTCTGAGATGGTGTAAGCGACATGCAATCACAAACTAAAAAACTAACTCATCAATCAAGATTAATATGGCTGTTATCGAAAGAGTTCCCGACGTTGTATTTAAAACCCGCGTGCGAGATGAGTCTATTTCTGGCCCCAACCCTTATCGCTGGGAAGACCGCACAACTCAAGACATTTTCGGTGGCAAGCGTGTTGTAGTGTTTTCACTACCTGGAGCTTTTACACCCACCTGTTCTACCTCCCACCTTCCCCGCTATGAAGAACTCTATGACGAGTTCAAAGCCCTGGGAGTTGATGAAATAGTATGTGTATCTGTAAATGATGCCTTTGTCATGTTCCAGTGGGGCAAACAGCAAGGCGCACAAAAAGTATTTTTACTCCCTGACGGCAATGGCGAATTCACCCGTAGAATGGGGATGTTAGTTGATAAATCCAACCTAGGCTTCGGAATGCGTTCTTGGCGCTATTCGATGGTAGTCAATGACGGCAAAATCGAAAAGATTTTTACTGAGGCAGGCCACACTGATAACTGCCCCACCGATCCTTTTGAAGTTTCGGATGCCGACACCATGTTGGGTTACCTCAAAGAAGCTAGAACAGCTGCCGCTGTGTAACGTTTTTAGGGAATGGGTACGAAAATAGAAGCAGGGGGGCAGGGAGTAGGGGGCAGGGGAGAAAAACTTCCCAGTCCCCATTGCCCTTTATCCCCAGAGGGGGCCCCGATTTCCCCATTCCCCTATATTGAAAATCTAAAACTTGAGGGACACATGAAGCACGATTTCGATTTAGTTGTAATTGGTGCAGGGTCTGGTGGCATTGCAACCGCCAGACGATCTGCCGAATATGGTGCCAAAGTAGGGGTTGCTGAGTTTGATAGACTAGGCGGAACCTGCGTAAATCGTGGCTGTGTCCCCAAAAAGTTAATGGTCTACGCTTCCCACTTTCCAGAACTGTTTGCAGATGCCCAAGGATATGGCTGGAGTGCAGTCAAGAGTTCTCTAGATTGGGAAAAAATGATTACGGCGGTCAACGATGAAGTGACTCGTCTGAATGGCATTTATCAACGAATGCTGGATAACTCCAAAGTGGAAATTTTGCAGGGTTATGGCAAGTTTATTGATGCTCATACAATTCAGGTAGGGGAACGTCAAGTCACCGCCGACAAGATATTAATTGCTGTGGGTGGGCGTCCTGTAAAGCCAGATATTCCCGGTATTGAATATGCCATGACCTCCGATGATATTTTCCACCTCAAACAACAACCAAAACGCATCGTAATTTTGGGAGGAGGTTACATCGGTTCGGAATTTGCTTGTATTCTCAATGGGCTGGGAAGCGAAGTTACCCAAGTGATTCGTCATGACAAAATTTTACGTGGTTTCGATGAAGATTTGCAGACTGAAATTCAGCAAGCAATGGGTAACCACGGCATTCGGATTCTCAACAACTCCCAATTAACGAAAATAGAGAAAAGCGACACAGGCCTTCTAGTAAAAGTTCGCAAAGATGGTGATGGGGAAGAGACGGTAGTTGTGGATGCAGTGAGTTTAGCAGCCACCGGTCGCAAACCCAATACCCAAAAACTGGGCTTGGAAAACACCAAAGTCCAGCTAGACGATAATGGAGCAATTATAGTTGATGAATACAGTCAAACTGCTGAAGATAATATCTATGCAGTGGGCGATTGTACAGACAACATTAATTTAACTCCCGTAGCCATTAATGAAGGTCGAGCGTTAGCAGATACAGTCTTTGGCAACAAGTCGCGCACCATGAGTTATGAGAATGTGCCCACCGCCATTTTTACCACACCAGAAGCGGCCACTGTTGGTTTAACAGAAGCGGAAGCCAGAGAAAAATATGGTGATGCGGTGAAGGTTTACCGTAGTCGCTTTCGCCCGATGTACTACACATTGGCTGGTAAAGAGGAAAAAACCATGATGAAATTAGTGGTTGACCAGAACACCGATAAAGTGGTAGGGGCACATATGGTGGGAACTGGGGCCGCAGAGATTATTCAAGGAGTAGCGATCGCAGTTAAGATGGGTGCTACTAAAGCTAATTTTGATGCCACAGTGGGAATCCATCCTACTTCTGCTGAAGAATTTGTGACTATGCGCTGAAGCTGATCAGCTAAATAAATTTGAAAATGCCCTATATCTACTGATATGAGGGCATTTTTTGCAAAATATATGATGTGACCATGAAGCGATCGCACTTCTGTTGATCATGTTAGTATAATTACATATTTATTGTGCTATAAATACTACAATTTTAAATTTCTTCAAGGCAATTACCTCCGGTACGCTCTGCGAATTACCTATCGCTTTGAGCTATCGTCCAATCTTCCATACATAGCATCAAAGCATCAGTGAGAATGCTACATTAAGAAAACGTGTTTTTCCTATTGCAAAAATTAATATAATTGCTCTTACTATGAGCATCTACCAGACCTTAAAAAAATCTTATAGACAAAACCGCTGGGGTAACAGTGACTGGCGGTTGTTTTTACGTCTAGTGCCTTATGCCCGTCGCAGTGGACTATTGCTGACACTGGCAATGGTGTTACTTGTGCCCATTGCATTAGCTAACGCTGTACAACCACTGCTGATTGGCCAGGTGATTTCTTTAATTCGCAACGAACCCAGCACTTATGAGTTTCTCAGGAATCGCCCCTTGTCGCAAGGGCTAAATATCCTGCAAGTAATCATTTTAATTGCGATCGCCATCCGATTGCTCTTAAATGGTGTTCAAGGTTATCTCTTACAGAAGCTGGGACAAAAAATCACAGCCGCCATCCGCCAAGACTTATTTCATCATGTGACATCTCTAGCGGTGCGTTTCTTTGATCGGACACCCATCGGTAAATTAATTACTCGACTCACCAGTGATGTAGAAGTCCTGGGGGATGTTTTTTCCACTGGGGCTATCGGTATTATCTCCAATGTGTTTACCATGCTGGTAATCATCGGGATTATGCTGTCTATTGAGTGGAAACTTGCTTGCTTGCTGCTGGTGATGTTATTGCCCATCACTTGGTTAATCATTATCTTTCAGCAACAATACCGTAAAGCCAATTATAAAGCGCGGGAAGAACTGTCTGCTCTAAACTCCCAACTACAAGAGAATGTGGTTGGCATTAATGTCGTACAGTTGTTCCGCCGAGAAAGATTCAATGCTGAATTGTTTCGCCACACTAACAAACGCTATACCCAGCAGGTAGATCAAACCATCTTTTATGATTCATCGGTTTCGGCTACCCTAGAATGGATTGGACTAGTTGCGATCGCTGGAGTTCTTTGGCTAGGTGGTTGGTTGCTTTTAGGCGAAGATCTCACATTTGGAGTGTTATCTGCGTTTATTTTATATGCCCAACGCTTATTTGACCCTTTAAGAGATTTTGCCGAAAAATTCACCGTTATTCAAGCAGGCTTCACTGCCATTGAACGGATTACCGACATTTTAGATGAACCGATAGAAATCAAAGATGCCACTAAGGTTGAGAACTTAGATTCAGAGACTGATCACAACCTTTCCATCATTGATTCTCGACTTGGTTACATAGATGAAATTATTGCCAGTTTGGAATCTCAAGACTTCACTACTTCACAGGAATTGGGAGAAATTCGCTTTGAACACGTCTGGTTTGCCTATAAAGATGATGATTATGTCATTAAAGACTTAGACTTGATTATTCATCCAGGTGAAAAAGTGGCATTAGTAGGCCCTACTGGTGCCGGTAAAAGTTCGATTATTCGTCTTTTGTGCCGACTTTACGAACCCACAAAAGGCAGGATTTTAGTTGATGGTATCGATATCCGAGATTTACCACAAGCAGACTTACGGCGTTACATGGCGGTAATTTTGCAGGAAGGCTTTGTGTTTGCGGGTAATGTCAAAAGCAACATCACTTTAGGTGATAGCTACACTTTTGATGCCATTAAACAAGCTGCAAATAACACAAATATTGCTGAGTTTATTGAGCAATTACCTCAAGGTTACAATACTCAACTGCGACAACGAGGTACAAATATTTCTAGTGGTCAAAAACAACTTTTAGCTTTTGCTCGTGCTGCAATTCGCAATCCCCAAATTTTGGTACTGGATGAAGCCACCGCTAGTTTAGACGTGAGTACAGAAGCTTTAGTGCAAGAGGCATTAAACAAACTTTTGGTAAAACGTACAGCCATTATTATTGCTCACCGTCTATCAACAATTCGCAATGTAGATCGAATTTTGGTATTGAAACGAGGCGAATTAATTGAACAGGGAAGTCATGAGGAATTGTTGCAACAGGGAGGATTGTACGCTACTTTACATAATTTGCAAATGTTGGGTACTTAGGATGGGAAATTAAATAAGATCCAAAATTTTTAGGTTGGGTTGACATCAGGAAACCCAATATTTTTATCAGCTTTAGGTTTCGCGTTATATTGCTTCGCAACGCTGACGCGAATAAACCAACCTACTTTTATTGCCATTTATTGGCGTTCATCAGTGTGTAACCCAACATCCAGGGCGAACGCATCTAAACTTATTAATTATTCTTACTGGATTAATTTATAAATAGCCATAAATATACAGCGCTTTGCAAGTAAATGAGGCACAAACTTGTATATTTTAAATCTTGTAGGGTGGGCATCTTGCCCGCCATTGTATCCCTCACTGCTACGAAATCTGCTGTAATTTGTAGAAAATCACCAATGATTCAAGGCTTTACATAAGATGATTTGAAACAAACTTATTTTTTTACAATAATTATTTGGTAGATAGCAACCCTTAAATGAGTTGTTAACTTAGCTTTTTATATACTATAAGTTGCCACTTTATTACAGACAATGCCTAGTCTATCTACAACATATTTAACAATTACAGAATCTTCTTTAGAATTACAAGAACTCTTCAGTTTTAGCGTCTTAGTTTGATCTTTAATCAGTTGAGCTTGATACGTGGATAGAGAACCACAGGGTTCTTCAAATGTTAATTCAGCTAATATCGTATTATTATCTAAACTTTGCTGAATGATTTTGCCGGCTACTTTGTAATTAAACCAGTTCCATCCATGACAAAGCATTAGTTCTTTTTCTAATATCTGAAGGGGATTTGGGATAATCCCCCAGCCTCGGTATACTTTATTTAGGCATTGAATATCACCTGTATGTGTCAAAATTGACTGAAATGATTCTTGATCTAGAAACCCGTAATATCTGCCATTAGGAAAGTCTATAGCTGTTGGTGCAAATCGATGTCCACCCAAATGACTAGATTTCCAAATCCGCATATTATCCAATGCCAAATTAGTAATACTAGCAGCTGCATGAAAATAAAAAGGATTACCATATCTAGCACAGCACTGATCATGGCTACCGTGGGTACAGACTAAAATATCTCTGGTGATGTTTGTTTCTGTTTCTGCATCAGGCATTTTGCCCCACAAGCATTGTTTGACTACAGCGGCTACTTGCTCAATATGTGGTAGTTTGAATTCGTGTTTTTGGAATCCACTACTTAGCCCCTCTTGTTTTTGATAAATCAACAGAGTTGTATAGTCTACTTTATGGGACACATCATTAGCAATCAACAAAAACCTGACGGGCAATTTAGCACGAGATACTTCTTCTACCAACTTTTGTAAATTGCTGGGAACCCATTTAGAATTAAAGGCATTATATGTCCACGGTTGAGGACATTCCACTAAAATATAAGTTTGGTAATTGGTAGCACTACCAATAATATCTTCTCCTACTTCTCGCGCATGGTCAGAACAAAAAAAAGTATTCATCGAACTTTACTCATTAGTTAATTTTTTGGACAAAGGACTATGAAAAGGTGATATTGTTATCTTGGCTACAATATCTTCAACTCGAAAAATAAACGAGAATAATCTGCATTTACTGCTAAAAACTAGGTAGCCACGTTATAACATCATTTTCACTAAACGTCTTTTTGGTTAATAAAATTTCCATATTGGTGTCAACTAATCTTGGGAGAGATATTACCGTAAATTGAAAATTAATTTTGTATTGTTTCTTATCTAGCAGGGCAAAAAAAATGACTTGTGGGAGTGCTGATGCTCTGAATTTATTATTAGCAGCAATATCACAATAACTTTTGGTTTCTGTGTGCTGAAGGAAATAGTCTCGTATGTACTTTATAGCTACTTGATACATTTCAGGAGTTCCCATAAATCTTTGACATATCTAGCTATTATCTTGATATCAATATCCCAGATCTGACGTATACAGCACTTTTGTAAGTAATTTGGTGGTTTAGCTAACCATTTCCATCTGTAGAAATCTTTGTGAATATACATTCCTAAGCTGAGATTGCATAACCTTAATAGTTGATTTTGCGTAAATTCCCGGATAAAATCTGCTTGATTTAGCCGACGTTGTGGGAATATTGCTATGACACTGGGTACTTTTAATATAACAAAAAATAAGTTCATGTTGCAAATAATTCTCAATTAACAAGCAAAAAAATAAAATATTATAGTTTATAAGCAATGATCTATACAATTTATTTGTAGTCTGTAAATTATATAAATAAAGCTTATATTATCTCATCTACTGAAAGGTAGTACTACTAGGAGGAAGTCTCAAAAACTTTTTTACAAGAGTATCCTTATTAACGCCTGACGGTACTAGAGCTATTTAGATGTATTTCAGGTTGATATCTCGACTTTAGCTGAAGTTAATACGAAATGCAAGTGTTAGATAATTTTTATGAAGTTTGTTGATTTTTTTCTGCGGAAAAACTCATTCGATTTTAAATTCATCAGAATTGATTTAACAAGAAACTTTCTATCATAAGTATTGGGATTTTTAATGCCATAGATATGCCTTTGAAGTGTTAATAATTTTACTTAACTTTTTTGATATCAAGTATTTATGATTAACTTCTCCATAATTAATTGATATTAATATCAGAGTTATGTTTGACACCCCAGCGAAATAACCTTGGTAGCTGTGATACATCTAAAGCATAGTTCCCAGTCCACAGCAAAATTTCTAAAACTAATAAATTGTGTACCCAAAACAGCTCAGTTGTCGAGCCAACTAATTTCATCCCTTCATACATTTGCCAAATGCGGTAAGGCACGTATAAGTAAGGTATCATTACCCAAACTACGCTATGAAACAGTCTTAATGTGATACTTTCTGAGAGGATTTGTAACCCTAACATCACAAAGTACCAAAGTAGTATGCTGAATACCGACGTGTAGCCCCACAATACACCCCATAACAGCATTACCACCACAGGTAGTAATCCTCCCAGTACTTGCATTGTGCTAAACCAGGGGGTAAACCATCTCGGAAATGGTTGTGGTAGATGGAAGGGCTGGGTATTTTTCCACGCCCAAGCCACGGCGACAAAAAAAGATGTCGCAGATAGGAAAAACAGGCAGTTTTCCCAAAATAGGTAGAGATGAATATTAAAGGCAGTCATGACAGTATTATTCACCCCTCAAGTTTTACTGCCATACTCCTCTAGTAGTATTTTAGGAAATTAACGCCCCAGCCAAACTTTGATTAAATCCAGGATACTGGAACCTCCCCAAATCACTGCGATGATAATTGAGGTACTTAAAATTGCCCCCATGAGGCACAGAACTAATCCACCCAAGCTAATAGCACCATCATCTTCCAGTAAACCGAAGCTAGTAACGAACACCCCAATGGCTGGTAAGGTATTGGTTCCGGGAATAGGAATCATCATGGAAATAGCCATTAAGGCGATCGCACTGCCAAGGGTAACTCTACCTGGTAAAGTAGTACATATATAAGTAAAACGCGGCCGAGCGATCGCTTCAATCCTGCGTAACCACGGAATCCCGGCTTTCAAAAACTTCTGGACTGTTTCCAGTTTTATGGGATGGTTCATCATGCGCTGGGGTAGCCAAGGAATTTTCGCCCCGATAATCAACTGTACAGCCAGTAAAAAAATCAAAATACCGAAAGGAATCGAGTAACCAGGCGCAGGAACAGGTAAAGCCGAAGGTAAAGACAAAATAACCAGCAAAAAGCCAAAAATTCTTTCCTTTGCTAGCAATAAAATCTCTGCCAAAGTTACTTGTGCAGGTCGCTCTTCCTCAAAAAAATAGCGTTGTAACTCATGGGATAGTCTAGCCATAGATTACCGAATCCTAGTGTAATTTGGTAAAACAATATACCTGTTTCTTATACAAATAAACAGCATACCCTAAAGCACAATCCAGTCTGCTTTTTTGTGCTTAAGTCTTGCAACCCAACTCTATTTACTGGAGTTAAATAAATAATCAGTTGTACTCAAGAAACAATTATAATTAAACCCATAAAATGCCGAATATTATCAAGTTTGAGTAAATTTATTCTGCCTTCTTAGAGATGTCATGAGCAGCGCTAAGTATGGCTTAAGGGTGCAAAATGGGAAGATATTGGAAAGTACTAGGGCTATTTTGGAGTACAGCCATAGCCGCAGAGATGGAGTATCGCCTCAACTTTCTCATAGCTACCTTGAGTAGCTTGGGTAATCTCGCAGGTAGTCTTTTTAGCTTATTTTTGTTTTACCGTACTGGCTACACCTTTGATGGCTGGTCATGGGAAGCAGCTTTAGTAGTTTTGGGAATTTTTACCTTACTCCAAGGCTTTGCTGCTACTTTTTTAGCCCCCAACCTCAACCGCATTGTGCGCCATGTCCAAGAAGGCACATTAGATTTTATCCTTCTTAAACCTATCCGCAGTCAGTTTTGGCTCTCTACTCATACCCTTTCACCTTGGGGACTACCAGATTTAATTTTCGGCAGTATGATTATTGGTTATGCAGGTAGAAGCCTGAGTTTGAGTATTAATAATTACCTTTTGAGTGCAGTGCCATTATTATTTGGCTTGGCAATTCTCTACAGCCTGTGGTTTATGCTGGGTGCAACTAGCATTTGGTTTGTCAAAATATACAACGCCACAGAAGTGTTACGGGGTTTATTGGAAGCTGGGAGATATCCAATCATAGCTTACCCTGCTGCTTACCGCTTTTTCTTCACCTTTGTTATCCCAGTAGCTTTTTTAACAACCATACCAGCAGAAACAATGCTCGGTCGGGGTCAAAGTAACTGGTTAATAGGTGCAGCTGTATTAACGGTAGTTTTATTATGGGTTTCCAGTGGATTTTGGCGGTTTGCACTACGCTTTTATACTAGTGCGTCGAGTTAGCCTGAAAGTGACGCTGGTATATACCTGATCATTACCTTGAAACACCTAGCCAAAAATAGTCTTGGTTTGATTGTAGCCAATTCCTTTGTCAGGTATTTTTTCACTTTTAAACCCCAGTACGCATCCGCACACTTCCTGCTTGACAATCACGCAACCAAGTTTTCACGGCTTGGGCCACAACACCATTACTACTATCCCGTGGAGGCGATACTACTTGTTGTTGGGGATACGCACCAATTTGGGTAAACATCATGATCAAACGCCAGCCGCTTTGAGTTTTTGTCAATAGCAGCCAATGAAATTGCTGTGATTCTACTGCTTTGCCTCCAATGTACTGCCGTTCTAAGGTAGTAAAAAAAACCTGCTCAACTTCTGTTGTGGCATTTTTTTGATGATCTGAGTGATATTCATCAGGGTTAAGAGGTAGAGGTTGAAACTCAGGTTTTCCTGCAACCAACATATAACTGTAAATATCACTGCTTCTGCTGCGACGCCGGGCGCGTTGAGTTACACGATTAGCATAACTAGGTAAATCACGCAATAAGTAAGTAGTTAAATTTTCAGAATTTTGCTCAGAACAAACAGAACTCAGACCATCTTTAATGTTTTTCTTCTGAGTTGCTAAAACAGGTGTATGGGCAAATACTGAGTTATTAATGCTATCTGCTGCTACAAGACACAAAGCAAAAACTACAAGCCACAAGCCATAATTTTTCTTTTGGACTGTTGCCTTCATAGCACTGTAGTTAACTCCTCAACAATCGTATTCCAGGCTAACTCAGGTTCAGCCGCCGCAGTGATAGGACGTCCAATCACCAAATAATCTGCACCAGCTTTAATGGCTTGGGCTGGGGTAAGCGATCGCTTTTGATCTGTTTTCTCTGCCCAGGTTGGCCTCACCCCCGGACAAACGAGCAAAAAGTCATTTCCACAAGTTTGCCGTAACTGTGCCACCTCTTGAGGCGAACATACTGCGCCATTTAACCCCGACTCTTGGGCTATGAGTGCCATTTCTAAGGCATATTCTGGCAGTTCTAGAGGAATTTTTAAATCAAAAGCCAGTTGTCTAGTAGAGATACTTGTTAACAGAGTAATGGCAATTAATTGAGGTGGTTTGACACCAGCTTGTGCAGCCCCTACCTGTACCGCTTCTGTGGCAGCTTTGAGGGCATCTCTGCCAGCCGTGGCGTGAATAGTCAATAAATCTACTCCGTAACTAGCCGCACCACGACAAGCCCCAGCCACAGTGTTGGGGATATCGTGAAACTTCAAATCTAGAAAAATGCGCTTTTGCCGAGATTTTAAAACTTCCAGGATTGTGGGGCCAGAACTAGTAAATAATTCTAAACCCACTTTCCAGAAACTAACTTGCGGCAATCGATCCACAAGAGCGATCGCACTTTGCAGATCCGGCACATCCAAAGGCACAATTATTTGATTATTAGCCCTGCGGCTACGCTCAGGATAAATCATTAGTCATTAGTTAATTCACAAGGCGGACAAACTTATTTTTACCAACTTGCAGCACTCGTCCGTGTAATTCACTAGGCTGCTCAAAAATGGTATCCACATCAGTAATGCGATCGCCATCTAAGCGTACCCCACCTTCTTGAATTTTTCGCTTGCCTTCCCCAGTACTTTTGCATAAGCCACTGACATTGAGCAGATATGCTAATTTGGCGGGAAACTGTGTCGTCCCTCCTGATAACGAAAATTCTGGTACAGCACCTTCTTTTCCCCCGCTTTTGGCGGCTTCTTTCGCTTCATTAGCGGCTGTTTCACCGTTGTACTGTTTTACCACTTCCCAGGCTAAAAGCATCTGGCGATCGCGGGGATTTTCTGGCAACTTCTCCAAAGGTAAATTCGTCAGTAGTTCAAAATACTGTGACAGCAAATTGTCGGGAACACCTTGTAATTTTTGATATTTTTGTGCCGGGTGTTCCGATAAGCCGACATAATTACTTAGAGACTTAGACATTTTTTGCACACCATCTGTCCCAATTAAAATCGGCAGCAGTAACCCAAATTGCGGCTTTTGCCCAAAATGGCGTTGCAAATCTCTACCTACAGCAATGTTAAACTTTTGATCAGTTCCCCCTAGCTCCACATCTGCCTCGACAGCAACAGAATCATAGCCTTGCATCAACGGATATAGGAACTCATGGATAAAAATCGGATTCTCTTTTTTATAGCGTTCAGCGAATCCCTCTTTCGCTAACATCTGCCCTACCGTCATGGTAGAAAGTAACTCTAAAACTTTCCCTAAATTCAGCCGGGAAAGCCATTCAGAGTTATAACGCACTTCCAACCGGCCTGGTGTGTCAAAATCCAAAATAGGGCGCACTTGGTCAAGGTAAGTTTGAGCATTGTGTTTTACGTCTGCTTCACTCAGCTGACGACGCACCTCAGATTTACCCGTCGGATCGCCAATCCGTGCCGTAAAATCACCAATAATTAGAACTGCTGTATGACCAGCATCTTGAAATGCTCGCAGTTTGCGTACTGGTATGCTATGACCAAGGTGAATATCAGCACCTGTGGGGTCAATGCCCAATTTGACCCTCAAAGGTCGATTAGTAGTTACCAAGCGCTTCTCTAAACTTTCACTTTCAGCATCATTTGATTGGGGAAAAATTTCTACTGTCCCACGATGCAACCACGAAAAATCTTGTGTCATACTCAGAGATTCGCTATCAACTACGCTTTTTACTTTATAAGTTAGGTTGGTTATGTTCACTGGCAATTTGTCCGTTTTTGAATCTGCCAAATTAATATAATTGCAAAAAATTAACCGCCCTGCTTCATGAAATAAATTACAGTTACATTTACAAGTGAGGAAATAAGAACGCCGTGTCGTCTTCTAGGACTTTTACAAATAAGCAAACACAACGTCAGGCTTCACCAGGTTTTGAGTTTTTGAAAGGAGTAGGTCAGATCACTGGCGGTACTTTACTATCAATCACTATGCTGGCAAGCTCTATTGTAGCTGGAGGGCTGGTGGGACTGGCCATTAGTTTCCGGAACTTGCCCGATGTGAGGCAGTTGCGTAACTTTTTACCGTCGGAAACAACATATATCTATGACATTAAAGGCAAACTGTTAGCGAGTATCCACGGTGAAGCTAACCGAGAAGTCATGCCCCTAGATAGAATTTCCCCCCATTTAAAACGGGCGGTATTAGCTAGTGAAGATGGTCATTTTTATGATCACCACGGTATCAATCCTAGCGGTGTGGGGCGGGCTTTAATAGTTAACTTGGCAGCAGGTGGTGTGCGGGAGGGAGGTTCCACCATCACCATGCAGCTGGTAAAAAATTTGTTCTTATCTCAAAGACGTGCTTTTACTCGGAAGTTAGCTGAAGGGGTACTGGCAATTCGCCTAGAACAAATTCTCAGCAAAGACCAAATTTTAGAAATGTACCTCAATCAAGTTTATTGGGGTCACAATAACTATGGTGTCCAAACAGCAGCACGCACTTACTTTGACAAGTCAGCAGAAATTTTAAACTTGGCTGAGTCAGCAATGATGGCGGGTTTAATCCAAGCGCCAGAAGAATTCAGCCCATTTGCCAGTGAGAGATTGGCCAAACAGAAACAAAAGGAAGTTTTGGGGCGGATGCTGGACTTGAAGTGGATTAGCCAGCAAGAATATGATGATGCTCTCAAACAAGAAATCAAATTAGGCCGAATCAGGTCATTTCAAGGTAGTGCCCTACCTTATGTGACCAATGCTGTCGCTCAAGAATTGGCTCAGAAGTTCGGGCGCGAGGCACTGCTTAAAGGTGGAATGCGGGTGCAAACCACAGTTGATGCCGAGTTCCAAACCATGGCCGAACAAACTGTCAGCAAATGGCATAAATCCCTATCTGGTCAAGGCTTACGTAATAATCAAATTGCTTTAGTAGCCGTTGATCCCCGTACACATTTTGTTAAGGCACTAGTGGGCGGTGTAAATTCCAGAAGTAGCGAATTCAACCGGGCAATTCAAGCCCAGCGCCAACCAGGCTCTGCTTTTAAACCGTTTGTATATTATGCTGCCTTTGCCACTGGTAAATTTGCTCCAGACTCAATTGTGCAAGATACACCAGTTCGTTACCGAGATGGTAGCGGTTGGTATAGTCCGAAAAACTATGATAGTAGCTTTAAAGGCCCAATGCCTATTCGCACGGCTCTAGCCCAATCTCGGAATATTCCTGTGATTAAGCTAGGTATGACTATAGGTATGAATAAAGTCGTAGAAGTTTGCCGTACCTTAGGAATTAACAGTCCAATGGAACCGGTGACTTCCTTGCCTTTGGGTGCTGTAGGGATGACACCATTAGAAATGGCTAGTGCTTATGCCACATTTGCCAATTATGGCTGGCAGTCACCAGCGACGGTTATGGCTCGTGTTACCGACAGCAGTGGCAATATCTTGTTAGATAATACGCCCAAACCCCAGCTAGTTCTAGACCAATGGGCATCGGCAGCTATTATCGACGTAATGCGTTCAGTCGTGACTGACGGTACTGGTAAAGGTGCCGATATAGGTCGGCCCAGTGCAGGGAAGACAGGAACAACTTCTTCTGAAAGAGATATTTGGTATGTGGGTACTGTACCCCAGTTAACCACTGCTGTTTGGGTGGGGAGAGATGATAACGGACCATTAGCTAGAGGCGCTACAGGTGGTGGGATGGTAGCTCCCATTTGGAAAGATTTTATGCAGCAAGCCCTCAAAGGTATACCTTCGGAAAACTTTAAGCCACCTTCTCAGTTTCCGCGCCCCAAATCATAAATAAATTGTGGATTTTGGATAATTGCCCATCCAAAATCCCAAACGTAAAATTTAAAATTCACTATGGCTGTTTTTCTAACTCAGTTTTCATCCGCTCTAGGGTAAGGTTCATCTGCTCAAACATCTGTTGCGGAGTCACACCAAATTGCCCTAACTGAGTTTTGAGTTGCTGCACCGTCATCTGTGCCATAAAATCTTCTGATAGCTCAAATCGCTTCATAAAGACGCGATAGCGATCCATCATAGCTTCCATTTGGTCAATAAACAGCTTCTTACCTTCGCGATCAAACTTGCCGTAGTTGTTGCCAAGGTTGATCAGCGCTTGATAATCTTCAAACAGCTGTTTTGCTTCTTGCTGAACGATATCAGAGTCAAAGAATCCCATTTTGCTTATATTCAACTGAGTATTTAGACTCAGCAGCTTATAGTTTCGCCTCTATTTTTATTCTAGTCTAGGGGATTCATCTAGGGAATACGTTTCGGTTTAAGTACGGTTTTTTACCGGAATTTCAACACTTGACTGGGGAGTGGCGACTAGAGACTAGAGACTAGAGAATTTTCTTCCTAATGACTAATTGATAAAATCCAGCATAATTTGCTGATGTATGGGGCCTAAAGGTCTGACTTCATCGGCTATTGATGAATAGTACTGACCCTGTTGAATATCTTTTGGTGTTAATAAACCCATATCCCACCCTTCGTTTAAGGTGAGTTGATTTAATTCGACTAAGAGCGGTGCATGAAAAACATGACGAATAGCTACATCATCGGCATAACAGCCAAACTCAAAATATGGTGGTAGGGTGTAGGTGATTTCTTCTAATATCTCTCGCTTCACAGCTACATCTGGCGTTTCACCTGGTTCAATATGACCACCAAATAGCCCCCAGTAACCAGGGTAGAGAATACCAGGGATATTATCTCGCAGTTGCATGAGAAACTTGTCTTCTTGGTAGAGAATTGCGATCGCTACATGTACTGGGGGCTTTTTCATACTTGGATGTTTGTAAAAATATTACCTTTCTTCTATGTATATTTCCCCAAACTCTTGGTTAGCTAAGGGAATACTTTTGTAACGAACTTTACCTTTAATTACTACTTGCTGTCCTTCTTGAAGATTGGGCTGATTCGTAACAACCCAAATTTTGCCGGTGGAATCGTTAATTTGATACGCCCACTGATTCAGTAGTGGCACTTGTGTTTCTACCTTACCTTGCACATAAACGGTGGTATCCTGCTGTTCTTGTTCTGGTTTAATTGACCGAATTGGCGTGACATTGCTGCCAAAACTTAAGTTACTGGCTTGTAATCCAGGTGTTGTCAAATAACCACAACCAAAAAGTCCCACTACAAGTAACAATGTAAATCCTAGGCGGCAAGAAATCATGCTACGCCTGTTTAAAAACGAAAGTAAAAAGTTTTTTTGAGGTTGCATGACAGGCATTGGTTGAGCAAATTTGTGTATTAATGCTTGCTTTGTCGCCAGTTTTATGGTGTCAGTTCCCTTTTTTAGTCACAGAGGTGGGGACTGGGGTGAAAAAGCAGGGGGACAGGGTACAGGAGGGAAGACGTCCGGCCAGTCCTACAATTTTCTTCCTCATCTCCTCCATCGCCCCATTCCCTTGAGGCATTGAATCTGAGAAGATGAACATGGGAGAGACGTTACGGCAACAAACAGCAACTCCATCAATAGTCAATAGGCAAACATTATTTGTAACTGTTGACTCCGCTACAAACAATTGAAATTTGGTATTAAGGCGAGTCTTCTGGGGATTTTCATGGAAATAAAAACTGCCAAACTTCTCGATGGTAAAGCTTTAGCTGAAAAAATTCATCAGGAATTATCTGCTCTGACTACAGAATTACAAGTAAAAGTTGGACGACCTCCTGGTTTAGCTGTACTCATGGTGGGCGATAATCCAGCTTCAGCGGCTTATGTACGCAATAAAGAACGCGCTTGCACTAAGGTCGGGATTGCTTCTTTTGGCAAGCATTTTCCCACAGAAACTACTCAAGCAGAACTAGAGGAAATGATTACTGCACTTAACCAGGATGAACGGGTGGATGGCATTCTGGTGCAGTTACCCTTACCTAACCATTTGGATGCTGTGGCCCTGCTAAATAAGATAGATCCAGATAAAGATGCTGATGGTTTACACCCAGTGAACCTAGGGCGGTTAGTGCGGGGGGAAGACGGTTTACGTAGTTGTACACCAGCTGGTGTCATGCGGTTATTGCAGGAATATAAAATTCCTTTACAGGGAAAACAAGCTGTGGTGGTGGGACGTAGTATCTTGGTGGGTAAGCCCATGGCCTTGATGTTACTGGAAGCTGATGCTACTGTTACTATTGCTCATTCGCGATCGCAAGACCTCGGTAGTATCACTAAGAGTGCTGATATTCTCATCGCTGCGGTAGGTTGTCCAGGATTAATTACAGCCGAGATGGTGAAAGCGGGCGCTGTTGTGGTAGATGTGGGGATGAATCGCGTTACAGATGCTAGTGGCAAAAGTCGCTTAGTTGGTGATGTTCACTGGGAATCAACTGCTAGTGTGGCAGAATTTATGACTCCGGTTCCTGGTGGTGTTGGCCCTATGACTGTCGCCATTTTGTTGCAAAATACAGTTGCCAGCTATTTGAAGACAGTTAGTTAGGAGTTATGCATGGTGAGTTATTAATTCTGAATTTTTGGCTCTTCAATCTTGACTCATGACTTTTTCAGCGCCAGAGCATCTTAAAATTGTGACGTATACCACAAATAGCCAACAGCCCAAAATTGAAGGAATTGAAGAATGGTAGCAGCTGATAACCTTCAGAAAATGCCAAAGGATACCACTTTTAACTTGGCAGCTTATCTTAAAGAGCGACAAAAGCTTTGTGAAACTGCCCTGGATAAGTCTATTCCCATCATTTATCCAGAAAAGATTTATGAATCAATGCGCTACTCGTTATTAGCTGGCGGTAAGCGTTTAAGACCCATTCTCTGCCTTGCTGCCTGTGAAATGATCGGTGGCACAATCGAAATGGCTATGCCTACAGCTTGTGCTGTGGAAATGATCCATACCATGTCGTTAATTCACGATGATCTGCCAGCAATGGATAATGATGATTATCGTCGTGGTCAGCTGACAAATCATAAGGTATATGGCGAAGATATCGCAATTTTGGCTGGTGATGGTTTGTTGGCTTATGCATTTGAGTTAGTTGCCATGCAAACCCCTGAAAGCGTTGCTAGAGAAAGAGTTTTGCAGGTAATTGCTCGTCTGGGAAAAGCATTGGGTGCAGCTGGTTTGGTGGGTGGTCAAGTGGTTGATCTAGACTCGGAAGGTAAGTCTGATACTTCTTTAGAAACCCTAAATTTCATTCATAACCACAAAACAGCTGCCCTTTTAGAAGCCGCTGTTGTGTGTGGAGGTATGGTAGCAGGAGCGTCAGCGGCAGATTTGCAACGACTTTCTCGCTATTCGCAAAATATTGGACTGGCATTTCAGATCATCGATGATATTCTGGATGTTACTGCGACCCAAGAGCAATTAGGTAAGACCGCGGGTAAAGACTTAATTGCTCAAAAAGTTACTTATCCTAGCTTGTGGGGAATTGAAGAATCGCGCTCCAAAGCCCAACAATTAGTTGAGTCCGCTTGTATAGAATTAGATACATTTGGGGAACTGGCACAGCCACTCCAAGCACTCGCTCACTTTATTACTAGTCGCAATCACTAGGTCAATATTGGCTTGGGGATTTTGGGCTGCATCGAAATGTTTCCTCAGAAAACTACTGCTGCTAAATTTACTAACCGAACCAAAACACCATGCAGGACATAGGCGACATTTTAGACAACCGGGTGCTGCTGGTTGCTCTGGTAGCTTGTTTAATTGCTCAAGCATTAAAGCTCGTAGTTGAGCTAGTCAAAAATCGTAAGCTGAATGTGCGTGTTTTAGTAACAACGGGAGGTATGCCCAGTGCCCATTCAGCTTTAGTCACAGCTCTAGCCGCAGGTGTTGGGCAAACTCTTGGTTGGGCTTCCCCTGACTTTGCTTTGGCTACAATTTTTGCCATCATCGTCATGTACGATGCAGCCGGAGTTCGCCAGGCTGCTGGTAAGCAAGCTCGAATTCTTAATCAAATGATTGATGAATTATTTCACGAAAAACCAGACTTTAGCCAAGACAGGCTCAAGGAATTGTTGGGTCATACACCAGTACAAGTAATAGCTGGTTCAGTATTGGGCATAACTATTTATTGGTTAGCTAGGTATGCTTATTAAGTATTTCAAAATTACGAATTACTGTAAACGCACAGCTGACCGCAGTAACATTACCTTGCTACTGTCCACTAAAACAGCAAAAAAACCACGCTCATTGAGCTTTTGCAGTGTATTATATGCTTCTTGTTGGTTAGCTGTATGAACAGCTAGCAAGTAAGGGCGTTGTCCGTAGGAAGCAAAACCTATATTACCTCCAACCACTTGTTGCACGCTATTGGCAAGTTCTGGGCGGTTAAAATAATCTACCAATACAGCATAACCACCTCCTAATACTTGGGGATTAAAGCTGATGGTCTGAGTGGGAACAGGAGTAGGTGCAGGTGCCAGTGTCGGTGTCTGTGTAGATGGTGGAGATTGTACTGCATTTGTCACGGCAGGACGTGTAGCGACGATGGCAGACAACCCAACAATATTATTGACATATCTTGCCCACCGATTAGCATCGTCGATTCTGTTAAATCCCCCGATGCGCGTTACTGTATCGGTGAGATATTGACAAGTTGTAGTTTGAATTTCACTTGGTAAGGCTTTACGCAACTGCGTCTGACTATTTGCCGTGGGACTGACTATTAACAAAAGATATTCCCCAGGACTGGGAGGTTGGCAAATGGGAATATTTTGTTGAGCAGTGACAGAAGTCATGCTAGCTATCAAGCCTGCTGTTGTTAGTACTAATGCACTGGATAAAGGATCAAATTTTTGCACAAAATTAGAACGCATAAACTGGATTTTTTCCCAAGATTTCAAAAGTGCATTTAGAGTTCCTTTGATGTTAGGGCAGGTACATCACCCACCCTAATTTATCCTCGCTAATCACCAAGGACGGGAAGGACTTGGGCGTGAGCGCTACTTTGACAACGCTCAGTACAAGTCAGTCGATAGCTTGCGTGGCGAAGCCATACACTACCTATCCCACAAGATGGGATAATTTATTTTCTGGTGTTCTCTAAGAGGGCAATTGCCAAGAATACAAGAGTATATTAAGACACTGATGTCAGAGAGGCCAAAGGATCAGATATAGTTTCAGAGGGAGCCTGAAATTCTCCGGTAACAACGTACTCTAATCGCAATTTGAGCCAGGTAATAAACTGGGAATTGGTGGAAATAATTGCGGCTGCTGGTTTGGGGCAATTTGCCTTGATATTTGCCATCTCAGGTGCTTCTAAAAAAGCTGGCTGCTTGACTAACCAAAAATCAATTTCTTTTTCTTGTTCGTGGTAATAACGAGTGCGTTCTTTCAGCACTTCATCGGTGGGTTCTTCTTGTATTAAAAACTGTTGACTTGCCAAAACGTAATAGTATGTTTGCATTTTTCGTCCTTTGCTGGCTATTGAATAATTTCAGGGTACAAGATTGTATTCTGTACCCCTAAAAAATAATTAAACCGGAATTACCTGATCAAAGCACTAAAGGGACAAGCACTAACTTTAGGTTCACCCGTTTGGGGTTTTGCTTCTCCATGCCAAAGACGTTGGAAAAAACTCCAAAAAGTTGGTTGCTTTTGTTCACTAGTTCCTTGTTTGCGTCCTGCTGTCAGCTTATCTAAGAACTTGGTGTTGTCGTAATAGTGTTCTAAGGAAAGAATTTTTAAGTCGTCGGTGACACGGGCAATGCTCATGCCGATAACTTCTATTGTCTCTCCTGTTGGTGGGTGGTCTTTGTATAAACCGTTGAAATGTCCCCAATGCCGCCACTTAAAGGCCACAGTTGGAGGGGCTGAAAACACCTCTAGAACTTCCCATTGAAATCCTTCAGGAAATGCTGTGTGGAAAAGATTTGTCGATGTTTCAAAGTTTTCCTCAGCAGCTTTGTAATGTTCAGTGTTGCCAATTAAGAGCTTGTAAGTACCTGACTCTACCACGTCTGATACCGTGTAGCTAGGGCCTCCATTAGTACTCATACGGAACTTTTCATTGACAACCGATATCCACTGCTGGGGGTTGGTTTTGAAGTTGGCTTCTACATCGAAGGTTCTCACCAAGTTCTGCACGATCGCTTCTAAGGAACCATTCGGATGATTCTTGATGCTTTCCTTAGCCAGATTTTCGTTGGAGCGGGTATAGTCAGGAAATTTACCGTAGCGCCACTCAACGTCATTGCTCTGTTCTAGCACTTTATCTCTGTGTTGTACCCAAAGCGGCAGGCTGTTAGACTCTGTTGAGGTCATAGAAGTTTTTGCTGAAAGATTTAACTCCACATTTTTTGGATTTCGCAGTGATAACCCCTCTGGTTAGAGGCTAGAGGCTAGAAAAATGAGTTTTTTCCGTACAGGATGTAGCCCATGCTAATTACTACTGAACTTGTATGGCTTGTTTCATTTCACGGACTGCTCGTTCTATTCCTACTAATGCTGCCCGACTGATAATGGTATGACCAATGTTCAGTTCTTCCATACCTGGAAGTGCAGCTACCGGATAAACGTTCCAGTAGGTGAGTCCGTGACCAGCGTTCACACGCAAGCCGGCTTTAATCGCTTGTTCACACCCTGTCTTTAATACTGCTAACTCTCGCTGGCGATCGCCTTCAGTTTTCGCCTCTGCATATTGCCCGGTGTGCAGTTCAATAAACTGTGCTTGTACCTTGACAGATGCTTCAATTTGTGATTCTTGAGCGTCGATAAATAAACTCACAGGAATACTAGCACTCTGTAATTTATCGACTATCTCTCCTATTCTACCAATTTGCCCAATTATATCTAATCCGCCTTCTGTGGTGACTTCTTCCCGTTTTTCGGGTACTAAAGTTACATAATCGGGTTTGATTTCCAGGGCGATTCCTACCATTTCATCGGTGGCGGCCATTTCTAAGTTTAGGTGCGATCGCACTGTCTGCCGCAATAGTCGGACATCTCTATCTTGAATATGTCTTCTATCTTCCCGCAGATGCACGGTAATGCCATCGGCACCGCCTAATTCTGCTAGTACCGCAGCGGCTACGGGGTCTGGTTCCACTGTCCGCCGTGCTTGTCGGATGGTGGCAATGTGGTCAATGTTAACGCCAAGTGTAGGCACCCTTGTATCTCCCTATCCATTATTCCTTAGGTTTTGATTTTATCGGAATTTAGATATTGCCTGATCAGCTAATTTGGATACACATCAGGTGCGATCGCCTAATCTAAGGATTAAGTTGCATCATCAGAAGTTGCCGTTCGCCAACTCACCGGAGGTTTCCACAATGTTTGAGAATTTTTCAAAAACTCTAAGTTAGGAGCATTGTCAATATGTCAGGGAACTGCTATGTAAAAATGTTGTACTTGCAACTGAAGAATAAAAACTTGCCCAATTAGCAACTTAAAAATTTGGCTGGATACTCTTCACTGCGCCCAGCTATTTAAAGTTAAGTTGAGAATTTTAACTATTTTTTCTAATTTCATTCAGCTTGGCACGTACTGCTTGAATATCTTGCCACATCAACCATTTAGGCGCACCTTTTTCTTTTGAAGGGTTACGCAATAAATAAGAGGGGTGAAAAATTGGCATACACAAACGCCCTTCCCACTCTAACCACTGACCGCGAATTTTCGTAATCCCTCGCTTATCACCAGTAATCCCTTTGACGGCAGTTGCACCTGTTAATAAAATCATTTTTGGGTCAACAAGGCGAATTTGTTCTAATAAGTAAGGTTTACAAGCCGCCATTTCGTCGGGGGTGGGAACTCGGTTATTTGGTGGACGGCATTTATTGATATTGGCAATATATACATCATGTTCGGTACTCAGATTCACAGATGCCAAGATTTTTTCGAGCAACTGGCCTGATCTACCGACAAATGGTAAGCCTGTTTCATCTTCGTTTTGGCCTGGTGCTTCCCCGATAACCATGATTGGTGCTTGGAGGTTACCGCGTCCCACAACAGCATGAGTCCTGGTGTCTCCTAAACTGCAACGGTGGCACTGATTGCAATGCTGTGCCAATTCGGTCATATTATTGTATGTCCCAGACGTAATGGGAATTTTCGCGTCTGTGGGAATTAAATCTTGTTGGTTCGAGTTGGAGTTATCAAAGAGACTGAGTTGGATTTCGCTACTCATGAAAATCGGGATATTGGGATCAGCACCAGATGCTTATATGAGTATTGTATCAGTGACTTTGTGAGGACTAAAGTCCTGACTCCAAACCCAATATTGATGAGAGATATCAACCTCTGGCTTTTTCTTGCGATAATTTTCAAGGGGGATGCTTTGCCCTCTAACGTTCCAAAGGGGGATAGATGACAATTAAGCGGTTGGTTTTATTTTTTGTACTGACACCGATAGCAGTTGTGTTATCAGTTTCGTCTTTATTTGGTAGTTGGCAACAACCCCAGTTTCAAAGTCGCTTAGAACTCTATCAAACCAACATTGCCCTGCAAGCACAAGCTTGGCAACCAGAAGAGATTAATGATCAGAATTTGCAGACGATTCGGCAATCAATACTGGGTGAACAACCGCTAGAAAGTGCTACAAAGCAATATCAGGCAGCACGTGAATCAGTTCAAGCTAATTTAGATAAAGCTCAAAACCAACTGGGACAACCAAAAACTCTGCCCATCCCCCCTAAACCTTTACCAACAAACTCTCTCGAAACTCAAACGCCTAGCCAGGAAAAGCCGCAAAAATTGCAGCAGTCTCTTCAGCAACTACAAAAGTTACTGGCTGAATTAGATTTGCGACTGGGAATTTTACAAGCCAAGCAAGGAAAGATGGATACAGCCATCGAAACTTGGAATAAATTACAGCAAGCTACTGATATTAATGCTGAATTTCCCGAAACGGCAGCGGTGTTGAGTGGTTTGTGGAGTGATCCTCCGCGGATTCTGCCTAATGCTCAACAGGTGATCCAAAAAAATTTAGATGGTTGGTTTTGCTCTACTGCTTTAATTCAACTATATGAACTTCAGCAACGACAAGAAGCTTTAGCTACAGTTCAAGCTACACAGCAAGAAGCTGCGGCTGAAGCTGTGGGAAAATTAGTCTTAATTGGCACGATTCCCACACTAGCGGCATTAATTGGTCTAATATTACTAGTTTTCTTAATAGGTCAGCGTTTGTGGAAGGGTAAAGCTGCCATATTTGCTCAAAATGCCGATTTACCTTGGTCAACCCCTTGGGATGTGGAAACGATTTTGCAGGTTTTTGTCGTCGGCTTTTTCTTCATGGGGCAACTTTTTGTACCCTCTTTGTTATTGCTACTTCCCATCCCCCGTCCCATTGTTAATGTCAGACTTCAGGCTTTGTCTGTGTTGGTAAGTTACATGATGGTGGCCGCAGGTGCGTTGGGAGTGCTTTATTTTTCACTCAAGCGCTTTTTTCCCTTACCAGAAAACTGGTTTCGCTTCCGATTGGGAGATAAATGGTTTTTGTGGGGATTTGGTGGTTATTGTGCGGCTTTACCAATAGTGGTGGTGGTGTCATTAATTAATCAACAGCTATGGCAAGGACAAGGTGGTAGTAACCCCTTATTACAACTAGCTTTGGAAAGTCGAGATACTGTCGCTTTGGGAATGTTTTTCTTTACAGCTGCGATCGCAGCTCCTATTTTTGAAGAACTATTGTTTCGGGGCTTTTTATTGCCTTCTTTGACTCGTTACGTACCCGTGTGGGGATCAATTATCCTCAGCAGTTTGCTATTTGCCATCGCTCACCTCAGCTTGTCGGAAATTCTGCCCCTTACAGCTTTAGGTATGGTCTTAGGGGTCGTTTACACGCGATCGCGTAATCTCTTAGCACCTATGCTGCTTCATAGTCTATGGAATAGTGGTACTTTACTCAGCCTATTTCTCTTGGGCAGCGGTAATTAAAATAACGTTGATTTACGGTTATAAAATATCAAAGCATTTGCTTTTGTCTGCATATGCACTCATCATCAAATAGTTTTTATATGACTATTTTTCAATATCAGTATACGGTTAGTAATTATCATTACCGCAATCTCGTAAAGTAGAAGACAAAATATCTGGGTCAACATTTAGTATTATCTAGATCAGTTAGGCGATCGCTAAAATATTTCTTGCCCTCCCCAGACATAAATTAAATGGCAAGAGATCATAAATAACTATCTCAAAAAAGTCCGGACATAAAAATAATGGACTTGTAAAAGTTGGTATGGTCAAACTGTTTTGACGACAAAAAATAATTCAGTTCAGAACATCTGCATAAAAACTACCCAAATTTTAGATATTTTCAGTATCGCAAAATTAGGACTAAATCATTTGCTTAATTTTGTTATTAGTTTTTTCATATGTGAGCAAATTAGTACTTATTGTTGATATATAAAAGTATTTATTCTTACAAAGATTTTACCATTTTTTTATTAATTTAATATATTTTCTAGCAGTAATTAAAATTAAAATTTTAGTTCTATATTCACTTTTTCAGGAACAGCAACCATATGACAAATCTCAATCCTAGCCAACCGACTAAACAACTGCTAGCTGGTTACTGCGGCATTATTCTTGGAGGATTTGGCATTCATAAATTTATTTTAGGCTATGCCCAGGAAGGATTTATCATGCTCGTTATTTCCTTAATTGGAGGTTCTTTTACTTACGGCGTTAGTTTATTAATTATGCAGCTTGTAGGTTTGATGGAAGGCATGATCTACCTCAATAAGTCATCAGAGGGTTTTGTCAATACTTACTTTGTGAATAAACAGGGATGGTTTTAAAAATTTCTCTGACTGACTACCAATTCTGGATGCATATTTTTAATTTATTTGACAGGGATGCTGACTATTAAACGTAAATATCTTTTATGGGCATTTTTATTGTTAGTGGGTATGGGCTATTTTAACTTTATGTCTAGTTTAGAACTTAACTATTTTTTCAAAAGCCTGATTGCCATCATGCCGATCCAAGTTATAGTCATTGTCTACACAACTTATCTGCGTTGGAATCGGAGTTGAATTGTAAATCGATAATCTAAACCTCGTCTATTGTCAAAAGTAGAGTTTTTGTCATTGCGACGTCAGGAAGCAATCTCACCATCTTGGTTACCGTAGACAAGGTTTAGTAGTCCTAACCCTTGAGGCTTTTTTACAATTAAATGACTGATTCTTACCTACGTAGGTAGGCTTTCCTGGGGAAAGCAGTCGGCGCCCAGTCTGAGGGGCTATAAAATTAAACTCACGTTGACACAGGTTATTAAACAAAAGTTGCCAATTTGACACATATACTCTCCTGATTTAGTCAGTGTTAAGTTGAAACAACAAAATAACCAGCAAGTGTATACACGTTGAGTTATGAAAAAAAATATTTACAATATTCGTCGATTTTGTACCTATGCCTTAATTGGGATCACATCCTTAATCCTTGTACTCAGTCTCAATACCTCAGCCCTGACTCAGATAGCAAAAGATTCTTCAGCACCAAATATCCCGTCGGCTGCTAACTTCATTTGGCCGACTCAAGGTTATATTTCTCAAGGCTTCCGTAAATATCAACATGAAGGCATCGATATTGCTGGGCCATCGGGAACTCCCATAGTGGCTGTGACATCCGGTACAGTTGTCAAAGCTGGTTGGGACAACTGGGGATTAGGGAATGCTGTAGAAATTAAACATTTGGATGGAAGTATCACAGTTTATGGTCATAACCGCCGTTTGTTGGTTAGTAAGGGTCAACAGGTAAATCAAGGTCAAATCATTGCAGAAATGGGTTCTACTGGTAATAGTTCTGCACCCCATCTGCATTTTGAAATTTATCCCAATGGTCGGATAGCGGCTGATCCCTCTCGCCTCTTAGCATCTACAACCGCACAGATAACAACACCGCATCCCCAACAACCAGTTTCACCTCTGCCACAAATTTCTGTAAATCTGGCACCTGTGAATGTAGAAACTAAATGCACTGGAGTCACGATTATTCAAGGTGAAACTGCAAACAATCTGATCAAAGTCTGTGAAAATAATGGGCGGCTATTTTATGTTGGGCAGTTAAAGCAAGACTTAAGCCAGCCGATTAAAATCACAGCTAGAAATATTGGTCAAGATAAATATCGCGCAGATAATGGTAGTTTTTCGTACTTAGTTAATCCTCAAGGCATAGAAGTCTGGCGTAACGGTATTCTTCTGCGGACTGAAATTTTTAATACTTCTAAGTGATTGAATAACAATTTTTTCTATTAGTTTTGTTCCCGAAAATAGGAGAGTCTCAACGAAAATTTACTTATTTTCATAAAAATCCAATTTAGTAGGTTTTCTTAATACTAGTTTCATTTTTGTTGTTGTTTGATTTTGCTGACAATAAAATCACATTGAGATTGTTGTAATTTAAAATACACTAAAATTGGATATAGAGTGAAAACAATTAATTCACTATAACTTTGCCATTTATTACACCAAGGAGCGCATTATGGACTCTATGGCCTATTCCCATATGTTTATGGCTAATGAAGAGGGGGCGGAAAATATTGAATGTCATTTTCCCAAATTTGAGTTCGATTGGAAAAAGCTGTTTAAATCTTCTGCAACAGTTCCAGCCAAATCAGAGAAAGCCCAAAGGATTGATTTTCCCAAGTTGCAATTTAACTGGAAAAATTTTCTCAAATCATCAGCTTGGTTAGCTTTAGCTGGGATCAGTGTACTGTTTGCCACAGTTACCCACGCGCAGACAATTTCTACATCCTATGTCAGGACTAATGGTAGTTGTCTTCGTGTGCGTACAGCAGCAACCCTCAATTCCCCAGTTGTGGGCTGTATTCCTAACCGTACCCAAATATCGAATACGGGAACTATGAACGGTTTTGTCCGGCTATCTGAAAATAAATACGTTGCTGCTAGATGGATTGGTAGTACACCTAATAATATTGCTGCCAGACCCATTACTGTTACTCCTACAGCTGGTGTGGGTGGCCCAGTAAATTTAAGATTGGGATCGCGCAGTGCGGCTGTAACAGAAGTACAACGAGCTTTAGGTGTACAACCAACAGGATATTATGGCACTACGACTACTCGCGCAGTCAGGAATTTTCAGGCACGAAATAATTTGCGTGTAGATGGGATTGTCGGCCCACAAACCCGCAGCGCTTTATTTAGAACTAGCACCCCACCAAGCCCCACTGGTGGCCCTATGATTCTCAGTTTGGGAGCGAGTGGTGCAGCGGTGACAGATGTTCAACGAGTTTTGGGTGTGGAACCGACAGGATATTATGGCCCTACTACAGCTCGTGTAGTTAGAGAATTTCAAGCAAGAAATAATTTACTGGCAGATGGGATTGTCGGCCCACAAACTCGCAGTGCTTTATTTAGAAGCTAAACCTAAATAATTTTGCACAATTTGCAAAATACGTTCTGCTGCATGACCATCTCCATAGGGATTTATGGCGTTTGCCATTGCTTCATAGACGCTGGGGTTACTTAACAACTCACCCGCAGCTTGAACAATATTTGTAGTGATAGTTCCCACAAGCTTGGCTGTCCCCGCAGTCACAGCCTCTGGTCTTTCTGTAGTGTCTCTCATCACTAATACTGGTTTTCCCAGACTAGGGGCTTCTTCTTGCAAACCACCAGAATCAGTCAATAAGAAATGCGATCGCCCGATGGCACCTACTAGTTCACCATAATCTAAGGGTTCTGTTAAAAACACTCGCGGATGATTACCTAAAAGTACCTGCAATGGTTCTCGCACGGTAGGGTTACGGTGTAATGGTAACAGCAAGGCTGTATCGGGAAACTTATCTAATATCTGTAAAAAAGCCTGGGCGATCGCTTGCAGTGGTTCTCCCCAATTTTCTCGCCGATGGACTGTGGCTAGCAAGGTGCGGTATGAGTTCCAGTTTAAATTTGGAATATTACAGGCTGGTTGGGTTGCAGCTACATTTAATAAAGCATCAATGACAGTGTTACCCGTCAAATGAATTTCACCTAACACCCCAGAACGTTGTAAATTCTCCGCAGCCCAAGCCGTGGGTGCAAAATGCAACTGAGTCAGTTGAGAAATCAACCGTCGATTAGCTTCTTCAGGATATGGATTAAATAAATCATCAGTTCTTAACCCCGCCTCTACATGACCAATGGGAATTTGTTGGTAAAAAGCTGCCAAAGCAGCGGCGAAAGCTGTAGTAGTATCTCCCTGGACTATAACTAAATCTGGCTTATTTTTTTGAAATAAAGCTTCTAATCCCCGCAAGCTACGACAAGTAATATCATTTAAAGTCTGCTGAGGCTGCATAATCTCTAGATCATCATCTGCTTTCAGGTTAAATAACTGCATCACTTGTTCAACCATCTCGCGATGCTGTCCAGTTAAAATTACCTGCAAATCAAAGTCTGGAGAGTTTTGGAAGACTTGAATTACCGGAGCCAGTTTAATCGCTTCCGGACGTGTACCCAAAATAATACAAACTTTCTTTTTAATAGTCATTAGTTCATGAAGATATAAATAAACGAAATTATTTCGTTATCTTAAGGGCTAACGCACTCATTCGGAACTAAAAAACTATTTTAAATTTAATTTTTTCTCTTGAGCTTGATCAATCAAGCAATTCCTCTATTCGAGAGGTATATCAAAACGAAGTTAAGCAGTGACAGAAGAAGATAAACGCAGAGCAAACCTTACGCATCCCGTTTTTCCGCACAAAAATTTTAAAACTTCTCTTCTCTAGCCCCTAACGTCTAGCCTCTAGTACAGCACGGCGTAAATAGGCATACCATTTGAAATCGTCAAACAGCCTGTTTGATAAGCTTTTTGACTTTTGACTTTTGACTTTTGACTTCCAAAGCAGCGGTACTAGCCCCTAAAAAAGCATGAAAAAACCCGGCTAAACCGGGCAGATGCGTTGTTTATCGAATTTAGTTCAATCAACTATACTTCGATGTCACAAGTCAAGGGACAAGCCGCATATACAGTAGTTTGCATCTGCTCTGCTTCTCCATGCAACCAGCTTAACCATTTGACTTCATTTGGATGTATACCTTTAAAAGTCAACACGCCGGCGGCCACCACAACTGCCATAACATTCAACAAAATTAAACCGCCTGACACCAGTAAAACCGCACTAGCAGGCATTACTGATTGCAGAACAATCGACAACAAGCATCCGACCGTAGCCATCAAAAAGACTAATGGAAAACCGACAACTAACAAGCACACTGCTAATGTGAAAGTCCAGATCAAAAAGCTTTTGATCATCATCAAGGAGTAGGTCTTTCCTAGATTAGAGCTTTGAGCAGAAACCATTGACTTTTCCTCCCAATAATACACAGCAATAATTTTATTTTCAGTTTTCTTTCGTTTCTAACGATTTAACTGAATTCGTTCAATTGAAGTTTCAGTATATAAAAAGCTATTGATAAAATGAGCATTTATTTACTAAACTTTACAGTTAACTTTTTATAAATATGAATGTAAAGCCCACGTTACATTGCAGCTTTAACACAGCTTAGGCTATCTATCTTTAGGCATAGAGGGTAATCAACTTCAGTAAATCAATTGCATTTTTAACTCTTTAAGTCGACTTTGCTTAACATTTCTTATAATAGTTGTTCCTAATTCTCATAATTCTCAAACAAAGCTGAAAAATGATCTATTACTGATTTTGCCGCTTGTTGCTAGCATTTTGTCTCCTTATTTGGCAGCAAAAATTCTCATCTCTCAGGGGAAAGTATTTACAAAACCATTTCATGCATCATTTATGACATTTATTTATAGTAAATATTACTGAAGTACTTACAGGGCTGTAATGTGTTAAACCAGTTTGTATGAGAGAAAAATTAAAATTGTCTCTTTATCAACAACATCCAAGATTTTAATTAAAAAGATACAGGTAGGAAAAAGTAATGTAACAGATTGTTACAAGACAGTTTTGCATAGACAAATGCCAGCAACTCCTCTTCTCACCGCCATTAGAGCCACCATCAGAGATTTTTTGCTAATTTTCGTTAATTAATCCCGCATTGTAAACATATATGACAGAATCACAGCTTCCATCAAATTCTCATCCTGTTGCTTCCCGTCAGATACCGCCTATACCACCACCACCACCACCATCATCATTAACGACGCAGCGCCAGTCTACTCAAACGTTGGATATGTCAGCCCATAGAAGTTCCGGTCAACCTGCTACTCACGCTGCACCACCGCCACCCCCAAGTTCTGCCCATCGTCCAGGAACGCCCCCACCAATGGCTAGTTCGGCGACTACTAAAAGTAACAGTTCGGGGCTAAGTTTAGCGCAGATTATTAGAGAAGCTTATGATCAAGGATATTCTGATATTCATTTGGGAGTAGGTGAAATTCCCCGCTTCCGCAACCGGGGAGAAATTCAGCCAACAGATTATCCAGAAACAGACCCAGATACTTTTCTGAGATGGTTGCAGGAAGTGTTGACAGAAGCAGAAATTCAGCGTTTTCAAGAATATCTCGAATTTGATGGTGCAACACAGTACGATTTTGCCCGTGTGCGGATTAATGTTTTTGGTTCCCTCAAAGGCTATTCAATGGTGCTGCGGTTAATTCCCCTGAAAATCTTGTCTATGGAACAGTTGAGATTACCGACGGTTTTTCGGGAGATTTGCCACCACCACAAAGGCTTAATCTTAGTTACTGGGCCCACTGGTTCTGGTAAATCGACCACAATGGCGGCAATGATCGATTACATCAATAGAGAGATGGCCAAACATATCATCACTATTGAAGATCCCATTGAATTTGTACACCAAAGCCGTAAGTCCCTAGTAAAGCAACGGGAAGTGGGGATGCACACCCAAAAGTTTGACAACGCTTTAAAAGCAGCTTTGCGCGAAGATCCAGATTTGATTCTGGTGGGGGAAATGCGGGATAAAGAAACAGTCAATACTGCCCTGAAAGCAGCGCAAACTGGTCACTTAGTCATGGGAACTCTACACACCAATAGTGCTGTGAAAACCATTGAACGGATTCTCAACCTTTACTCAGGTGAGGAACAGGATGCGATGCGGGTAGCACTGGCTGAATCTTTAGTGGCAGTAATTGCTCAAGGTTTGTGCCGCACTACCGATGGCAAACGGGCAGCGTTCCACGATATCTTGATTAATACCGAAGCCATTAAAGAATGGGTCAAAGACGGTAAATATGATGAAATTGGTGAGTTGATGAAGCAAGCCAGTTTTGACGGTATGATTACCATGAATCAGTCTTTGCTCAACCTCTACCAAGAAGGCCGCATTACAGAAGAAACGGCTTTGGAAATGTCACCAACTCCTAACGAAATGGCGCAGTTTCTCCGAGGAAGAGTTTAGTTACAGTAAAAGATAAAAAGTAAAAAATTTTTACCTTTGAGTTCCCTAACCCTTGTAACTCCTTGATCACAGATAAACTATCTAAACCCCAGTTGTTCAAAGGCATTGCCCTTTTTACACCGGGAGGTGATTTAATTTACTGCATCGACCCTAATAAACAGGGTCGATGGCATTTGCATTTGTGTGCGGCTTTACAGGAAATTTTAGACTTACCAGAACCGCCACATTTTTTAGTGCCTTGTTATACTGCAACAATTGATCACTGGTTAGATCCCCATACCCACCAGGTGCGAACCTTCGCAGAAGCTTATCCAGCCGTCATGCAACATCAGGCTGTACTTAATGCTATTTTTGGCACTGGTGAGCTAGTTTGGCAAACAGCACCTTGGCAAGAAGGTTTGTGCGATCGCATGGTATTAACTACTTATCGCGCTTCATTTCCCCAACTGTGGGAAGACCATGATTTAATCATAGATTTGGACTGTTCCCAACCCAAACCCAAGTACCATCCACCAGTTATTAATACGCCAAAACTACAAACGCCAGCACAATGTTATGTTTTGCGTCTGTTTGTCGCTGGACATAGTATAAATACAGAACGTATCCTCCAGAATTTGCATGAACTGTTGGAGCGATCGCTGGGGTATCCTTACACAATGAAAGTGATTGATGTTTTAACTAATCCTGAACAAGCAGAGATTGATCAAGTTTCTGCAACTCCCACCCTGGTTAAAGTTTCGCCACAACCAATTCGGCGTATTGTTGGGGATATAGATAATGTAGATAAACTTTTAAATATGT
The DNA here is from genome assembly GCF_963920895.1 of Anabaena sp. CCY 9613. Taxonomy (NCBI): domain Bacteria; kingdom Bacillati; phylum Cyanobacteriota; class Cyanophyceae; order Nostocales; family Nostocaceae; genus Anabaena; species Anabaena sp. CCY 9613. Next base: position 323,202 of record NZ_CAWUDE010000002.1, read on the forward strand.
TAGGTGCTACCCAAAAAGTGTGAAGTACCCCAGAACTCCAATTCGCTCGCTCCCTTGGAAATCAAAAGTAGCCAGTGCGTTGGGGAAACAGCGCCGTGGGCGGGTTCCCTCAATCATCCACGATGGAACCATGAATCCGGATGGAAGAATACTTTAAATAAATAATAAATAATTTGCGTCTCATTATCCAACCACTTTAAACAATTGTCTCCCAAGAATGCATCTGGAGTCGATGGTTTAATTAAAATAGCACTTGAATTAACGTGAGTCTCCAAGGAAGCCGCACGTTACATTAAAAATTTTTCTGTATTGTCGAGGACAAAAATTCCCATAAATTCATCAAATCTTCAGAAAAAAAAATCTTAGCAGTCTGATGAAAGAGCTAAAGTTTTGTTAAGATGCTAATGCTAGCAGTTTTTCCACGGGAATTATTAGCTCAGCGTGTGGAGAAATAAACAGTACCAGTAGCATACATTTCAAAAGGTGAAGCAATGACCACCTACATTTTCTTTGAAGATGCCCTTCGGATATTTACCAACGCCTATTTGCTATCAGCAGTACTGCTAATTGCAGCTTCCGGTATAGGCTTGGCTGTGATCGAAACTATTGAAAAAGCAGGAGAACGCTAAATCAACCCTGGTGGTATGCTTCTTGTGACAAACCATTGTTTGATAGTGTTGACAATGAAGAAATTCTCACAACACTAAACCATGTAAGTCTCAAAGTGTTGCAGTCTTACCTGAAATTCAACACATGCCTAGGTAATTAACTGTACCGCCACTGGGACAGACAGCAAGAATCCACAACAGTGAATTTGTTAAATCCATCTGTGGGAATTGTCAATAAAACTTAATCTAACTCCCGCCGCCCTTCCAAGGCTCTTGCCAATGTCACTTCATCGGCATACTCCAAATCACCACCCACAGGCAAACCAAAGGCTATTCGTGTCACCTTGGTAAATGGTTTCAGTAGTTGACCAATATACAGGGTTGTCGTCTCCCCTTCTATACTCGGACTAATTGCCAAAATCACTTCTTGAGTTTTTTGCTGACTCACCCGCCGCACCAAAGCTTGGATAGTTAGCTGTTCTGGGCCAATACCATCAATAGGGGAAATCACACCACCCAAGACGTGATACTTGCCTTTATATTCGCGGGTTTTCTCCAGTGCAATCAAATCACGAGAATCCCCTACCACACAGATAGAGGTATTGTCACGGTTAGGATTGCGACAAATTTCACAAACAGGATCAGCAGATAGGTGAAAGCAAACGGAACACAAGCCTATCTGCTTTTTCGCTTCAATCAAAGCTTGTGCTAAAGCTTCTACTTCTGCTTCTGGGCGCTTCAGGATGTGCAAAGCTAGGCGTTGGGCTGATTTGGGGCCAACTCCTGGTAGGCGTTGCAATTGCTCAATTAACCGTGCTAAAGGACGTGCGTAAACCGTAGTCTTATCTCCAGTATTTTCTCAACTTAACTATGATGACATTTTTCGCGTAGTATTATCTTTCGGGGATAATACTGATTGTAAAATTAGATCAAGTTAGAATGCGTTAAAAAAGATGATAAAAAATTAAAATATTTAGCACTCTCTATCATCAGACATAATTGTTTCACCGTATTTTATTACTTTGGGTTAGTGAATTTATAGAACAATAATTATTTATTAAAACATAGGTGACCAACACCTACACAAAGTAAGTGAGCCTGAATGGATAATTAGGATTGATATGATTGGAGCTTCCAAGATACTTTTGTGTTTTTAATTAAAGGTAATAACCCGAGTGAAAATTCCATTGCATGAAAAAACGCCCCCTGTTGCGAGGAGGCGTTTCTTCTTTAGCTAAACTTAATAACATCCCGTTGGCGCAGGATGATTTTCCTTGTTTTTTGTAAAGCGTTGTTAGGCAAAAAATGTTGGAACAATCAAATGAATAGCAATATCGGCAGTAATATGAGCCAACATAGCAGCGAGCAACCCTCTGTGCCAGTACAACCACCCAAAAATTAACCCTACGATACCATTTTGCAGTAATACGGCCCCAATAACGGCTAATGATAATCCACTCATCATGAGTGCAAATTGAGGTAAATGCGCTACACCAAACAACAAAGCCGAAATTATATTAGTACTCCAAAATAATGCTGTACTTGCTTGATATTGTTTCAGCAGCCAGCATCCAAATGTCATTAACCCAGTCAGCATACCTAACCGGAACCAAATTTCTTCATTTATCCCTGCGCCAAAGGCAGCAAGGAACCCCGGTAGAGAACCGGGTAATTCTATATCTCTGTATTCAGTAGGAAGAAAAGAATAAAACGCTTTATCCGAGAAAACAACAAAAATCCCACAAAAACAGCCGAAAGCAACAGCTAATAACAGACTGTTAATAAGCAAACCATCTTTAATTAAAAGTTTTGCCAAACTAGAAACTTCTAAACCTTGTCTACTTCGTGACCACAATCCCAATACAGCTAAAGGTGCAGTCACAATAGCCGTTAACAGACCTGCAAACAATAAAACTTCAGGTAAAGAAACAACCTGATGGGCAATAATCAAACCGTAAAGAATAGTTCCCATCGAAGCGAAGACCGAAGCCAGGAGTAAAATACCTAGAACTTTGAATGAAAACCAGGTATCATGAGGAATTTTTGAGTCAATATCAACTCTCATATCTGAAGTTTCTCCATTCTTAATGCTTCTCTCAACTCTGTGTTCTCTGCGTCCTCTGTGGTTAAAAATAATCTTCACAAATATACATACATAAAAAACGCCCCCCGTTTCCAGGAGGCGTTTCTTATGCAACTAAGCTTGAAGATTAGCCGTTGATTGCAGGTGCAGTCAATGCAACAGGTGCAACGTCACCAGCAGCCAAGTCTAGGGGGAAGTTGTGAGCGTTACGCTCGTGCATTACTTCCATACCTAAGTTAGCGCGGTTGATTACGTCTGCCCAAGTAGCGATGACGCGACCTTGAGAATCAATTACTGATTGGTTGAAGTTGAAACCGTTCAAGTTGAACGCCATTGTGCTGATACCCAGTGCGGTAAACCAAATACCGATTACTGGCCATGCAGCCAAGAAGAAGTGCAAGGAACGGCTGTTGTTGAATGATGCGTATTGGAAGATCAACCGACCGAAGTAGCCGTGGGCTGCAACGATGTTGTAGGTTTCTTCTTCTTGTCCGAACTTGTAACCGTAGTTTTGTGATTCGGTTTCGGTGGTTTCACGTACCAAGGATGAGGTTACCAAGGAACCGTGCATCGCGGAGAACAAAGAACCGCCGAAGACACCTGCCACACCTAACATGTGGAAGGGGTGCATCAAGATGTTGTGTTCTGCTTGGAACACGATCATGAAGTTGAAGGTTCCGGAGATACCCAAAGGCATACCATCAGAGAATGAACCTTGACCGATGGGGTAGATCAAGAATACTGCTGTAGCTGATGCCAAAGGCGCAGAGTAAGCTACACAGATCCAAGGACGCATACCTAAACGGTAAGATAGTTCCCACTGACGACCTAGGTAGCAGGCGCAACCGATCAAGAAGTGGAAAATTACCAATTGGTAAGGGCCGCCGTTGTACAACCACTCATCTAAGGAAGCTGCTTCCCAGATGGGGTAGAAGTGCAAGCCAATAGCGTTGGAAGAAGGAACAACTGCACCAGAGATGATGTTGTTTCCGTAGATCAATGAACCTGCTACTGGTTCACGGATACCATCGATGTCTACTGGAGGTGCGGCAACGAAGGCGATGATGAAGCAGGTGGTAGCTGCTAGTAGGGTTGGGATCATGAGGACGCCGAACCAACCGATGTAAATCCGGTTGTCGGTGCTGGTGATCCACTCGCAGAAGCGATCCCATACGTTAGCGCTTTGACGCTGTTGTAAGGTAGTGGTCATATTTTTATGATTGCTTTGGTTTTTTATGAATGAGGTAGGTAAACTTGCCTACTTGTTTACAACCTTAGAGGATAAATTGAGTTTTGTAAAGCAATTTTAATTAAGTTTTATTTATTAAATTGATTTATTTTTCTTATGAATCGCATCTCCAGACACGATTCATCTAGTTAGATCAACCAGGAGGCCAGTCCATTGGCCGTCCTCCGAGGATATGCAAATGCAAGTGGTAGACACTTTGACCACCATCAACATCGGTATTGATGACAACTCGATAACCGTTTTTTAATCCAGCTTCTGCGGCAACATGCTTGGCTGTTAATAAAAGATGTCCTAAAAGAGCCTGATCCTCCGGTTCAGCATCAGCTAACTTAACAATGGGTTGTTTGGGAATGACCAAGATATGAACTGGTGCTTGGGGGTTAACGTCTGTAAATGCTAAAGCTAAATCATCCTCATAAACTATATTCGCGGGAATTTCGTGGCGAATAATTTTACTGAAAATTGTTTCTGTGGTTTCACTCATGCCGATTTAATTACTCATCTGCTAGAGATTTTAGGCGATCGCCTGACGGCATAGCTAATGCTGGGAGTGGGGAGTGGGGAGTAGGTTAAATTTTTGTTACATATTGATAAGTTGTGCTGCCAACTCACTTACTTGCTCTATAAGATTGGTGCTTTCGCTACACACAATTGGCAAATCAATTAGAAATTCCACATTTGCGTCCAGCCAAGTCTCAGGTGAGCCAAAATCTCAAACTGGGACTACTTGCCAACATTGGCATCATGGCGATTGCAGTACTAATTGCCTTGTCGCAAGTAGGTACATTGACATTTAAAATGTTGATTATGCCTCAAGGTTCCACCATGATTACTCCCAATCAAACAGCCACGATGGTGACTCAAGGAGCAATAATTACCCCATCAAATATGATTGCTATTCAAGCAATGGTGAATGCGATCGCAGCTGGATTAGTGGGAACTATTGTGGCATTGCTGTTGCTCTATCAACTTGGGCAACATTGTCATCCCACTGAACAGTATTAATTTCTATTTCCCATTATCTACTCATGACATCTACAGCAATGGATCGCGTTTGGGAAATTCTTGGTTGGGTTTTTGTACTGAACGGCGAAGTGTTCCAAAAAGTTGCCACTTTACCGAGAGGCTTGATGTTGGCCATTGTCGTGGTCTTACTGTCGCAATTATCACTGGCGATCGCTCAAAGTATTATTTTATTTATTAACCGTGTTCAACCGCTACGCTTTGTTTGGAGTTTATTCGTCAGCGCGATTTTATCTTTATTTGAATTTCTATTTTTAGTACTGAGTACCTGGTTAATTTGTTTGCTTCCTTGGTCAGTTTATATACCGTTTACCACTTTATTAATTGTTCTTGGGCTGGGTTACGCACCATTACTATTTAGCTTTTTAGGCGCTTTACCTTACTTGGGGTTTCCGCTTTTAAGAATCCTGTCCATCTGGAACTTGTTAGCAATGGTAGTGGGATTTAGTGCTGTTGCTAACATCGATCTCAGCTTTTCCTTTGGTTATGTAGCAGTTGGCTGGTTTGTTAAAGAAATTTTAGAAAATACCATCGGTCAGCCGATTGCCCAATTGGGTAAAATTATTGCCAATCGAGTTGCGGGTGTAAATTTGGCGGCAAATCGTGAAGAAATTGCCGAAAAAATCAGGTCTGCCTTTTTGGAAACAGTTCCTTCACCACTGATTGCGGCTTCCCAAACTACTTTACCTGAGGTGCAACATGTAATTCCGGCCAGAGGTCGCTCCCATTCTCAAGGTACTCAAGGAGTTACTGTTCAAACCACACCTGCTGCGAGGGTCACTCTTACTCCAGGAACTCATACAAGCGATCGCTTTATTCATTTATCTCACCAAGCTAATAGCATTCCTCAACCCATCAAGCTGCTGTTGAGTTTGTTGGGTTTAATTGCGTTGTTTGTTGTTGTGAGCATTCTACTGCGACCTATTCGCAGCGGAGTCTTTGGTTGGTATCAAACACTACCTAGATTCTCGCGGTTAATGTTTGATTTGGGATGGATTGGCGTGATTGCCTTGGTTTTTTCAGGATTGTTAGCTCCCTTTGAAACCTTAGGATGGTGGGCAGGATGGTTTGGTGAACAAGTAGACGAAACTTCACTCAATGCTACTCTTGCTGAACCTCAAGAGCCACAAAGCAACAATGGTAAACCGTTTTCTCGCTATATCATCTATCTAGATGGCGTTGGCCAGTCAGGTGAGGCATATACCCCCGACGTCGAAGATTTTCTCACGGTGTTAGCAGATGAGCTACCCCAGGATGTGAAATTGGTGCGGGGACTGATGATGTATTCCGTCTTAAATAAGCCCCTGCATGAAGACCGTCCATTAGCTTTTCTTTGGCAATTAGCAGACAAGTTGCGTTGGCAGAATCCTCAGGCATTACTGGGAATGCTAGTGAACCTGCGGAACGTTTTAATTGTGGCGGTGTCTGCCGATCAGCGCTATGGCCCCATCTACAACCGGGGTATTGCCCAGGTACTTTACAATGGCTTAGTTGCACAAGGCTACCAAATAGATAGTCTGACACCAATTACCCTGATTGGCTACAGTGGCGGTGGACAGATGGCTGTGGCTTCTGCGCCTTACTTAAGACAAGCACTGAGAGCGCCCATTGATGTGATATCCCTGGGTGGTGTGATGAGTGCTAACAACAATTACCTGAAGCTAGAACATCTATATCATTTGATGGGCGATCAGGATGTGGTGCAGCAGTTAGGTGTGCTGATGTTTCCTGGACGCTGGAAAATGATTCCCTTGTCTTACTGGAATCGAGCAAAACGCAAGGGCAAAATCTCGATTCTGTCCATAGGAGCATTAGGGCATCAAGTTCCTGGGGGGTATATGGATGCGGCAAAATTTTTGTCCAATGGCCGCAGCAATCTACAACACACTGTTGAAGTCATCGTGCAAATTTTGCAAGGAAATCTACTGCAACCAGAAGAAAAGTTTCCTGTCAAACTAAGTAGTTACGCACACTACAAACAAGCTGCTTTTAACGATACTGCCTATTACCCTTTGAATCAGACAGTTCATGGGCCAGAATATCAAGCGATCGCACCTTGGATGGGACGTTTGATTTTACCGCATCGTGAGGCTCGGTCAATGATCAAAGGTGTTCTATTTGAAGTACATCATGCCCCTGCCGATTATCAGCATTTAGTGGGAAAAACTGTCAGACTGCGTTGGGCTAAAACTTCATTTGTCAAACATTTGCGGCAAGTCACAACTCACGATGTTCACTTCAGTCCCGATGCCGAGTACTCCAGCAAATACGAAGGACTGATTCACCCAGAACGTCTCAATCATTGGCAACAAGTTGACCCTCTCGAATCACTTGCAGGTTCTCATCCCATAGATGACATAGTTGTGATGCTCAATGAACCTGTGGAAATTGAACAAACTGGTAATGAAAGTCTGGAAACGTGGCAATCTTCTGATGCCTCTACTTCCTTATCTTATCTCCCCATTTCTCTTGGCATTGGCAACCAGCCAGTGCAAATTACTGGGCGCTTCTATGCACTAGTAAAGTTTATCCAGCCCATTGCTAATACCGACCAATTTCGGGTAGTTCACTTTAACTCTGCGGAGCGTGAGTTTAATGGCACAGCAGAAATTGTCCGCTTACCAGAAGTCGTGATTTCAGCCAATCAAGGTAGTTCCCCATCTACTACCCGTGATTTAGAAAAGTCTATTTTTAATGAGATAGGTTGGTATATCTACGGTGCCAAAGATGCTCAAGGTCGATTTGTAGTGCAGTCTTTAGCACCGCGAGCTTTGTTTCGCCTGCAACCCGGTGAAGTTGTGTTTGGCAAACAAGCATCTTATCGCTACATACGTAAACGCTGTTGGGCAGATATTAAGGCGCAGAAAGGACAAATCTCATCTGTATTATGCACAGCAAATAAGAACATTTCACCTCCAGCAATTCAGAATGCCATTAATAATTGGCAAGAAGGCGATCGCGCACTGTTGATTCATGTTTATGGTGGTATTGGCGGAAAAAAAGCCGAACCTGCTGCTAAAACGCCGATATTTTTTGGACACTTTGCCTTGGGTTTAGCGCAAGTGATTCGTGACCCACTCAGTGATGATCTACGCTTCGATGTCCGCTATCATCAGGTCTATACTCACAATACAGATGGTCTAATTGCCGGCACATTTCACTGGTCTCGCTATATGGGCGATCGCCAATTTGGTTGGGCTGGTACTCGACCAGTTTGTGACATTTTAATCAAACATGATGCTTTGACTGGCTACTATAACTTTGCCTCTGGGCAGCATTCACCATTGGATGTGATCATGTTGCAACTAGAGGTGATGACAGCGCGTTATCGCATCGGAGACGGCACCGGAGGCACTTACGTCGGACTTGCTAATAACTGCGCCCAAGATTCCAATCAAGCTTTGTTCACTAGTATGCGCCAGATGAAACAACAGGTTCGCGCCAATATAGAATCTCTGCGTCGATGGAGTACAGATAATCCCGAACAGGCACAACAATTTAAAGAACTCCTCAGGCTGGGTAGAAAACTCAAACTCAAGTTGCAACCCTTGAGTGCTGCTCAATCAGGTTGGGAAGAAAATGAGTACAATCTGGGTAGCACTTTAGAAGATGAGCCACTCCGCAATTTGATTATGGGTTTGGGCAGTTGGCGGACAATGTTACCCAGGCTTGCTAGTGATACCTTAGTCAAAATATTCCTGGATCATGGTGCAACTATTTGGGTATTGCGAACTAATCAAATTGGTGGATATGACCCGGAAATTGAACCAATCGCCCCTATAACGCTATGAATAACTTCCCAATTGGGGAGAAGAAATTTGATGTAATAATTGAGTAGTTTTTGGAGTTGCCTTAGTTAAAAAAATCAGAATCAAGAATCAATAATATGATTCAATTTATTCGATCTAATATCCTGCCCTCAAAACCCACTCAACTAATTATCCAAACAGGGCAAAAGTGGAACCAAGACAAAGGCATAGTATCGAATTCAAATTTTGATTTTTGTTGACATTGTTAAGTTTATCGAACCAGAGGGGGCCGCGAGTTCCCCAGTCTCTAACGATGAGATGAACGAAATAGATGATTATGTTCAGGATGATATAAACGCGATCGCCCGGTTGTGGGTGCAAGTGCTGGACTGATGAGATAAAGTGTCGTCCGAATCAGGTTTTCTTGATGAGTGTAATTTGCCATTTGCTTGAGGGGAACAACCATGATTTTTTCATCGGGCCATCCGATGCGAAAGCAAATCGCTATTGGGGTTTCTGGTGAGTAGTGTTCTAGGAGTTTGGCTTGGGCCTTTTCGATATGACGCGCACTCAGATAAAGACACAGACTAGCCTGATGTGCAGCCAGACTAGCTAATTCTTCACTCTTTGGGACTTCTGTGCGTCCACTAATGCGCGTCAAAATAATAGTTTGGACTAAACCAGGAACAGTCAACTCTATTTTGAGCTTGGCTGCTGCGGCTTGAAAAGCGCTAATACCTGGTATGACTTCAAAGGGAATGTTAGCCTCCGCTAAAAGCTGCATTTGCTCATGGACAGCGCTGTAAAGACTAGGGTCACCAGAATGCAGACGAACTACAGACTTGTGCGATCGCACCCGTTCTATCATCAGCGCCAAAATTTCTTCTAAAGTTTTACTCGCAGTCCGAATTATTTCCGCATCTTGTCGGCAAAGATGCAAAATATGTTCTGGTACTAAAGAATCAGCAAATAAAATTACATCTGCCACAGCCAGTAGTTTCTGCGCTTTAACCGTTAATAAATCTGGATCTCCGGGGCCTGCTCCTACAATGTAAACTGCGGGTTCTACAGAATATAAATTGCTTTTCATACAAAAACTTTAAAATTTTCTACGTATTTAAACTTAAGAATAAAATTCTCAAGAAATTTTTTTTGGTGTTCACTCAGTAACTTTCCGGATTTACCCTTTATCTCTAGTAGAGATGAATGGTAGATGCACCCTGGTTAAGCCCTAGAGAATACTCTGGGGCATTTTTTATTTTGGTCATTAATCCTTGGGAAATCACTTCCCCTTATCCCCTCATCTCCTCATTACTTTTCGGGTGAGAAACTACATCAGGTAAGGGCCGTTTCAGCAAATACAGCCAAGCTAATCCAGCTAATCCCAAAATAATGCCGGTGAAACTCACAACTTGGGCAATTCGCAGTGGCCCCAGCATTAAACTATCAAGGCGAAAACCTTCAATCCATACCCGGCCTAAACTGTAGGTTGCCAAATAAACCAGAAATATCGTCCCTAAGCGCAGATATGGCTTGCCAGATAAACCTCGAAAAAATAAAGTGATCAGCAAGGCAAAAACAATTAAATTCCACAAAGATTCGTAGAGGAAGGTGGGATGAAAGTATTCAAAATTAGCTAATGCTGGCGGGCGATTTGCCAAGGGAATATATAACTTCCACGGTAAATCGGTGGGACGACCAAAAGCTTCCGAGTTAAAGAAATTTCCCCAACGTCCGATGGCCTGACCTAAAATCAGCGAAGGAGCCACTAAATCAGCAAGTTGCCAAAAAGAAATTTGTTTGAGTTTGGCAAAAATTATAGTCGCCAAAGTCCCACCAAGAATTGCTCCGTGAATGGCAATACCTCCCTCCCAAATAGCGATAATCCGCCCTGGTTGTTGGGAATATTCTGGCCATTGAAACAAAACATAATAAAGTCGTGCTGCGGGAATTGCCCCAATCACCAGCCAAATTGACAAATCGCTCACCAAATCTGGGTTCACGTTACGGCGCTTTGCCAGATATTGGGAAAGGCTGACACCGATTAAGACTGCTGAGGCAATTAATAAACCATACCAACGAATAGTTATTGGCCCTATCTCTACTAGAACGGGGCCTGGAGAAGTAAATTGAAACGCTAAAGGCAAAGCCGAAAGATCCAATATCATGCAAAACTACCTAGTTGACTACATTGTTAAGCGTTATAAACAATTAGAGCAGGTTTTTTGGGGCTAGAGGCTAGGGACTAGGGGCTAGGGAGATGTGAGAAGTTTAACCGATGGCTAATAACTAATGACTAATGACCAATGACCTATACTGACCTAAGTAGCTTTGATACATCAAAAATATTGTGATTGCTATTTATCCTGGTAGCTTTGACCCTATCACTTTAGGTCACCTTGACATTATTCAGCGTGGAAGTCGGTTGTTTGAGCAGGTGATTGTCGCTGTTCTGGGGAATCCTAATAAAGTACCATTGTTTACTGTGCAGGAAAGATTAGAACAAATTCGTCGGACTACTCAACATCTGACTAATGTAGAGGCGGATGCTTTTGACGGTTTAACTGTCAATTATGCTCAAAAGCGGCACGCACAAGTGTTGTTACGAGGTTTACGGGCAATTTCTGATTTTGAAGTGGAGTTGCAAATGGCTCATACTAATAAAACTATATCCACTCAAATCGAGACAGTTTTTCTCGCAACATCAAATGAGTATAGTTTTTTAAGTAGTAGTGTGGTAAAAGAGATTGCAAGGTTTGGCGGATCTGTTGATCATCTTGTTCCCGAACAAATTGCCCTAGATATATACAAATGCTACAACCACACCTCTCCAATGGCGAACCAAATTACAACGGAAGCTATCCCCCCTCTCAAGAGTCTCCCAACGGAACGGGAAGCTTAGATCTTCAACAAGAACTCAACCGTTTAGAAGAGTTGATTCTGGATGGTCTTCGCATTCCCCTAACAGGACGCACATTAATAGATGAAGAACTGTTATTAGAACAGTTAGATTTCATCAGGCTTTCTTTGCCATCGATTTTTCAGCAATCGGCCTCACTCCTACAACATAAGGAAGAGGTGTTGTTGGAAGCGGAAGAATATGGGCAGCAAGTTATTGAGGCAGCCCAAGCTAAAAGAGCGCAAATTTTGGCGGAAAGCGATATTATTCGACAGGCAGAACAGGAAGCTGATCAGTTGCGGCGACAAGTGCAACAACAATGTGAGGCGATGATGCAAGAAACCCTCACAGAAATTGATAACAGACGGCGTATTTGCCAACAAGAGTTGGAGGAAATGCGACAAACTGCGATCGCCCAAGCCCAAGATATTGAAAATGGCGCTGATGAATACGCTGATAATGTCCTCGAAGGTATCGAGCAAGACCTCAAAGATATGTTACGTATTATTACAAATGGGCGGCAACAACTAAGACATGATGCCACAACACAACGTCATCCTTACAAGAAAGGCTAACACTGATATGCAGAATATGGGATCAAAGAGTTGCCAAGAAAATACCAAGGTTTGGGTTTTATCATAGTAAAAGTAAAAATTAAGACATAAGTTTATGTGTTGCCCAAAATTACACTGCGAATTTTGTGGACTAATTCTGTGTAGTGAGAGTCCGATAACACTGCGTCTGTATCTTGTATGGGAATAGTTGGCGCTAAATCAATCCATGACTTGCAACCACCGTATTCCTGAAGATAAGGAATTTCTACAACTTGGGGTAATTTATAAGTTCTAAGTAAAAGAATATACATTGATTGACGAGGCTTCCATTTGAGGCGATCGCTAATGAAATGCTCGTTCCAGATATGAAAGGGAAGCAAGGCGTTAACAATCAACTCGTCATTAACTGGCAAAATATCGGTGATTTGCGCCCAACTACTTATAGGAACCATTTCAGGATGCCAACCCGGAGTAACAGGAGATACGAGATTGGCATACTCAGACTTAAGCATCAAAGATTGTTGATGTTCATAAGTAGGGTAAAGCAAAATTTGCTCATGGGCTACCTGGAAACGTCCGTTTTTTTCATGAATCCCACCTTTCCGGAGCAACATAATAGTTTTACCGTGTTCTAAGGCATTTATGGCAACTGCCCATTCTTTGAGTGCATGTGAAGTTGTAGTTAATTCCATTAGCTGTTAATTTTTAAATTTATCGCTAGGAAAAATTCTGGCTGTACTATTCAATCTGGAAATTGAAGGGTAAACGAGCGTAAACCCCTAATGGATCGTTCATATTTTGCAAAATTGCCATTTCTTGTTGTATTTTTTGCAATTCAGCTGTCAAGAAGTTAGATGTTTGAGTTTGTATTCCCATATTTTTGAAAACGGTCAGTATTTCTTCAGTAGCGCGCCCGAAAAATCTTTCTTCAAAGCTGCTGACTTGAGGATACTCTTGCAATTGCCAATCTTTACCCAGTTGCGCTTGTTCAGCAGCATATTCAATAGCAGCACTAAGACCACCTATTTCATCGACCAAACCAAGTTCTTTAGCCGCAGAACCAGACCAAACTCTACCCTGGGCAATTTCTGAGACTTTTTGTTGTGATAGTTTGCGTCCTTGCACAACTTTGTCGAGGAATAGATTATAAATACGGTCAACACTACGCTGATAAATAGCTATCTCTTGGGTTGTTTTTGGGCGAGTTACTGTTTGAGTATCAGCAAACTGTGCTGTTTTCACGGAATCCCAAGTAATGCCATTATCATTTGCTAATTCCTGTCCATTAAACAGCACACCAAATACACCTATGGAACCTGTAATGGTGTTTGGTTCGGCAAAAATGCGACTGGAATCGCTAGCAATCCAGTAACCACCAGAGGCGGCGACATCTCCCATAGATACAACAACAGGTTTGACTTCACGGGTGAGTTGTACTTCTCGCTGCATGATCTCAGATGCTGTCGCACTACCGCCGGGGGTGTTAATTCGTAAAACAACCGCCTTGACATCATCATCTTGGCGTAGTCGATTGAAAATTCTGGCAAAGCGATCGCCTCCTACTTGACCCTCTTCACCTCTACCATCGACAATTTCGCCCTCAGCATAAACCACAGCAATGCGGTTTTTGGAGTTACGTTCTACACCGAGATTTTTGCCGGAAACTTGGGCGTAATTTATCAAGTTGATTTGTCGGAATGTCCGATCAGACTGACTGCTGTCCGTCAATTTTTTTAAGTCAGTCACCACCTGATCGATGTATCCTACCTGATCTACCAAACCACTGGCTTTAGCTTCTTCCGGTGCGAGAATGGCTTGAGTATCTGCGATCGCTTGCAACTGTTGGGGGGTCAGTTTCCGGCTAGAACCTACCGTAGTCCGCCAATCTCCCCAAACATCGTTCAACAAGGTTTGTATTTGTTCGCGGTTTTCTGGACTCATCTGAGTGAGGGTAAATGGTTCCACTCCTCCTTTAAATTTCCCCACGCGCACCACCTGAACACCAATGCCGAATTTGTCTAAAGCTCCCGTCAGAAATAAGGGTTGACTACTCAAACCCTGAATTTCCATCAAACCTAAAGGGTTAATGACAATAGTATCTGCCACCGAACTTAAGTAATATTCCCTTTGTCCCAAACCTACACCATAGGCAACAATCTTCTTTCCGGAGGCGCGAAATTCTGCTAATGCTTGACGAATTTCTGTCAGGGAAGCAAAGCCCATATTCCCAACTGTTCTGGTGCGGCTAGCATCTAAATAAATACCGACAATGCGCGGATCAAGCCTGGCCTTTTCTATGGTTTCGAGAACACGACGCAGTGTCATCCTTTCTACTTCTGCTCCAGATAATGCTCTTTGAAACAATTCGCCAGAACCGGGTTCCCTGTCAGTGATATTCATCGATAAGTCAAAAACTACCACAGATTTATCTCTCACCGGTGGACTACTTTCTCTGGTACTTGTAGCTGCAATTAACAGTAAAAAAATTCCTGTTGTGCCGATACCGAAGAAAATAAACAGTCCTAAAATAGTACCGAGTAAGCTAGCAAAAGTTTGTTTAACAAAATTACGCATTTTAGTTATAAATCACAATAGACAATAAGTGAAGTACTCCGGCTTGCTTCGCTGAAACCGGAGCTTCAGTAAAACAACCATCATCGTTTCGCGTCTCATTCGTCGTTGCCACGTTGGGTATATCACAAAGATATTCGGGACTAAACCCGATCATGGTCTTACACAGCGTCTCTGGTATTGCTACCTTGATCTTCTCAAGGAAGAACCCGCGCAGCCATCCCACTTCCTGGGACAGTTTGATTACTTTCTCGTACACCTCTGTATGGCTTATTTTTACCGCAGGACGTAACCTTGCGAACCAGTGACCGAGGTCTTTCCCCCTTTCTCTCGCTCTTAGACTTGGTAAGCGTGCGACCGCTACTGTGACCGTTTGTGATGAGTCGAGTGGGTGGGTCAACAACCATTTATACACTAACATATAAAGACATACATTGTACGTCTTTATATGAAAACTGGAAGATTGAATTTGAGGCTTTCCGAAAACAGGTTGAACAAGCTACGACTTTATGCACAAAGCAAAGAAAAAACAATCACGCAACTTGTTGAAGATTGGATTGATAGACTGCCATCCCAAACAATTGGCGACTCCTCAACGACCCCACTCCCTCATCAACCTAGTAGTTGATATTAGTCGGGGGTCAATCGTCACCGCCCACTGTCCATCCCCACCTTGCTTCGCTGAAAGTGGGGACTTCCGTGATTCCGTTAAAAGTTTTGGTTGGCGACTGAGAACAATTTGCTGGGAAAAACATAATTGTCAAATTTTTCTTTCCATTCCCTAAAGTGAGAATTAGGAAATTCGCTGTAAATTTCCGGAATCCTGCAAATTTTTCAAAGTAGCATTACCAGTGCAAAATAATACCGTAGTAATTTCTGCAATTAACACCTCAGCTAAATCATAGACTGCTGCTTCTGATGCTGCGGCTGCTTGCAAAAAGGGCATAGCTAAACCAGCTAAATCTGCTCCTAAAGCGATCGCCTTAGCTACATCTAGTCCGTGACGTAACCCCCCTGAAGCAATCAAGGGTATGTGAGGAGCGATCGCCTGAATACTGGTGAGACATTCTGCTGTCGGTAAACCCCAATCAGCAAAGGTTTGTCCTAAGCGTCTTTGCAAAGCATTTTCCGCGCGTTCACCTTCTACCTTGGCCCAAGAAGTACCACCAGCACCAGCGACATCAATTGCTTGTACTCCCGCTGCTATGAGTTTTTCTGCCATTGCGGCGGAAATCCCGTTACCTACTTCCTTGGCAATTACTGGTACTGGTAATTTAATACATAAATCAGCGATTTTATCAAGCACACCACGGAAATTAGTATCACCTCTGGGTTGAATAAACTCTTGCAGAGGGTTAATGTGCAAAATCAACGCATCAGCTTCTAAAATATCGATAATTCGTCGGCATTCATCCAAACCATACTTATAGTTAAGTTGGACAGCGCCCAGATTAGCAAACAGAAGCACATCCGGTGCGTATTTACGCACAGCAAAAGTATCAGCCACTTGAGGTTTTTCCACAACTACACGCTGGGAACCAACACCCATCGGGATTTTGTAATGTTGGGCTACTTGCGCTAAACGTTGGTTAATCATTGCGGCTTGTGCTGTACCGCCAGTCATGGACGAAATTAACAGGGGTGCGCCGAGGTGTTTGCCGAAAAAAGTTGTACTGATATCAATATCTTCGCTGTTGAGTTCCGGTAAACAGCAATGAGTAAACCGATAATGTTCTAGTCCATTGGTAATTTGGTGACATTGAACATCTTCTTCTAGACAAATCCGGATGTGATCCGCTTTGCGTGACTGGGTTTGGGCAGAGTTGCTGGTAGAGGCGTTCACTGGTAAATATGAGTCAAAGCAGTTTTGATCTCTATTGTTACAGGAAGTCAGCGGGAAAGCCCAATTCTTCAAAATCGGTATAGGATAAGTAGTTAAACAAAATTAATTACACTTTTCTAATTTCCGCCCTGAATTTCTTCAACTTCAAACATACTAATCAATACTCCAGCAAGGGGAATTGATAGAAACACTCCTACTAAACCAGCGACTTTCGCTCCTACTAATAAGGCAAAGAACATGAAGACTGGATTCATATTTATTGAACCTTGCATAATTCGCGGCATGAGTAAGTTTTCTTCTACCTGCTGGAGGAGAACACAACCAATTAATACTTGTAAACTTACCAAAATTCCTTGAGGTAAAACAATTAAAGAAACTAGGGTAATACCGATGGTGGCACCAATGCCAGGAATTAAGTCAAATACACCTGCGATCGCGGCTAAAAATAAAGCATAAGGTAGTTGCATAAAAATAAAAACAATAAATATTGAAATACCAAAAAATAAGGATAATAATAAACGCCCCCAAAAGAATCCCAAAAAATTTTGCTGGATGGCAGAAGTGAGTTTATCCCGTGTATTGGGTGGAAAAATCTTTATAATAAAATTCCAAATTCTTTTCCCATCTAACAACATAAAAAAAGCGACCACAGCTATCAAAACTAAATCAACTAAATTAGTTATTATAATTTGAAATGTCGTCCAACCCGTACCAATACCTGCTAAAATTTGATTGCGTAATTCTTCCTCAACTGCTTGCAAATCTACTTGAAAATTAAATCTTGTGAGCAAATTTTGTAATGTATCTAATAGAGAAATTACATAATCAAGAAATTGAGGTGCCTGATTGAGTAATTCTTGGAACTGAGATAAGATAGCAAAACCGAGAGTTGCTACTAAACCACCTAAAATCAACAGACTAAGTAAAAAAATTATAATAACTGCAATACCATGTGGTAAAAAACGTTCAGCCCATTTAACTGGATAATTTAGTAAAAAGGCTAAAATTCCCGCAAATATAAAAACGATAAGTACTGTTTCAAAATAAGCCAAAACTTGGATAATTGCCCAACCCAGCGCAAATAGTAATACATAACGAATCAGTCTTGTATTATTCAGTTGATCCCAAAATTTTTTAACACTTGGCTCATTCATAAATTTAAATTAATTTGATATTCTTTTTTTTGCATAATGATTACCAAAATCTTCTGCCAAGCATTTTGTCAAGTAATAAAAGATAATTTCATCTACCTACGGTGACGCTTTTTTTTGGAAGACGAATGGTTATACTGTTCTTCTTCAGAAATATGTATAGCATACTCAGAAGGTACAATTGCCGCGCCGCGCTGTTTGACGTAAACTTTGGTAAACTCTGCTCCTAAAAACAAAATGTGGGCAACATAAAAAATCCAAGTGATCACAATTACAAACGACCCAGCTACACCATAAGCAGAACCAAAATCAGTTTGACCAAGAAATAGACCAAAAAAATACCGCCCTACTAAAAAGATCTGAATTCCTGATTTGGAAGTTAGATTTCCCGTGGACTTTTTTACATTACTGAATGTAGTTAGAGTTATTCCCCTTATTTGTCTACTCCCTACTTGCTACTCCTGTGCCATTATTAGAAATTTTTAATGAATCACGAAATTGTAAAGTATGTATTTCTGTAGGCATTCCAATTCCTGCTTGTTCTAGTGCTTCTTTAATTGCTTGAGCCATCAAAGATGTAGTTTCTAAAAATGGTAATCGTCGAGAATTTACCCAACAGCGCACCTCAATATTCACTGTACTTGCTGCAAGTTCGCGCACTAAAATATCTGGTTTTGGTTCTTTTTCGATGCCTTCAACTCCTAACACCGTGTCTTTGATAATTTGTTTGGCTTTTGTGATGTCGGCATTGTAATCAATACCAAAAATAATGGAATTGCGGCGAACAGTTGACGCAGTGTTATTAACAATAGTGGCACCAAAAACTTCTTGATTGGGAATATAAACAACACGCCCATCATAGGTTTTCAATGTTGTCGCTCGTAGTTGAATTTGAGTAACTGTACCTTCAAATTCTTGAATGACTATCTGATCCCCTAAATGAAAAGGACGAGATACCAGCAAAATAATACCGGAAAAATAGTTGCTCAAAATATCTTTGAGACTAAAACCTATGGCCACACTAGTTAACCCCAAAGTTCCCAGTAAAGTGGCAAAGTCTAATCCCAGGACTCCCAATGCCACAATTGCACCTACCACCCACACCACGCCATATACCAGGCGGCTAACTAAAATTTTGGAGCTACGATCTATTTCCCAGCGATGTGCCCCTGCCAAAGTCAGACGACGCATACTAGTA
This sequence comes from Anabaena sp. CCY 9613, assembly GCF_963920895.1. Classification (NCBI taxonomy): domain Bacteria; kingdom Bacillati; phylum Cyanobacteriota; class Cyanophyceae; order Nostocales; family Nostocaceae; genus Anabaena; species Anabaena sp. CCY 9613. The sequence goes on from NZ_CAWUDE010000002.1 coordinate 342,130, forward strand.
GCGATTAACCCAGTGGCGATCGCCACTAAAATCATACCTATAAAGGATGGTAGGTTATCAATAGTGTCTCGCTGAAACTGCCGCAGAGTAGATAATAGTCGTTGCCCCACATCAATGGCTAGGGGAGGTTGCTCAAATGCTTGAGTCAACTGCTGTGCCCACTGTTGTGCTAATGTTTCTACTTCTAGGTTAAAGTCTTGGGCATCCTGTTGGGTGACAGTCATTAACACCCGGTTATTGAGTTGCAACGTGGCGATATCACGCTGGGGGTCTAGGACCACAGAAACAGTCCTATTAACTGGATTTTGGACTAAAACGCTGGCAATACGACGGTTAATAATCTGCGCCCGTTCAGTAGCACTGAGTTTTCCCAGGCTACCAAGTTGAAACACAGGCTGTCCCCTGACGACTATATCGGCAAAAAATGGGCCGGCTGCGGGAATTGATTGAGTTTCCCCTGGTGGGGGCGTTACAGGTATGGGGGGAATTGCCTGTGTTAGCCCCTTTCCCATAGGTACAAGCAGCAAACTCAAAAAAAATATGACAACTAGAAATTTACGGGTATGAAATCTGCCAATACCCTTGAGAAACCGTCTCACCATGATCTTTAATAACGCAATACCGCCGCTAAAGGAGCTGCTCCTGGTAATTGTTCTGGCTCAACGGCATATACAGTACCACCGTTTAACAGTGTATGTACAGCTGCTAAATCCATCAAGTCCTCATCGCCGACTTCTTGTTGAGGATGTACCTCTACTCTGCCTGTCTCTGGATCAAAATGTCCCCACTTTTGTTGTCCCACAGGAACGAATAAAGAATCAACTCGTTGGTAATAAGCGGCGGAAACAGCTTCTGAGACATTACTTGCAGTTTGTCCTGTCCCTGCCATTTCTTGATAGCGTTCCATTGCTGCATGTTGTGCTTGCTCAAAGTATGGCTGGACAATATTCCAAGCTTGTTGCTGTAATTCTTCAGCTTGTATCTCCTCTGGATTACCTGTAATGCCTTCATCCATTAAGTGAGGATAAGTATTAGCTTGCTTATAAATGGGTAAAAGGTAGTCAACACCTGCTACCACCAGAGGCGATCTTTGATTGTTCAGCAACTCGTGTAAACCGCCATTCACCTTTTGGAAGTAACGCAACAAGTCATCTTTTTGCTCCTCATTGCCGGCACCTTGACCATGAAATATAGCGGAGCGATCGCCCCCTCCTCCCCCTTGTGATATGCCAGTATGAAACTGGAGGCTTTTTTCGGGATCATCATATTTTAGTGCCTCCGCAATACTTTGAGGCACATCGCCTAACTCCATCTCGCTGACACTGTAGCGACTACCTTGGAACAATCGCACTTGATTTTGACTGAGTGCCAAAATATAAAATTGTCCATCGCCTGTGAGCAAAGGTAGCAGAGGCTTGAAGTGAAAACGGTCACTTACTACTACTAATTCCGCAAAATCGAGTGGCACACAGTAGTAACTAAATACATCGCCAGAGATAAAAATTGCTAATCCATCACTTTGATGTTGCCAAAAATCATATTCATCTAATTCTTGAGCAGGTTTGAGTAAGTCTCTAGCATCTTGTGGCCGCATTCCGGTAGCAATTAGTTGTTCTTCAGCTTCCCGGAGTAAATTTTTAAACCGAATGGGGTTCTGTTGAGTCTCTACTCCTCGACGCTCGGTTGGTAGAAAAATTGAAACGCAAGTATCTTTAGCTGCTGCTAATATTGCCAGTTCGTCAATAGAAAATAATTTCAACTTAGTTTTTCTCCTTAGTAATTTTGACAAAATATCAGGACATCACTGGACTAAAACCAGAGCGATCGCCTTGCACTAATGTCTAAGCATTTTCATTTCTAGATAACCCTCTGAGGTATGAAATTAATTAATAACTCTAGATAGTGGCACCAGTAATTCAGATTAGTTATTGTAGTTATAGGTAGTCCAGTATTTCACTACAAAATCCTCACGTTGCGCGTACTGAGGATACATAACTTTGGCTGGATTGTCTCATATATTTTAACTACTCCCATAAACGTTTCTTAGCAAATCAACAGACACTAAAACAGATGAAAGTAGATGAATTACTGAAAAACTACAATGCAGGTGTCAGAGACTTTACTGGTGTCAATCTTAGCGAAGCGGACTTAAGAGGATCTGACCTTAGTGGAGCAGTTTTAGATCAAGCCATATTAGATGGAGCTAAACTCAATCATGCTAATTTAGCCCAAACCAGTTTAATAGAAGCAGACCTCAATGGAGCGGATTTGAGTAATGCCAATCTTAGTGAAAGTAACTTAGTTGGTGCAATTTTAGATGGTGCAATTTTAGACGGAGCCATTTTAGATGGAGCTAATTTAAGTCAAGCAGATTTAACTATAGCCAATCTCATTGGAGCAAATTTAAGTGATGCAGAGTTACAAGCAGCAAACTTACAAGCAGCAAACTTAGATCAAGCAGATTTAAGTGGTGCAGATTTAGCTGTAGCTGACTTAACTCAAGCGAATCTTAACGAAGCAGATTTGAATGAGGCCAATTTAAATGGAGCTAATTTAGATGGGACTGATTTAGGCGGAACAATTCTAGATTAGGTAGGATGATGACTGTACGATCGCCCAAATAATTCTTAATTTCTAGCTTTTCTATGGATTTTCATCCAGCGTTGTGTGCAGCCATAGCAGAACAAATTGCCAATAGTCCCCAAAGGCGAATTACTTTTGCTGAATATATGGATTTGGCCTTATATCATCCTGAATACGGCTATTATTCCAGTAATGCAGTCAAAATCGGCTTTAAAGACGGTGATTTTTTCACATCTCCCAGTCTCGGTACTGACTTTGGTGAGTTACTAGCAGTACAGTTTGTGCAGATGTGGGAGATTTTAGGACGACCTGTACCTTTTTCTGTGGTAGAAATGGGCGCAGGTCAAGGACTTTTGGCTTTACATATCCTCAGTTACTTACATCTGCACCACCCAGATTTGTTTGAGGCGTTGGAATATGTAATTGTGGAGAAATCTCCAGGGTTAAGGCAACAACAACAGCAATGCTTGCAGAATTTTCCTGTACGCTGGTGTAATTTAGCAGATATCCCCACTGATGCCATTACTGGCTGTTTTTTTTCTAATGAGTTGGTGGATGCTTTGCCAGTACACCAGTTTATTTTAGAAGCTGGGGAGATGCGAGAAGTCTATGTGACGACAGGGGATGAAGAAGATACATTATTTGTGGAAGTTACGGGGGAAGTTTCTACGCCCCGATTAAGAGAATATTTTAATTTAGTGGGTATTGATCTAGCACCTACTGTCTATGAAGATGGTTATCGCAGTGAAATTAACTTAGCGGCTTTAGACTGGTTGAGTATAGTAGCTGACCACTTGCAACGGGGGTATGTGTTAACAATTGATTATGGCTATCCTGCCCATCGTTATTATAACCCCAGGCGATCGCAAGGAACATTACAGTGCTACTACCAGCATCGTTATCACAACAACCCTTATATTAATATTGGACAGCAAGACATCACAGCCCACGTTGACTTTACTGCCTTGGAAAGATGGGGTGAGCAATACGGCTTAGAGAACCTGGGTTTTATCCAGCAGGGTTTATTTTTGATGGCGTTGGGTCTAGGCGATCGCATCGCTGCTATCTCTGATCAAAAACTGCCTTTAGCCCAACTATTACAGCGGCGAGCTGCACTACACCAGCTGATAGACCCCACAGAACTAGGCGGCTTTGGGGTTTTAGTTCAAAGTAAAGGACTGCACAAGGCAGAAAGTTCTCAACCCCTCAAAGGATTAACTGTGCCAGAGTAAAAGTCAGTGTAAAAAGTTAAAACTCTATGTAAGAATGCTAGATCAACCTGATATGGACTAGCATATCATTGGCTACTGTGCAGACAAAAATCATAGGAAAGTATTAATTATGACTCCCCATGAATTGCTATTATTAGTGACACTACTTACTCCCGGCATCTTACTTTCAGTGATAATTATGGTAACTTTTGCCGCAGGTGGTTGATCAATAATCAGTAATGAATCAACGGTGAACAGTTATCTGTGGACACTGATAATTGTTCACTGGCAATAGAATCAAACAAGAGAAACGCGATGTCTACAACAGGCTACGCCTACGCTGTACCAAAGGAACGTGAAAAATGAAGGTGGCATTTCTGGGAACTGGACTCATGGGATTACCGATGGCTCAAAGGTTGTTAGCAGCCAACATAGAGTTAGTGGCTTACAACCGCACCCCAGAAAAATTAGCTCCACTACAGGCAGCTGGTGCGGAAATTGTCACACATCCTCGCCAAGCCATACGTGAGGCTGAGTATATTATTCTCATGCTGACTAATGCTGCGGCCATTTATCATGTTTTGCTATCAGATACATCTTGGCGCACCCTAGAAGGGCGGACTGTGATTCAAATGGGGACAATTACTCCCACAGAAAGCCAAGAAATTAGAGATGCTGTGATTGGCGGCGGTGGAGAGTATATAGAAGCACCAGTATTAGGTAGCATTCCCGAAGCCAAATCTGGCAAACTAATTGTCATGGTAGGCGCTGAACCAGAACAATATCAACGCCACTTAAAAATACTGCAAAATTTTGGGTCAGAACCAATACTTATAGGGCCAGTAGGAGCGGCTTCTGGCTTAAAGTTAGCACTCAATCAACTGATTGCTTCTCTGACAACTGGTTTTGCCCTCAGTCTAGCTTTTGTAGAACGTCAAGGTATAGATGTAGATTTATTCATGCAAATCCTGCGTGATAGTGCCTTGTATGCACCGACCTTTGACAAAAAGCTGCGAAGAATGTTGGATGGAAATTATACCAATCCTAACTTTCCCACCAAACACTTACTCAAAGATACAGATTTATTTATTTCGGAAGCCAAAGCACTAGGTTTAGATCTCACTAGTGTTGAAGCTGTGCGACACATTTTACAAACAGCCATGAAAATGTCATTTGCTAATGATGACTACTCGTCAATATTCTCTGCCATGAATGAATGGGGAGAAGCTAGTGGGGAATAGTTAATTTAAAATGCCTGATAAATCCAATACAAACCCCGGTAAAATATCCTCTCCCGACAAGCTAGTAGGTGATTGTAGAATTTCGACTTCTTCCCCTGGACGGTAAATTTCTACTCGTTGGTTTTGGGGGTCAATCAACCAGCCGAGACGCACCCCATTATTTAAATACTCCTGCATTTTTTGTTGTAGACTCTCCAAGTTATCAGAAGCAGAGCGTAACTCTACAGCAAAATCAGGGGCCATTGGCAAAAATCGAGTAGGGTCAGGATTTAAAGCCTCTAATCGTTCTCGACTCACCCAAGATGCATCAGGAGAACGGTTTGCACCATTAGGCAACTTAAAACCTGTAGACGAGTCAAAAACTAGTCCAGTATCATCAGCATCAGCCCAATTAGCCAAACGTTGTGTCAGTTTACTATTGCGATTTCCGCTTTTCCATCCAGTTGGCGGCATAATAATTAACTCACCCTCAGCTGTGCGCTCAAGTCGTAGCTCTCGATTGTTAACACAGAGTTGAAAGAACTGTTCATCTGTTAAATCAATGGCGGGGCTAAGGTTTAGAATCAGGGCAGTCACGTCGTTTTGCTCCAAATTCAACAGCAAGAGCGAATTGCTTTTAGGTAGTAGTCTAACAAAAATCAAGTTAGGTTATGGGTGCAAAATTCCTCGTCTTCAGCAATACGGTTGTTTTAACATTCCTGTGCAAATAGTTTCTACAAAAAAACCCCCCATATCGGGAGGCTTAAATTTAGCGGAGAAAACTTGTAATTTTACACTGCAAGCACAGCCAGCGCTCCTCCTAAGGCGGAGAATACTGCGGAAACGAATGCTGTGGCAAATAACCACCAGGACGCTGTAGCTGCGGCTTTACGGGTTTCTTCTGCTTGCCGTTGTGCTTGATGCTTGATTTCTTCTAGGCGGCGTTGCGCTTCATGTTGGATGCGCTCGGCGCGTTGTAATACTGTGTTACGTGCCCGTTCAACTTGGTCAATAATCCGGTTGGCATCTGCTTCGGAGATATCCTCACGGGAACTCATAATGGCTACTAGGGTATCGCGGTTGAAAGAAGACAGGCGATCGCGTAGGGCATCAAAACCAGCTTGGGGATCGTCAAACAATTGGCGGACATCGTGTTTAACGCCATCGTAGTTGAGTTCAGGACGATCTAAGGAGTTGAGATAGTTCCGGATACTGGCAAAAATCCCGTCAACGACATCTTGAATCCGCCGTTGGATACCCCGTATCTGTTCGACAAATTGATCTCGGACTGAGACGATATTATCGGCAATTCTGGCTGCTTCTTCATCGGTCATATCTTCCCGAATTTTCAGCAAGGCAATAATTGTTGAACGGTCAAAATGAGCCAGGCGATCGCTAAAGCTTTCCATTCCTACTCGTGGATCATGCAACAATAATTGCAAGTCGCGTTTGATACCTTCGGGATTCAGTTCTTCTTTGCCTGTTTGTCGCAGATACTCTTCCAAATAAGCTTGGAATGTTTCCACTCTCTGCTGTGTCCGGATTGCCAAGCGACGGGGCGATCGCACAATATCACGAATGGAAGTTTGTACAGAATCAATGACTTCATTGACTTGCTGTTCACTTAAGTCTTGACGTTGACTTAATAACTGTACCAACGTATCTCTGTCTAGCTGTGACAAGCGACGACGCAGTGCTAAGGCTCCTTCTTTGGGGTTTTCAAATAATCTGTTGAGATCACGTTGGATACCTTCGGGATTCAATTCAGTTTTGCCAGTGTTCCGCAAGTAATCTGCGATGGTCGTAGTTACAGAGTCGTATTGCTCTTTGGCTCTGTGTGCTAAGGCTTGAGGTGCATGGCGGACGCTATGCCAAGAGTCTTCCACTGCATGAACGATTTGATTAACTTGCTCTTCGCTCAAGTCTTGGCGTTGACTCAATAACTGTACCAAAGTATCCTCGTCAAAGCGAGCCAATCGGGCGCGAATGGCTGTCATACCTGCTTGGGGATCTTCTAGCAACTTTTGCAAATCAGCGCGGATAGCATCAGGATTTAATTCAGCTTTTCCAGTGTTACGCAGATATGACTCTACATTCAGCCACAGGGTTTCTGCTTGATATTTGGCTTGGTCTGCCAGTCCTTTGGATTCTACCAAGACATGTTCAATCTGTTTTTCCAATTCATCCAGAATCGGGTCTACTTCTCCTATATAAACATCATTACGTTCTAAGAGAATATCGCTCATTCCTTTACGGTCAAATTGAGCTAGTCGCAGCGACAGAGTTTCGTAATCTGCTTCTGGGTCTTCTAGTATGGGTTTAAAGTTATGCTCAATACCTTCTGGAGTTAAATCTGCTTTACTGGTTACTAAGAGATAACTGGCGACTTGACGTTGTAAGTCTTGTGCTATTTCCCTTTCTTCATCAGCGGTGACGATGACCAAAACTTCTCGGCGAACAGCTTCTAGTTGGTTAGCAATTTGCTGAATTTGTCTTTGAGTTAGTAATCCTCGTTGTTGCAGGGTCTTGGCAAAATCGCTGCGAGACATTTTCTCTAATTCCCGCCGAATTATACCAGGGTCGGCTGCTGGGTCGTAGATGACATCACGAAATTCTTGGGCGATTCTTTCCCGACTCAATTGCCAAGCATATGTGTTGAGTAGGTAGTTTTCTACATCAGCGCGAATGGGGCTGTAGGGTTGTGATGGTGTGGGTAAACCCAGTTTATCTGCTTGTTCGGTGGCTTTGTCTTTGGCTTGAGTCAGGGCGTGCCAGATTTTTTCCACATCTAAATCTGACAAATCAGTCCGTCCCAGGGTAATCCCAGTTAGTGCTGTCAGGCCTTGTTGTAAGGTCTGTTGCATCAAACCAGTTTTTTGTGCTGCTGGTGCTTCCTTGGAGGTCTTGGTTTCTGAAATTAACCGATCTAGTTTGGCACTAAGTTCATCTGTCTTGGTTTGCCCTGGTGGTAGTGACTTGAGATAATCTACTAACTCACCTAAACGGTCTTGGTTGGGTTGTTGACTGACTACCTGCTGCCAAACTTTGTATAGTGTGTCAGCTATACGGTTAACGTCTCGTTTGGAAAGGTCAGTGCGACTGCTAACTAAATCGATAAACTTCTGGCGGTCAATGTGGCGCAGATCAGGACTACCTGCAATGGCTTGCAGGTTGGGATCTTTGAGGAGATTTTCAAAATCACCACGAATCTTGGATAAATCTAATTCGGGGGGACGAATCTTTTCGAGGTAGTCTTCTACGTTCTCCCGGATACTATCGGGGTCAACAGCGCTGCCTATTTCTCGGCGCACAGCGGCCGCCGCCGCTTCGGCTGTGGCTACTACTTGCTGATTAACAGCTTTGGCCCCTAATGCTGCCGTTGCAGTCCCCATAATCGCTTGAAAACCGGAAGTAGCTGAATTGACCACCGAACCGATTAAAGAACCTACGGTAGTGGAACTCACCCACACTAGTAATAAAAAGTATGCACCCCAAATTACTAATCCCAGAATTGCACCGAGTCGGGCATCTAAAACTAGTAGACTTAATTTAACTGCGAGGAAACAAGCCAGCAATAAGGCGATCGTCACAGTGATTAATGTCCAAATCCCCACTGCTGTGCCAATTTTGCGAATTGTGCCACCCAAACTTCCTACTTCCCCACTACCCGAATCTGAGTCAGAGGAATGCCCCAAGTAGGAAATACCTGCTGCGACGGAGAGGTTAGTTAATACTAATTGAAAGGCAAACGCTAGGATGACACCAGAAATTAAAGCTACAAAAAAGCGCGGCCCTGAATTGATCACTGATGCTTGCTCTGGTGTAATACCTGTGGGAACTACTGGAACCTGTGCTACCCACAATAGCGGCTTGTAGGCTGCCAACAAGTTTTCCGGATGTTGAAACATTATATTTCCTTCTTCTAGGGTTAAATTTGGGGGGATTAAGAATTTCATGAGAAGCAACTGTGTAATTATGTCTGTATCTATGGCAGTACCCAAGTCTTGATAACTTTCAGAATCCAGGAATTTAGCTGTTCAATGCATCTCTCTAAGGTTTGAAAAGTATATCTAGCGCTAGATGGAAGTTTGTTATTTAATAGCAGGAATTCACATAAAATTTGTAAGTATTATGCAGCTAAAAGCTGAATCATGGTAGAATAAGCAATTTATTTTCTAACTATTTATAACAGCTACAATAGCGAGTTTATCTGTTTAAATCATAAATTGATTCTGATTTCTTGAGGAGAGATTTACATTTATTTACAAATATAAATTTTATCACCCCCTCAAGGTGGATTTGTCTGTAGTCATACGTTGTTGAAATCGTCCACAATATGTGCATGTAGTTTGTACCTCCAGACAGAAAGCAGCTTATTGATAATTAGGTAAAGTAAAGTTAAGCAATAAATTTTTCAGGACAAAAATATGGAAACTCGATCTTCCTCTGATTTACCAACAATTGCAAACGAATATAACGGTAGAGATCGCAATGCTTTTCTTTTCGGCTGGACTCCCCAAGCAGAAATCTGGAATGGTCGGTTTGCAATGATTGGCTTTCTCGCTTATTTACTGTGGGATTTAGCAGGATATAGCGTTCTTAGAGACGTGTTACATCTCATCGGTTACTAAAGATAAAGATTAATCGTTCAAAAATAAATTGGATTTGGGAGAAAAAAATGGAAACTAGAGAAAATCGTCCATCTACAGATTTACCACCTGTTGCTAAAGCGTATAATGGTGTAGACCGCAATGCTTTTATATTTGGCTTAAATCCTCAAGCTGAATTGTGGAATGGTCGTTTGGCAATGATTGGCTTTCTTGCTTACTTAATTTGGGATTTAGCAGGATATAGTGTCTTACGCGACATTCTACATATTGTGGGGTATTAGTGATAAATGAGGAGTTGGGATAGACAAATTATCTGGTAATTTCCACAGATACCTCACAAAAAATTCTTAACTCCTCACTCATACTGGTCTAGGTAGGCGGAACCAAAATCGGGAACCGCCTTTTGCACGTGGGAGATAACCAATGGTTCCTCCCCAGCGCTCAATGGTAATTCGGCAAAAATAAAGTCCTAACCCAGCCTTACCTGACTTGTATTTGCCTTGGGAAAACTTTTTAAATAAAGTATCTACCATCTCTGGTGGTACACCACTACCTTCGTCATCTACGGACAAGAGTACATATTCTCCATCAGGTTGTAAATTAATGGTTACAGTAGACTGTGGTGAACTGTGGCGATAAGCATTTTCTACGAGATTGGAAATCACTCTATCCAAACGTGATTTATCCCCGATGACCTTCCAGTCTGCTTGCCTGTCAATATCAGCACTTAGCTGCAACTGGATATTATTTAGTGTGAAACTTGGGTTTAATAGCTCGAATACATCCTGTGCAGAACTTAAAATGTTAGGCAACATTTCACTTTCAACTGTAAAATTTTCTAGTGACATTACCTCAACAGAAAAGACATCTAAAATTTGCCTAATGAGCATTTCTTGATTAAGAGACTGCTTTCTAGCAACTTCTAAATATTCTTTACCTTTTGGGGTCAAGTTTTCAAATTCTAGTAAAGCTAAACAACAATTAATGGCACTTAGTTGTCCCGCTATATCATGCACGATACAGTGAATTAATATTTCTTTTTTTTGATTTTCTTTTAAGATTTTTTGATAATTTAAATTATTTTCTCTGGCTTTTTGAATAATATATTTGTTGTTTTCAAAGGGGTCAGTTAATAATTTGATTAAGAGAATTTTTTGAGAATTGACACAAAGTGCATAGGCTTCAAATTGGTATTCTTTGCCATTTACATCTATTTCATTCCATAAGCCAGACTTCAGCTTTAATTCACTATTTTGCAGCCAAAATTCCTCGGCATCAATTAAGAAATTCTCCAAAAATGGTATATGATTATGGGGAAGAAATTTATCTGTATCAGATATCAGATTTTGTAGATTAAATCGCTGTAACCAATTAGGTATATCTCCAATTATTTTAAATGATCCTGCACTCATTCTTTCTAAAGCGAGAATGTTTAAAGCTGCAAATAGTGCCTTATTTATAGATGCATTCATAAATTATCTTAATTTTTCTTGTAATAAGCTAAAAGCATTAGCTTTTTGTTGCAGCAAGGAAAGGTACTGATGATCCCAAACATTATCTAATAGTAATACCCAATCTCCTTCTTCGGAAGGAAATAGATGGACATCGGCAAAGATTTTTTGTCCTATATTTACAAGTGGTAAAAAAATAGTGACATTATCTAATGGTAGCAACCCTTCTAAAAAGAAAACTTGTTCTGTGACATTCTTTCCTTTGCAGAGGTTTTTAATGCCGTATTCTGTTAGTTTACCGCCCCAAGTTAATAGTTCACCATCTTTTTTGACTAATAGATAGGCCAGGGAACGCTCTTCTATGAGAAAGTTAAAAATATAACTATTTACAGAGTTAGGAATATTCACTGTTTATTTATCCAGTATTTGTCTAGCAAGAGTTTGAAAAACTTCTTCAACACCTAGTCCATTTTTAGCGCTAGTTTTAATCATAGTCCAACCCTTCTTAACAACAGCATCTATGTCAGTCTTTTCAATTTCCCATTCATCTGTCATGTCTTCTTTGTTCAGTACCAGAATAAAGGGAACTTTACCAATTGCGGCTTCTACTCTTGTTTGAATATCAAAAGCTTTTTCTAAGGTATTTTTCCGGGTACCATCTACGACTAATAAATATCCTGCTGAACCTCTGAGGTAAGACATTCTAATTTTTTGAAATTCGTCTTCTCCATGAATATCCCAGAGGATAAAATTTAATTTATTATCTTGTATATTTACAGTTTTTTTATCAATTTTTACACCTACGGTAGTCTGATATTTTTCCGAAAATATGCTGTGAACGAAGCGCGTAACTAAACTAGTTTTACCTGTAGCAAATGCACCTACCATACAAATTTTTTTTTGCATCATAATTGAATATTCGTTATCAATACTTTAAAAGATACTCGGCGATGATTCTCTGGGGATTTTGATGTCAAGTCTGACTGTAAAAGCGCCTGATGACTCATTCCTTGGGCTATAAATTTACTGGTATTGATGCCTTGAGAATTTAAATAAGATAATATTCTATTAGCACGTGCTTGACTGAGAAGAACATTTTGCTCTTTTGTTCCAGTGATATCCGTGTGTCCTATAATTTGAATTTGGACATCTTTGTTTAAATCTTTAGCAGTATTTAAAATTTGATTAATAATTAATACTAAGTTATTTAATTGATTGTTACTACCAGCCACCAAGTTAGTAGTTCCTTCATTAAAAAAGAATGTTGCTTGTTCGAGTTGTTTTTTGTATGACTCTAGTTGACTTAGTTCTGTAGCTACAAGATTTTGCTCATCAAATTGAATAATTCCCGGAAGATAACGCCATAATTTACGTGCTTCTAATATCCATTGATGAGGTGCAGAACCAGTAGCTTGCAGAATGCCATTGTTGTCAACTTGTAATGATACAGTTGTTGGTGGTTGGAGTAATGCTTTAACTCTTTTAGTGATGAATGGTGACTCAAGGGACAAGTAAGGTTGCCAATGACTGATGACATTTTGGGATTTCAGATTTGTGGCTGGTATCAGAGTATGAGGATCTACTGCTAATGGATCACGCATTCCCGAAATGTGATATTTTCCATAACGCTGCTTGGTGTTAATCACCACTATTCCTGGTTGGGAATTGAGTTGTTGCAGATAGTTGCGCCAGCGGAGTTGTTCTCTAATAGCAAAAAAGCCCCAAATACTACAAGCGATCGCAGCAGTACCTAAAAAAGCCCATGCGTAAGTATAATTTTTTTTAGCTGGCGTTTTATATTGGATTGCCAGACAGGGTTCTAAATAAGATTTACTAGGCTGCAATACTGCTGTATCCCCAGTAAAAGCATTAATTTCTTGTGCGAGTTTGAGGTGAATTTTTTCGATAGCTTCTTGAAAAACTAACCTTAAATCTTGGGGAGGGATACCCCGAATAATACCTGCAACTAACGCTTGAGGCCCTGCTTCAATCCAAATTGTCAGTTCTCCAAAGCGTAAACTTTTTATCCCAGTTTCTTGAGATACATTAAAAGAGTCCTGGACAAAATCTTGAATAGCTGTCAACATCGCAGACACCAAATCTGGATCTTGAGTTGTTACCTCAGTTGCGACTAAATGTTGCAGTAATAACCCAGTTTGTTTATGTATTAAAAATACTTGCTCAACGCGATAAACAAGCGATCGCAGTAGGACAATTTCTGCAAATGATTTGCCAGTGCGTTTTGCTTCTAGTCTCCATTTGAGGCTCTCTGGTGATAAGCTATGTTCCAAGGTTTGATTCAAGGATTGCATCATCTCATTGAGAGCTGTCGCAATTGCTTTGCGGGTGGCTGGGCCGATAATAGGAAAAAATGCTTCGGATAGCACATTTTGGTCTTGCTGTACAGAAGCTTGAATGGCGTCTTCCACCGTTGATACAATAGCTTCACCCAATTTTTTATCTTGCTGCGATCGCAACAGTACTGCTTCTGGTAATAAACGGCTAATATCTTCTGGGTGAATGTGAGGATTATCTAATCGCTGATAAAGATTTTTAACTTTAGTCGGTTCAAGTCCCAGCAGCAAACTACGCAGTTCACTCAGATCATCAATAACTTTTTGATCTTTGTTATTGACAGACAAATCAGAGGGTTGGCTATGACTACTCACAACTTGAGTAGATACTTTACTTCTGGGATTAGGAGCGTAGTCTTTCATTACCCAACTCCCCTTAATTCATAATTAATATTAAGTTGCATTGATTCGATATAAATTCATCAAATAATCAGGGGATTTTGACTTAAAATTCTGATTTATTTTCCGTACTTAATCGAATAGCTAAATCGGTAAATAAGGCTGCTAAATTAGAGCGATCAGTTTTGTTTCTCCGCAGTTCCTGTGCTTCTCGTTCTAGTAAAGCCAAAATCTCTTCATATTTGTGCTGGATGTCATCTTGCAAACTTTTAGATTGGTTGAGAATTTGTTCGCGTAATTCCCTTTGACTATTAGTATTCTGCTCATCAACTTGAGCAATTTTTTTCTCTAATGATATAGATATGTTTTTATGTTCTTCAGTAAGTAGGGTGACTTTATGGTCACGTTCTACTTGTTCATTTTTCAATCTTTCTGCTAAAGAATCTACTTCTTGTTTAACATAACTTTCTAAAGCATCTAAACGTTTTCTTGTTTCATCTCGCCCATTAGAAAATTCTTTTAATAAGCGTTCTTCTAAGCGGAAAAACCTTTTTTCAAATTCCCGTGATTGGCTACCAAAAAGAATATCTCTAACTTTATCTAAATTGTTAACTTCACTAATACCATTACTAGTCAGCTGATTTGACCCCTGTTTAACTAGTTCTCCTGAATTATTATTGATGTATTCTTCAGGTGGGTTCATACTTTTAATCCTGATTAAATCTGAAGTTTGGTGTAATTTTTAGCAATGGAGATATCATAATATGGGGTTTAGGTTCTAGTCAAAACGAAGTATATTTAAATACAGAATTACTTTGCATCTACCTGAAGAGATAAATTGAATTATTGAAGGTGCATTGCGCTACGCGACAACACACCCTTATAAAGGATTGGGGGTGATTAGATCAATCAATCCGATTGGGTATACCTAAAACACCACAAGGAAAATTAGCACCTAGTGTCTGGATAATGGGGTGGTTAACTGATTTGCATCCCAAAAATAACGCATCAGCCGCTTCCGATTCCACAACTTTTGTGAGTTCGGTTCCCACACAGCCAAACCGCAAATGAGATTTAAAGGAACCTTCCCATTCTTCAGCCAAACTACGTGCTTGCCAAAGAATTATATCTGCTTGCTGGAGATGAGTTGTAGGATTTTCTTGTAAACAGGAATTAATACCCCGTAATTTTGCTGGAGTTAAAACGGGGGTAAAAGAATGGGAAACTTCACTAACAGGACATTCCAAGGTAGGCACAGGTTTAGCAAAGCTCAACACCTCTGGATACTGACTGCTATAATTATTTTCTACTACATAAACAGCTTGTACTGTAACTTGGACATTGGTAGCTAAACGCGTTTGATGAGCAATCCAAAAAGCTATATCTAGCGCGGTGTGACTGTTAGGAGAGGCATCATAGCCAACGATTAAGCTAACAGATTCTGTTTTGTGATCTTTTTGAGAAAAAGGTTTTTTCGGTTCTGGTAATAATACCATTTGACCAATTAAGTCATCTCGACCTATGGCGCTTTGCAGGCGCACTAACATTGGCTTGATTTTCACAGCTTTACCTTCTCCCCAAGGAAACGAATAATGAATGAGAAGCAGGGTAGAACACAGATAGCCCATATCCCAGAGGATATACATGTGATATCCGCAAGGAAGCCCCAATAACAACTGGTATTAAAGCCAATACTTTGGGGGTTTCCTTCCATTGCCGACGGAGTTAGCTGACGGGCTAAGACTGGAAGATGTCTCTCGTAAGATTAGCCCCAAACATTGGTTCCTCCGTTTCAAATCCAGTGTCGATGAATTTGAATTAGGCTACCCACTAAAAAAATGATAGTCTAATTTACCAATTTTGCAAAAGTATTTATCGAGTACATTGAAGGTCTGATTAAAATTACTTAATGGCCTTTTGAGTTTGGCGTGACAACTATAACTTTTTATGTAGGCGATCGCTAATTATATACAGTCATTAACAGACACATATTCTGGTTTTAGGTTGCTACACCAGAGATCAAGCCCATTTTCTATTGACAATACATGAAGAACGCAGCATAGGCGATCGCCTTATTTCCCATGTGCGTCAAATTTAGGGGCAATTTTCAATATAATATTATGATATCTATTTCTTTTGGCAGTTGAACTATATCACTGATTTTGATGAGCCGTACCGCTATCGCTAAACTAAGCGTATATGTAAATTTATCCACCTACTCCGGACTCACCTTAAAATAATGGATTTTAGTCTATTACTGGCTGAAAATACTGATATTATTCTCAATAAATGGGTTACAGCAGTTCGTAAAGATAGAGAGATTGAAAGTGCTGATGATTTAACTTATACAGCCATTCAAAATGATCTTCCTGATGTCTTAGACGCAATGGTAACAGTACTTTCTAAGTCTCAGGGAAGTGATGTCCAGTCGATAATTACGGCTAGCTGGAATCATGGGGTTCTGCGGGCTAAACAAGGCTTTGACCCCACAGAAATTGCCCATGAATATCATTTGCTACGAATGGTAGTATTTGATACTTTGGAATCTGATTTATTAAAAGGAACACCTTTAGAGATCATTCGAGCAATGCGTTTGATTGATGCAGTAATCGATGAAGCGATCGCCCGCTGTGTTAATAGTTATGTTGAAGAACGCTTGCGTGAGTTAAAGCATTTGCAGTTGTCATTAACACTGCATAATCAGCAATTAAATCGCTTAATTGTGGCTAATCAAGATTATATTGCTCAACTAGCCCATGATTTAAAACACCCTTTAAGTTCGATTATTGGTTACTCCGATCTATTTTTACGCCAACAACGCAAGAAGCCAAACGTCAGAGATACTTACACCAATTTAGAACATATTGAGCGCGTACTACGCAATGGCAGACATTTACTGCGTTTGATTAACGATGTGTTAGAAATTTCTCGGTATGACGCCGGACAGATGAAACTCAACCCAGTCAAGACTGATGTGCGTGAGTTAATCGACAACATATGTGAAATGTTGCAGCCTTTAACAGAGGAAAAAAATTTGCGTGTAGTGGTGGATTACGATAGCATCCCTGAGGAAATAGTCACAGACGAGTTTCATTTACAACAGATTATGACCAATCTTGTGAGTAATGCAATTCGTTACACCAAGTCTGGGACTATTGAAATAAAATGTCAGCTAGTAAATAATGACAGATGGGCGATCGCAGTTGCTGATACCGGAATTGGTATTGCACCAGAAAACCTAGAGCAGATATTTGAACCTTATTTTCGGGCTAATGCAGGTAATCAGCCTTATCTACCAGATAGCACTGGTTTGGGCTTGGCAATAGTTTCTCGTTTAGTTAAATTATTGCAAGGTGAAATTGATTTAGTATCTGAGGTGGATGTGGGTTCTACTTTTACAATTACTCTGCCTTTGAAACTAAATATACCGCAAGAGTGAATCCCAAATTACTATAACAACAAACCTTGTTTTTCTAACTTAGCTAACGCATCTTCCGCAGCAGCTTTTTCTGCTGTTTTTTTGTTGCGCCCCTTACCTTCTCCATATTCTTTGTCATCCACTAAAACTTTAGCGATAAATTCTGGTGCATGAGACAAACCACCTACTTGAACTGTGACATATTTAGGAGGATTGGGCGTTACGTTGCGTTGTACCCATTCTTGAAAGCGATTTTTGCAGTCTACATTCGAGCGAGACATGACAATTTGCTCAGGTACAGCATCAAATAATGGTTCGACAATGGCGCGAACTGCTTCAATATCTAAATTGTTATCTAGATAGTAAGCAGCAATCACTGATTCAAAAGTACTACTCAGCAAATTAGGATTTTGGTAGCCGCCATCTCTAATAGCACCTTTTCCTAACCGCATTCTCAAATCTAAACCCACCTCAAGCGCAAACTTAGCTAATTGCTTCTCGTCTACCAAAGCCGAACGCCGTCGAGTTAATTCATCTTCTCCTCTTTCTGGATGACGACGATAAAGATATTCACCACTTAAAAAATTCAATATAGCATCACCGAGAAATTCTAAACGTTCATTGTGTTCACCTTCTTCTGGGTTTTCATTTACATAAGAACGATGTGTCAACGCACGACGTAAAAGTTTTTCATCGCGGAATATTAGAAGTGGAAGTGTTTCCGTAATTTTTTTATTCATTTTGTTTAATTGTCTTGATACTGCTTGTTAATCACAGCATAAAGGCATATTATCTAGTAAATTTCGATAATTTTGAACTATCCCCAATCATCAGATAATAATGGGACATCATAAAATTTAAACTTTTGGTCTACTGTTATAATTGTTAAACCTTCTACCAAAGCTTGAGCAATTAATATCCTATCAAAAGGATCTTTATGGTGTAGAGGTAAATCCGCAACCTTTATTCCATGTGCCAACGTCATAGACAAAATCTCAAAACGACTAAATCGTAAAGCCTCCTCCAAATTATTAGGAGCAATTAACTTTCCTAAAGACTGTTTAATTGAAATCTCCCAAGCACTAATCGCACTAACAAAAATTAAATTTTCAGGATTAGTAATTACCTCTCTTACCTGATATGACAATTTAGAATCATTTTCTAAAAACCACAACAAAACATGAGTATCTAACAAAAAACTCACTACTCATCCCCATAAAATGCTGCAATTACTTCTTCTGAAGTCTCATCAAAATCATCAGCAATCTTAACTTGTCCTTGCCAAAAACCTGCAACTCTTGGTTTTAAGGCATCATTTACCTCAGTTTCAGTAACTTTAGGTTCAGGTTGAGGCAATGGCAAAACTTTTGCAAAAGGAATACCCTGATGAGTTAGGGTAACTTCAACATGATTTTGAATATCTGACAATAAATCAGCTACATTATTCGATAAATCAGCAATATCAAAAGTTTTTGGTGACATTTTGTTTATGCCCTACTCATTACCAGCATTATAGCTACTTTAAATGTTTGGTGGAAATACTTTATTTAAGTCGAGCAATAAATCAGGGAAACAAGGCAAAGCTATTACCTGATTAGGCAAAACAATACGCTTATTTAAATAACCATATCTTCCTTGATTGTCTAAATATGGTTCACTGTAACATTCCAGATGATGATCAAATAAATTAAAGATCCAATAATCATGAATACCTGCTTGGGCATAAAGAGGTATTTTGACATCTTGGTCGTAAGCTAAAGAAGAATCAGCAACTTCCATGACCAATAAAATATCCACAGGGACAGGGTGAGATGAAAGATAATTATCATCTCGATTTTTGACAATGGCAAAATCTGGCTCAGGTTCGCTGTTAGGTGGTAAAGCAATTGGGGCTTGAGATTGCAATGTTGCCCTATCTCCTACAAGTTTTGGCAGTTCCCGCAACAAATTTCGTAAACAAGTTTCGTGGGCTGTACCCTTGGATACCATTTGAATAATTTCTCCATTAATTAATTCAATATGATCATCTTCATGAAAAAAGCCCAGTTCTGTAAGCCTGTGGTATTCATCCAAAGTAAAACGTTTAGCTTGAGCAATACTCATCAACTTGCTCCCAAATTTCTATATCGTATATTCTAAGTGTGCCAGAAATTGCTATGCTAAAAGCCGAGACCAGCTATTTTGCTAACCATGCCCGCGCCTACTTTAAACCCTACAATTACAGCCTTTCCCTTGACAGCCGTAGTCGGCCAAGAAGCAATTAAATTAGCCTTGCTGTTAGCAGCAGTCGATCCTGGTTTGGGGGGAGTAGCGATCGCAGGTCGTCGTGGTACGGCAAAATCAGTTATGGCTCGTGCTATTCATGCCTTACTACCACCCATCGAAATTGTTAAAGGCTCCATTAGCAACTGCGACCCCAACCGTCCAGAAGATTGGGATGATTATCTATCAGCAGAGTACGCAGATCAAGATATTAACCATGTCCCCACCGAAATTGTCCCAGCACCTTTTGTGCAGATACCCTTGGGAGTGACAGAAGACAGACTTTTGGGTTCTGTGGATGTCGAAAAATCTGTCCAACAAGGTGATACCATTTTTCAGCCTGGGTTACTCGCCACAGCCAACCGAGGTGTGCTGTATGTGGATGAATTGAATTTATTAGATGATCAAATCTCCAATCAGCTACTCACAGTATTATCTGAAGGGCGCAACCAAATAGAACGTGAGGGAATTAGTTTTCAGCATCCTTGCAAATCCTTATTTATTGCCACCTATAATCCAGAAGAAGGCGGATTACGGGAGCATTTACTTGATAGAATTGCCATCTCCCTTTCTGCTGATGGTGTACTGGGCTTAGATCAAAGAGTAGCAGCAGTAGAGCAAGCGATCGCCTACTCTCAATCTCCCCAAGAGTTTCTCCAGCAATATAACGAAGACTTAGACGGCCTGAAAACTCAAATTATCTTGGCGCGGGAATGGTTAAAAGAAGTCACCATTACCCAAGAACAAATTGCCTATTTAGTAGATGAAGCGATTCGTGGTGGAGTCCAAGGACATCGCGCTGAATTATTTGCTGTGCGCGTTGCAAAAGCTGCGGCGGCCTTGGAAGGACGCACTACAGTCAACGCCGAAGATTTACGCCGGGCTGTGGAATTAGTCATTGTCCCCCGGTCAACCATCGTCCAAACGCCACCCCCTGACCAACCACCGCCACCGCCGCCACCACCACCACAAGACCAAGCAGAACAGGAAGACCAAGACGACGAAGACGACCAGGAAGACCAAGAAGAACAAGACCAAGACGAAAATCAAGAACAAGAACCACCTGATATTCCAGAGGAATTTGTTTTTGATCCAGAAGGGGTGATTTTAGATGATAGCATCCTGTATTTTGCCCAAATGGCGAAACGGCAAGGCAAATCTGGTAGTCGCAGTATAATTTTTTCCGAAGACCGGGGACGCTATATTAAGCCGATGTTACCCAAGGGTAAAGTACGACGCATTGCTGTAGATGCCACCCTGAGGTCAGCTGCACCCTATCAAAAAGCTAGACGCGAAAAAAACCCAGGTAGAAACGTCATTGTCGAACAAAGTGATATTCGTTCCAAACGCTTGGTACGTAAAGCCGGGGCGTTGGTTGTATTTGTGGTAGATGCTTCTGGTTCAATGGCACTTAACAGGATGCAATCGGCTAAAGGCGCAGTCATGCAACTATTAACAGAAGCTTATCAAAACCGTGACCAAGTAGCATTGATTCCCTTTCGGGGAGAACAAGCAGAGGTATTATTACCCCCCACACGTTCCATTGCTTTAGCACGTAACCGTTTAGAAAGATTACCCTGTGGCGGTGGTTCGCCCTTAGCACATGGTTTAACTCAAGCTGTACGTGTTGGCGTTAATGCCCAGATGAGTGGCGATGTTGGGCAAGTTGTGATTGTGGCCATCACCGATGGCCGGGGTAATATTCCCTTGGCGCGTTCTTTGGGTGAACAACTAGAACCAGGAGAAAAGCCAGATATCAAAGCAGAATTATTAGATATTGCTGCAAGGATTCGCGCCGCAGGAATGCAACTATTGGTAATTGATACAGAAAGTAAATTTGTATCAACTGGTTTTGCTAAAGAATTATCGCAAACAGCCGGAGGCAAGTATTATCATTTGCCCAAAGCCAACGATAAAACCATAGCTGCTATGACTAAAGGTGCGATCGCTGATTTAAAATCTCGATAAGGGCATAAAGTAAAACCCAACGCTTCGCTAGGAAACGCTGGGTTTAATTCTTCGGTTTTATCGCCTATTCCCGACTCTTAAAACTCTCCCGCTAAAGCTGGGATGCAGCGTTCACACAACAAGAGATGCTCTGCTGATTCTCCCACATGGACAGAGTAATTCCAGCAGCGATCGCATTTCTTCCTATAGAGTTAGAGTTTCTTTCTTTGTTCTAAAGGCGCATCAGAGTAAATCTTTATGACAAGGGAGATGCTGCCCAATTGTCATATTCTAGATTAGATATATTTTGAAAATGTTTGATATTTGCAGTAATTAAAACGCATTCATGTTGAATTGCTGATGCTGCAATAAGCAAGTCAATCGGAGCAATGAGTAAACCTTTTTGACGTAAGTCTGTGTAAATGAGACTTGCAATGTTAGCTGTTTCTAAATCTAGTGGAAAAATTTCACTGCTATTGGCAAGTATTTCAAATTTTTGCAACAGTTTTCGTGCATCTTTGTAGAGTAAACCACTTTTGATTTCGTAGTAGGTGAGAATAGAAAAAGTCAATTTATTGTGAAATTGTTGGTATTCACTGAATTTTTTGACAACTTGTTTTTCACCTCGCAAAAAGTATGACAAGATATTTGTATCTAATAAAGCTTTTTTCACAGGTCGATTTGTCTTTGTAAATCTAACGATCGCTGTTCTTCAATTTCATGTTCGAGAGTTTGTAAAATTGTGGCTTCCTCACCACTAGCAATACCAGCAAATTGCATAAAATCTATGGGTATTTGACACATTTCATTTTCTATCTCAACTGTCCCGATGAGAGCTTCTAATACATCCCAAGCATTACCATTAGGCACTGATTCAATGGCAGATTCAATTTTGATAACATAACGCTTGTTAGGTTCCAAATTTAAAGGTAAATCTGGACGCAAAAATTGACCATCAAATGTAACTATTAATGTTTCACTCATAATTTTATATGATAAGTATTTACTATTTAATTTTACTACTTATATATTCATCTGATCAGCAAAACCCAACGCTTCACTAGGAAACGCTGGGTTGCATCAAACCGGAGTATTTCTACTCTCTAAAACTCTCCGGCTAAGGCGGGAACGCACCGTTCACATAATAAGGGATGCTCTTGTGATTCTCCCACATGGACAGAGTAATTCCAGCAGCGATCGCACTTTTGTCCATCTGCATTGACTACGCCAATTTCCCAATCTACTGTTTTGGCTGTATATTTTAATCCTTGCAGTTTCTCACCAGAATCTAAAATTTCCACTTGGGAAGTCAGCAATAAATACCGCAGTTCGTCAATCCCGTTACCTTTTTTGGGGTTAAAGGCTTTGATAGCATCGCCTAACTGTTTGTGGGGGATGTGAATTAAGGCTTTCGCTTCTAGGGAAGAACCAATCATTTTTTCTACCCTGGCTTGTTCCAATACCTTGTTAACATCGGTGCGGAGTTGTCGCAGAGTTTCCCAAAATTCCCCTAAATCTGGGTCACTCCAGGCTTGGTCTACCTGCACCCAACCGGCTTCAAATACCGATTTATAAGGTGTTTTATAGGGGATATATTGCCAGATATCCTCAGCAGTATGACACAACACAGGTGCGATCGCTCTGGCTAAATTCTCTAAAGCAATCTGCAATACTGTTTGACAGCTGCGACGACGGAAAGCATCAGCAGCACTGATATACAGTCTATCTTTGGCAACATCTAAATAAAAGTTGGATAAATCCACAACGCAGAAATTCTGCACTGTTTGGAAGAAGCGGAAGAATTGAAAACTTTCAAAAGCAGCCGTCACTTCTGCAAACACCTCTGTCATGCGGTGCAGCATATAGCGGTCGAGTTCTGGTAAATCTTCTAGAGGTACTGCATCTTTTTCGGGGTCAAAATCATGCAAGCTTCCCAACAAAAACCTGGCTGTATTGCGAATCTTACCTCTAACATCATTGAGCTGCCTGATGATATTTTTACCAATACGGACATCAGAGGAGTAATCTACTGACGACACCCACAGCCGCAATACATCTGCACCATAAGGTGGTTCTTCTTTTTTATTTTTTCCGCCTTCAATAAATGTATTTGGGTCAACTACATTTCCTTCTGACTTACTCATCTTCCGCCCTTGTTCATCTAAAACAAAGCCGTGAGTCAATACAGTTTTATAAGGTGCAATGCCATTTACAGCTACACTAGTCAGCAAACTTGACTGGAACCATCCCCGGTGTTGGTCAGAACCTTCCAAATACATATCAGCCGGGTAACGTAACTCAGGACGCTGTTTAGCCACAGCCGCCCAAGACGAACCAGAATCAAACCACACATCCATAGTGTCCGTACCTTTGCGGTAAGACTTACCATCGTTGCGGTAAGACGGGGGTAATAACTCCTCTACTGAAAGTTCCCACCAAGCATCAGAACCTTTTTCAGCAATGATAGCTTGGACATGGTTGATAGTTTCCTCATTTAATAACGGTTCCCCGGTCGCTTCATCGTAAAACACCGGAATCGGTACACCCCAACTACGCTGACGAGAAATACACCAATCAGAACGTTCAGCCACCATCGGCGTGATGCGATTTTCCCCTTGGGCTGGAATCCATTTTACACTGGCGATCGCCTTCAAAGCTTCATCTCTAAAACCAGCCACCGAAGCAAACCATTGTTCCGTCGCTCGAAAAATCGTCGGCTTCTTAGTCCGCCAATCATAAGGATACTTGTGGGCGTAAGCTTCCTCCTTCAACAAAGAACCAGCAGCCGTCAACGCATCAATAACCGCCTGATTTCCCTCACCCAGCACATTCAACCCAGCAAACTCACCCGCCTCCTGAGTAAAATCACCATTATCATCCACAGGTGCAAGGATAGGTAACTTGTAACGCTGACCAACAATATAGTCCTCCTGACCATGACCAGGCGCAGTATGTACCAACCCAGTACCAGACTCAGTAGTAATATAATCACCACCAAGCACCACCGGACTTTCACGGTCAAACAAAGGATGACGATAAGTGGAACCTTCTAACTCCCGCCCCTTAAAAGTAGCCCTCACCGTTAAATCCACATCCAAAGTAGCAGCCAACCTTTCCACCAAATCAGCCGCCACAATCAAATACTCACTTTGCGTCTTTGCGTCTTTGCGCGAAACCTCCACCACCGCATAATTCAAATCACCATTCACCGCCACAGCCAAATTCCCTGGAATCGTCCAAGGAGTAGTAGTCCAGATAGCGACACTCAAATGCGGCAAATATTCCCCCAAAACAGGCTTCACCGCCTCAGCCAACCCAGTCACAGGGAAAGCCGCATAAATACTGCGAGAAGTGTGACCTTCAGGATATTCCAACTCCGCCTCAGCCAAAGCCGTCTTAGAACTAGGACTCCAATGCACCGGCTTCAAACCACGATAGATGTATCCTTTCAAAAACATCTGACCAAACACACCAATCTGCGCCGCTTCATATTCCGGCTGTAAAGTCAGGTAAGGGTGTTCAAAATCGCCCCACATTCCAAAGCGTATACAACTTTTTCTTTGATCTGCTACTGCTTCTAGTGCAAATTGTTTAGCTTTTTGCCGCAATTGTAAAGGCGTTAAGTTTTGCCGTTCTGCTGACTTCATGTTCTGCAAAACCTTTAACTCAATCGGCAAACCATGACAGTCCCAACCAGGAATGTAGCGAATCTTACGCCCTTTTAGCAGTTGGTAGCGATTAATAATATCTTTAAGAATTTTACCCAAAGCATGACCGCTATGGAATGAGCCGTTAGCGTAGGGAGGCCCATCATGAAGTATAAATAATTCGCCGGGGTTATTTTGCGACAGGCGATCGTAAATATTATTTTCTTCCCAGAACTTCTGGATTTCGGGTTCCCGCTTGATGGCGTTCGCCCGCATATCGAATTTAGTCTTGGGTAAGTTTACCGTATCTTTGTAGCTTCCAGGTTCTGTCACAGTCTCATGCCTAAGATTATATGTGCAGGTTATCCAATCAATTATAGAAGATGGCATGATTCCCCAAAATCCTTTGCTGCCCAATGCCGAAAACGCAATCATTGATATTCGTAAACTGCGTGACTACTGTCTTAATGCAAATCATCCTACAGGTAAGGATAAAGCCCGTCTTTTTTCCTCAATTTTGGGGATAACTGCTGATAATGCCGAAGAATTGCGTCAAATTATTTTGGCAAAAGTCAAAACTCAAGCAGCTAGTTTAAATCGGTGTGATGAATTTGGGCAACGTTACACACTGGATTTTACTCTAGAATGGCAAAATAAAAGTGCAACTATCCGCACTGGTTGGATAATTCAAGCTGATAGTGATATTCCCAGGTTAACCAGTTGCTATCCTTTGTTGTAATATCTTGAGGGTATCTGAAATGAATCAAAGCACACCCAAACTGCTGGATATAGTCGCACTGACAGAAGATATACCCGAATATAATTTATTGCGCGGTCAAGTCGGAACAATCGTGGAAATGTTAGCTGATGGTGCTGCATTTGAAGTAGAATTTAGCGATCGCAATGGACAAACCTATGAATCGGTTGGTTTACGTCCAGCACAAGTTATGGTGTTACATTTTGAACCAGCAGACCCTAATTTAAAGCCGGAAATAGTGGCAGTGTAATTAATTATCGCTCAATATCTGAATGTTACGATCAGGGAATATATATTATTAGCCTGAGTTAACTATGCAACTTGAAGACTACTTTAATTTTCTAGCGCCTGATGATATTCGGCTAAAAGGTACACGAATAGGAATTGAAACAATTTTGTTTGATTATCTGTTCCGTGCTAAAACTCCAGAAGAGATTGCTCAAACTTACACATCATTGACTTTAGAACAAGTTTATGCAACGATTCTTTACTACTTACATAACAAACAAACAGTAGATGCTTACATAAAAGATTGGTTAGAGTGGGGCGATCGCATGAGAGAAGAACAACGTCGCAACCCTAACCCAGTTGTAGAAAAACTACGTGGATTAAAAACTGAAAAAATGGCTACTTCCATCACTCATGGCGCTTAAGTATCTCATAGATGAGAACGTTGCTCCAATTTATACAGTTCAATTACGCCGACTAAAACCTGATTTATTTGTTTTGGCAATTGGAGATTTAACAACTCCACAAAAAGAAACATTAGACCCGGAAATTTTACTTTGGTGTGAAGCAAACGATTTTATTTTAGTTATCAATCATCGCAAATCTATGCCAGTTCATTTGGCAGATCACATAGCGCAAAATCATCATATACCAGGAATATTTATTCTCAGTCCAAAATTAAGCGTTGGTGAAAATTTAGAACAGTTACTGTTGATAACGAGTATCAAGACCGCATAGAGTTTTTACCTTTATTTTAAGAGTTGCGATCGCTTTCGGTGGGTGCTTTGTGCGTTCACCTCCGGTGGGCGCTTTGCGCCATCGCTCAAAAAGCCTCCCTTTAGTCAGGCGAGAGGCTTCTATTGGTTTCGCTAAATTGTCAGCAAGCTAATTACTTCCTCTAAATGGTTCTTAGCTTTATAAAGGGCTAATAGCTTCTCTTGATCATACCTAGCAGGTATCTCCATCCTCCTACCCTCAAAAGAAATTCTGATGAGTGCAGATTGTTCAGGTGTGGGACTACCCATCTCATCCAAAGTAGTACCTATTTCCTGGAGACTACCGAAGGATGGTGATTTTAAACCTTTACCTTCCTCTAGTTGATGTATTGCTAGTACAGGAAAGGCCATCAAGGTGGTGATGTAGCTAGTTTTGTATCCAGGATTCCCAGTAGGCTTTAAGCCATAGCGATTACAGAGCATTTTTAACTGGGGAACGCTCAACAGTTCTAACTCGGTGCGCGTGAACATAAAATAGAATTGCCTCTCTTAAAAAGTGGTATCGGTGGTGTACCAGTTTTCCAGACTATAGAACACCACCGATTTAACTCTATTCTCATGCGCGCACGTCGATATAGCTATTTTCATACTTCTTAACAATGCCTAACCCTAAAGGGAAGCCAGAAAACTTAAAACCATACGAGACAGATAGAGAAGAACCATTAACAGCAAATCTCAGTTTTCGGGTATCAGAAGCTATGAAAGAAGCAGTCAAGTCAAAAGATGACCCATCAGAATTTTGTCGCCGTGCTATCCAGGAAGCTTTAGACAAGGATAAATCTAGTTAAAAATAATTTTAAAATTAATCAACTAAAGCTCTTTCCCTTCTTTGCACCTTTGCGCCTTTGCGTGAAACAAAAATCATCCGATTAATCAACAACGCCCAAAAATAGAGTGCATAATTTGTCTTGATGAATATAGTTTTGGAAAAATTGACTGTAAAATAGATAGAGATTTTTTTATAAATAACCGATAAAGCTCAAGCAAAAGCCTTGGCTTGGGAGAATTTTTTGATGTTTCTCCAGCATTGTTTATCTAAGATCTGGGGCTTATCGCCTACCCTCATTGAGCTAAACTAATCCAAAGTGAAACCCAACGCTATATTAGGTAACGCTGGGTTTCAATCCAATCAACTAGTTTGATTATTATTCGGTGGTATTTGTTCCGATTGCGCTTCTGCTGGGGGAGCAAGTGCAGCATCCGGTGCAATTTCCTCGGCAGGAATCGGTTGTTTTTCTTCAGTCTCCGTTTCTGCTTGTGCTGTTTCCACCATTTCAGCAGATGGGGGATTTGGTGGTGTGGCTTCTGGTACAACCTTAGCTTGAGATTCAGTCTCGGCGGTAGTAACTTCTTCCTCTACGGGTTGTTCTGGTGTGGGAGTGGTTTTATCGATAATCTCCACAGCAGATTTCTCTGCCAACACAGAGGTAATATCTTCAGGTTTAGGAGTTACGGGTTGCTTTTGTACTTTATCTTTCACACCGCCAAAGGTGCGACCAATACCCTGCTGCACCTGCGCCAGCCTATCCTGGAGCGATAATTTAGTCACTTGCTGCTGAATATCAGTTTTTACTGTCTCAGGACTGGGTATTGGCGTTTGTTGTAGCAGTGGGGTTAGTTGCCGACGTAATGAAAGAGTTTGCCAGCCAAACCAAACCAAAAGAGCCACGCTAGCCACATGACCGAGTAAAAGACCCCCAGAAATGCGCGGTGCAAATACCCATAACATCAGGGCATAAAAAAGTCCAACACCACTCCAAATAAAATCATTCTTACGGTGGATTTCTGGAAAAAAGAAAGCTGATATGTAAAGGGCTAAACTACCAAGTCCAACCACAAAAGCTAGGACATATGCCAGCATTTTTTGGTTACTCCTTCATAAAATACGTCTTTTAATTTAGAGGATAGAGGCTAGAGGCGAGAGGTTAAAGTGAGAAAGTTATTTCCCCCCTGCTCCCTGCTCCCCTGCTTCTTCCTCCAGTCCCTCAACTAACAATTTTGCAAATTTTGTCACTCAATTGTCGATTTAGATACAAAATAAAATCAATTCCTTGTGTTAATTATGGATTTTTGTCATTTATTCAAGTCTTAAGGTCTTCTTTATAAGAGATGCGAAAATCTCGGTCTACCCTAAAGATAAAAGGATCTGCAAGAGTTAGCCAAAATTAATTTATGACACTACAAAGCTTTGGTGTGATTGGATTAGCCGTAATGGGCGAGAATATCGCTCTTAATGTTGAGCGTAATGGCTTCCCAATTGCAGTTTATAACCGCTCCAGAGAAAAAACGGACGCGTTTATGGCGCAGCGGGCGCCTGGAAGGAACGTCAAAGCCGCCTTTACCTTAGAAGAATTTGTCGCTTCATTGGAACGTCCCCGCAAAATCCTCGTGATGGTGCAAGCTGGTAAGCCAGTGGATGCGGTGATTGCCCAACTCAAACCTTTACTAGATGAAGGCGATATCATTATCGACGGTGGCAACTCTTGGTTTGAAGATACAGAACGCCGCACTCAGGAACTAGAACCCGCTGGACTGCGGTTTCTGGGTATGGGTGTCAGCGGCGGTGAAGAAGGCGCTCTCAATGGCCCTTCTCTCATGCCTGGTGGTACACCAAGTTCCTATGAGTATCTGTCACCAATTTTCAACAAAATTGCTGCCCAAGTTGATGATGGCCCTTGTGTAACCTATATTGGCCCCGGTGGTTCGGGTCACTATGTCAAAATGGTACACAACGGCATTGAGTACGGTGATATGCAGTTAATTGCAGAAGCCTATGACTTGCTGAAAAACGTAGCTGGATTAGATCATAATCAGCTACATGAAGTGTTCACTGAGTGGAACACCACCGACGAACTCAATTCATTTTTGATTGAGATTACATCCAATATTTTCCCTTACATCGACCCTGACACCAAAAAACCCTTAGTCGATTTAATTGTTGACGCAGCCGGTCAAAAGGGAACTGGACGCTGGACTGTACAAACTGCTTTGGAATTGGGTGTAGCGATTCCCACCATCACAGCAGCAGTTAATGCCCGGATTCTATCTTCAATTAAAGATGAACGGGTAGCAGCTTCTAAGAGCCTCACCGGCCCCAGTGCTAAGTTTGATGGCGATGTGAAGGATTTTGTGAATAAGGTGCGTGATGCCCTTTATTGTTCCAAAATTTGTTCTTACGCTCAGGGTATGGCGCTGTTATCTACAGCTTCCAAGACTTATAACTGGGATCTGAATTTGGGTGAAATGGCACGGATTTGGAAGGGCGGTTGTATTATTCGCGCTGGCTTCTTGAACAAAATTAAGAAGGCATTTCACGAAAATCCCGCATTACCTAACCTGCTACTTGCTCCCGAATTTAAGCAGACAATTCTTGACAGACAAGATGCTTGGCGGGAAGTGATTATCACAGCAGCAAAACTGGGTATTCCCGTACCTGCATTTAGTGCATCCTTAGATTATTTTGACAGCTATCGCCGCGATCGCCTGCCTCAAAACTTGACTCAAGCACAACGTGACTACTTTGGCGCACATACTTACAAGCGTCTTGACAAAGATGGAACATTCCACACTGAGTGGGTTCCCATTGCTGAAGCTAAAAAGTAAACTTTCACGCCTCTAAATCGGCATATTGTGAAAGATAAAATTGCTTAGGCTGAAGATTTGAGAGTGACTCTGAGTTTCAGGGTCACTCTCTTCATACCTGAAACCAGTGAATTAATTTCTTGGTATTTCATCATAATTCGTTGTCTCCATTGATTTATCAAGACACTTCACGTTCAATGATGAATTACGTAGACGCGCTCTATAGGTCTTCCCACACAGGATGACGAATTACGAATTAAAAGCATTTGCACTAGACTTTTCCATGAAATCTCTGCGTCCACTACCCCGATGTGGTACTGGTCTTTCTGGTTCACTAAATTGAGCTTGATATTGTTGTGAACCAGAAGGCGAAAGTAAGATCTCAGACGCACGATTTACTTTAGCTTGGCAATTAAAAGCTAAGGTACTGAACACCAGACTAGACACTAAAAGGGAAGTTGTAGCTCGCATAACAAATGTCTATTTTTAAACTTTCTTATTTAGAGCTACTTAATTTCTTGTGGTGTGTCCGGAAATTTTTGAAAAAAGTAGTGTGTTTTACTGAAAAAAAACTACTTTAACGATACGTATTCAATTTTTTCAGCTAATAACCATTGACCAGAATGATTCATGCGGCCCCAAATAGTCAGCATTTGCCCATTTACAGCGGCTTGTAGCTGCTCATCTATGTGCGATCGCCAAGTGACAATCTGCCAAGTTTGTCCATGATAAGCGCCTGGCGTTGCGATCGTGAATCGGTAATCCTGCTGATTTAGACGCTGAAAAGCGCCTGTAAAACAGTCGCTGTGCCGTGTTAATACTGAAGTATCTTCTGCGTAATAATATTTAATTAAAGATGAATTAGGGTGATTACCATTTAATGGATAAGCTTGGGGTTCATTTAAGTAATACGCTTGCCAATTAAGCCATTCCGGATATTTGGGTGATAAATCTAAATTAAATAAAGGTATAATTGATGCAGGAGATTGTAAATCTTTTAACAAAGCCTCTTGTAGTTGCCTAACAGGTAAATCTCTCGGCTGACAGTTCAACTCAACGCACATAGCCGCTGCCATTCCCGCCGCTTGACCGATACCCATGACTACAGGTTGCAATCTGGTAGCGCCATTGGCAATATGAGATACAGAAATATTCTTTTCACAAACTAATAAACCATCTGCAATAGCGGGAATCAAGCACCGATAGGGAATCGTAAAGGGTGTACCAGTCCAACGTCCCCCCCAGCAGATAGATTTAGGTTGTAGTGGTAAATCAAACCCAGGATAATGATGATCGTTGGCATAGTTACCCACCGCAATGGTATCGGGAAATAGTGATGCTACCATACCCCCCGTCATGGGCAAAATATCCTGTTCTCGCACAGTAGTTAATCCCACCAAGCGGCGACTTTCGCGGTAATAAGGATGCAATGCAAAAGCACTAGGGTTACAGGGAAAGACTGACTCCGCTAAACCATAGCGTCTACCTAAGTTTTTTTGGATAAAATGAGCAAAATTTTGACTATGCCAGCGAGATTCTTGGAAAAATTCTTGTTTATCTTGTTCTGACTTGATTAATCGTCCCACTCCTTCAGCATAGTCATTGCCACAGATAGGCCAATTGATCATCAAGCGACCTCCTGACCAACGTCCATAATTCAAAAATTTCTCTGGGCCATAATCATCCCAAGCACCAACAAACAACGATGCATCATAAGTAGGTGCAGCCAGGATTTCTGGGGCATCGGCTTCGCCAAAGTCTTGCATAACTATTACCCAAGTCGGCGCTTGCACTGGATATTTCTCTGTGAGATGATTAAAATCTACTGGGGCGCTAATTTCTCCCCACTCAGATTGCAACTCCCATCCCCAACGGTGAGGTATCTCTGCTAAAGCCAATAAATCACCTAATTCTGTACCGTCGAGAATAACCTTGGCTGTAACTGTCAAATCTGCAAAGCGCACACCAGTTATACAGTTTTCCTGTTGCAAGACTTCCAAAGGAACTTTTCCAGAAATCCAATGCAGATTTGATAATTCCTGCACCCAATCTGCAAAAATCTCTGCCCCAACACGTGGATCATAACTAAAAAAGCTGACCCAGCTATTATCTAATCCTCCTGGCTGACGCAGCCGTAATTCTTGTAAAAATGCCCCCCATAACCCAGTTTGGAAAGCCATTAATTCATTCCCATCTGGTGCAGATACCCCAGCCGATGTGAGCATTCCCCCCAACCAAGGAAATTCACTCACCAAAATAGTTTTCGCTCCCCGTCTCGCCGCTTGGATTGCAGCAGCTGTTCCTCCGGTTCCCCCACCCACAACTAAGATATCTGCTGTATATGTCTGATGTACCATGACTAAAACCCTCTGAGTTGGCAAATTCTCCTAAGATATAGCAAACAGGGCAATTGCTGTAACTTGGCATCAAATTATGATGATTTATTTGATTTTGCGGATATTTCGTGAAACGTGATAAATTCTTGACTAAGCTAACTCAAATGAGTCAAGAAGCCGGATTTTGCGAATAGGATTCTTTAACCTTGAAATTGGCTAACCAATTGGTTGTATTAGACTCTTGTGAGAGCATAGCGGAAGTAGAAAAACATACCAGATATGCTCTCTTGACTAATTAAATCACCTTACCTATTAGCACCGGCTCCAATCTGCTGCAACTCTCTGTATGCTTCAATCCGGCTCTGATGACTGTGGGATACAGACGTAAATTTATCACGTGTGCGTTGAGTTGATACTGAGATTTTAGTTACCATCGCAAATGGTGCCACACCAGGATAATCGTCCATACGCACTACTACTTGTGCATTCGTTCCCAAATCAGAAATAGAATACCTGCTTCCCCTGGTGGTAACACATTCTTCATCGGTTTGACCCACTTTGATATTACGTTCGTAGGTGTCCGGTTCAGTATCGACAATCGCGCCTTTTTTATCCAGTAGTACGAGATCCCACTCTGTGGCCAAGTTACCATCGTTGCGGACTTTGACACATACCTTGAGTTCATCATCACTCCAGCGATCATAGATGCGATTAGCTGTAACACTGGCCACTTTCAGACTATGAATGGCTTGATTACCCAAGGCCTTTTCACCCAATTGACTCACCGCCCAATAAGCGTAATCTGCTTGGCGCTTACAAGGCCCAGTCATGCCAATTCCACCCCATAGTTTGGGATTGGTGAGATAACCAAAGGAGTCCCGACTGATTTTTTCCCAGAGAGAGCGATCTTCGCAAATCTTGTAGAGATCCTTGCGAAATTCCGCTTCGCACTGTTCTTTATTTTTACCTGTTTGCGTCAACGTGGCATAACAAATATCATGCTGTTTACATGCAGGATCAAAGGTGGCGTAATAAGGAAATAAGAAAAACTTCGTTGCAGCGGTTCCGGCTGCACTACCACTTGGACCACAGTGGCCGCTAGCAGCTTGAGCCAATGGCAGTTGAATCGCGTTCTGATTGATTGACAAGTTAGAAATATAGCTAAACGTAATCACACTGAGAGCAAACGTAGCAATTTTAGTAAGTCTTGAACGAAACATTTGATTTTTCTAGATTGGTATAAGTAAGTAAACACTAGTTGTCCCCACCTTGCTAAAGCCTTGCTTTATCTAACCTTTTCGTCTATGGGGATGAGATTAGAGGGTGGAGTTTTTCTGGTGTAATTAAGTAATCAAGCGCACATTGTACGATTCCGCATACTGGTGCTACTAATACCAATTCTTTACAATTAATTAGCTATTTTCTTCCCTGCACGGCAAAGTTATTCATGAATGCGGTAAGCGATCGCAGCGTAAAATGGATCTCCTCCGGGTGCGCCCAACCACTGCAAAAAATTCGGTACTGTTGATTGATGAACGATGATCTCTGGATCTGTAAATCCGGGTACTGCGGTGAAGTAGCGCTTGACTAATTCTACCCGCGTGGCTTCTGAAGCATCTCGCCAAGCCTGAATCGCCTTTTGGTAAAACATGCGGTTGGAAAAGCTGATAATTGCTACACCACCCGGTTTAAGGATGCGGTGAATTTCTGAAAAAACGGCTTCCGGATATTGCATATACTGCACGGAAACACAATTGAGAACCGCATCAAAACTTTGATCTGGCAGGGGTAATTGCGGATTATCGTTGATATTTTGGACAAAGTAATGATTTAGCCGGGGATTACGTCCTAGTTCTTCTGCATTGAGTCCATGTCCTTCCACATGGGCAAATTCCATCTCTTCTGGTAGATGAGATACCCAACTGCTCATCAGGTCAAGTATCCGCGTGTTAACTTGGAGGCGATCGCCATATAAATCTGTTAGCCGTTGAATAAATCCTTCATCTACATGGGTGACAAAGCGGGGATAATCGTAAAATAACTTGTCATCCGTATCATCTAATTTTTGGCGTTGATCAGGTTTTAATAGCATAAATATCTAAATTTGGGAGATTTCACCCTAAAATGGCGTAATTGTCAGTATTAATTCATTAACTATTTTGTAACATATTTTAATATTATCTATTCAATGTTATATAAATTACGTTTATTACAACCTATTTGGCAGCAAATCCGTTTATCAGCGGTATTTCCTTATATTAGTTTGTTACTTTGGCTACTCCCCTTATTGTTATTCAGTTCTGGGGAAAATAGCCTCATGGCACATGATGAAGGACTTTACGCCAGGCGATCGCGTGTGATGTTTGAATCTGGTGATTGGATAGCGCCTTGGGGAACTGTCCACCATAAAACCCCAGGCCCTTATTGGATCATTGCGATTTCCTATCAGTTGTTTGGTATTAGTGAAACTAGTGTGCGACTACCGAGTATGATGCTGGGTATTTTGAGCGTATTTCTGATATATGCAATTGGCGAAATCATCCTGAATAAAAGACTAGCTTGGCTAGCTGGGGCGATTTTAAGTGTGCAATTTCTCTGGTTGCAATATTGTCGTTTAGGCACGCCTGATGTGCCGATGATATTTCTGGTACTGTTAGCAATTTGGTGTTTATTAAAAGCAGAATTACATCCTCAATATGACTATTTTTGGAGTGTTATTGCTGGTTTAAGTTTAGGTCTGGGCTTCTTGGTCAGAAGCTTTATGATTTTTTTACCAATTATCGCTTTATTACCTTATTTAATTGGAGAACAGCGCCGTCATCGTCATCTTACCAACCCCATTTTATATTTAGGTTTTATAGTCGGTTTGATTCCTACCTTTAGTTGGTTATGGTTTAGCTGGCTACGTTACGGCAATGATAGTTATCAGGAATTACTCAGATTTGTTTTCCAATTAGGGTCTAATGAACGTGGGGGGAATGGAGTAATATTTTATTTATGGAATGTGCCACTCAAAGCATTTCCTTGGTTCTTTTTTGGACTTTTAGGCTTAGTTTTATTATTGCGTCATCCTATTAATCGCTATCAATTAATATTAGTTGGCTTTCCAGTAGTATTGTTTGCCGAACTCAGTGTTTTTTCTACTCGTTTATCTCACTATAGTCTTGGTCTTTATCCCTTTATAGCTTTGCTGGCGGCTGTGGGTTTAGAGTGGTTGGGGCGGGGGATGAGGGATATCAAAAAATTATCCCATGACTATATCCAGAAAATTTCGCGTAATCTCAGTTATGCCTTTGGGGGATTAGGTATTTTGCTAGTGGTAGCAGGTACAGTTGTGGTGATGTGGGTAAATGATGTTGATATCCGCAAATACGCACTTATCGGCTTAATTATGGGTTTGGGTTGGTTAATTTTGCCGATGGTGTGGATTGGTCGTTACCAATGGCATCAAAAGTTTCTCACTACTGGTTATTGGCTAGCTGGTTGGTTAATTCCTTGTTGGCTAGCTTTGGCTGTGGCAGGTAGTTTGGGCTTATTTAGTGATTATAACCCTGAGGTGAAAAATTTTCTCCAACAGCCTGCGATCGCCTCGATTCTCCAAACTCATCCGATTTACTTTGTGCAAGTGGAAGGTAAAACTGGTGTACTACTCAATTTTTACACTCCTCTTCATGGTGAACCAGTAGAATCCATTTCCCAATTGCCAGCTTCTAGCTATGCTTGGACTTCTGCTGTTCAGGCGACGCAATCAACTACCCCTTACCGTGTTCTCGGTACTGTGCAACAGCATCAATTAATCCAAGTTGCTGAATGATACCAGCAAGGAATTAGGGAAATAAGGGAGAATGATATAAGTGATTTTTCCCCATGTCTCCAGTGCCTAATTCCCATTCCCCAACTACAGTGTTAAGTTGCTTGCCGATAATTCTGGAGACATCCCCACCGTGGGAAAATCAAATCATGCTAGAAGTAGAGTTTAGAGAGGAACACCCTATAATATGCATCTGAGTGAAATCACCCATCCTAACCAGTTGCATGGTTTGTCGATCCGGCAACTGCAACAAATTGCCCGTCAGATTAGAGACAAGCACCTACAAACCGTAGCAGCAAGTGGAGGACATCTGGGGCCTGGTTTGGGTGTTGTCGAGTTAACACTGGGGCTTTACCAAACGCTGGACTTGGATCGGGATAAAGTCATTTGGGATGTAGGACACCAAGCTTATCCCCACAAATTACTTACAGGACGCTACAGTAACTTTCATACTCTCAGGCAAAAAAACGGAGTAGCAGGTTATCTCAAGCGGTGCGAAAACAAGTTCGATCACTTTGGCGCCGGACATGCTTCTACCAGTATTTCCGCAGCACTGGGTATGGCTTTAGCGCGAGATTTGAAAGGGGAAAAATTTAAATCAGTCGCTGTCATTGGTGATGGTGCTTTAACTGGGGGTATGGCTTTAGAAGCTATCAACCATGCAGGACACATGCCCAAAACCAACCTGCTGGTTGTTCTCAACGACAACGAAATGTCCATATCTCCCAATGTGGGGGCGATTCCCCGTTATCTCAACAAAATGCGCCTGAGTCCACCGGTGCAGTTTATCAAGGAGAATCTTGAGGAACAGCTTAAACAAATTCCTTTTGTTGGTGAGTCCCTGTCCCCTGAACTCGGACGCATCAAAGAAGGTATGAAGCGTTTAGCTGTGCCTAAAGTCGGTGCAGTTTTTGAAGAATTAGGCTTTACCTATATCGGGCCAGTAGACGGGCATAACTTAGAAGAATTAATCACCACTTTCCAACAGGCACACGAAATCATTGGGCCAGTATTGGTACATGTGATTACAGTCAAGGGTAAAGGTTATGAAATCGCCGAAAAAGATCAAGTAGGCTATCATGCTCAAAGTCCCTTCAACCTGACAACAGGCAAAGCTGTTCCCTCCAGCAAACCCAAACCCCCGGCTTATGCCAAAGTCTTTTCTCACACCCTAGTCAAACTGGCCGAACAAAACCCCAAAATTATTGGGATTACGGCAGCAATGGCTACAGGAACAGGTTTAGATAAGCTGCAAGCCAAATTACCTCATCAATATATTGATGTCGGTATTGCCGAACAACATGCTGTCACCCTAGCTGCGGGACTAGCATCTGAAGGGATGCGCCCTGTGGCAGCTATCTATTCCACTTTCCTGCAACGGGGTTACGACCAAATCATTCATGATGTCTGTATTCAAAATCTGCCGGTGTTCTTTTGTCTAGACAGAGCAGGTATCGTTGGTGCTGATGGCCCTACTCACCAAGGTATGTATGATATTGCCTATCTACGTTGCATACCTAACATGGTGATGATGGCACCCAAAGACGAAGCCGAACTGCAACGCATGATAGTGACTGGTATTAACCATACTAGTGGGCCAATATCTATGCGTTTCCCTCGTGGTAACGGTTACGGTGTGCCTTTGATGGAAGAAGGCTGGGAACCTTTAGAAATCGGGAAAGCCGAAATTCTCCGCCACGGAGATGATGTGTTAATTCTGGGTTACGGCACAATGGTTTATCCGAGTATGCAAGCGGCGGAAATTCTCAGTGAACATGGCATTCAAGCAACTGTGATCAATGCCCGGTTTGTCAAGCCTTTGGATACTGAATTGATTTTGCCTTTAGCGAAACAAATCGGCCGTGTCGTCACTTTAGAAGAAGGCTGTGTGATGGGCGGTTTCGGTTCTGCGGTGGCAGAAGCCTTACTAGATGCTGATGTCGTAGTTCCAGTGAAGCGTATTGGTGTGCCAGATATATTGGTCGACCATGCTACACCAGATGAATCTAAGGCAGAACTAGGTTTAACTAGCCGTCAAATAGCCGAAAGAGTTATGGCAGCTTTCTTTCAGCAAAAATTATCGGCTGTTGTTTAGTTAATAGTTAATGAAAAAAGAGTGGGTTATTTTCCCACTCTTCTATATCTAATGGGATTTTTAAAGCCAAGCAGTTTGGTTTATGGGTAATTAATGAGGGCTGCAACTAATTGTTGTCATACCATTAGTGGAAACTGAAACATATACTCTATATTCGGCTGGACATGTTTGTATAGAGTTACCTTGTCTAATTTGAATATCTTGTGCAAGCTGGCAACTTTGAAACTGCCCTTGATCATCAAAAGATATATATCTTTGAGCTTGGCAATAAAAATTAGATGTCCCTGAACTGGAACTAGATAGCTGTACTGTCATGTCTTGGCCAAGCACACAAGTTGCTAGTGAGTTATTGGCATAATGACTAATTGTTCCGGGTTCACAAACAATTGATGCTTGAGCAGGCAGAGAAGCAACAAAATTAATTGTTAAAAGTCCCCAAGTATAACTTAAAAATGCCAAACTTTGAGAGCAAATTTTCATAGAAAAATACAACTTTAGTTAGTGTATTTATTCTAGGAGTTTTGATATTTTAAATCTCAGGGGCAATTTACTGAAAAATAATATCTCTAACTTTAAACTGACTTAACATTTAACGTTGGTAAAATTAATATTGTTATTAATTTGAACGCGCTGCTAGGGATTAGCCAGTCCCCAGTCTTTAGTCGCTCATACCCAATACTTAAGTACAAAATACGTATTTCAACACTGTCAATGCGATTGAAGTTTTCAGAAGGTACTAATATTTGAGTCAGTGCAACTAACTATAGTGCCTGAAAAACAGCTAAAAAACCAGAGGCTATCGCAACCTGAGGGCAGAGTATGACTGACTTTTTAATGACTACCCTAATATCCACCCCCATTAAAGAACCGGTACCGGTTTTTCTGATGATTTTGGGGATTATGCTCATCGCCCCCCTGTTATTTGAAAAAATTCGCCTACCTGGGATTGTAGGATTAATTTTGGCTGGGGTCATAGTCGGGCCAAATGGACTAGGACTGTTGGCACGAGATAGCACGATTATCCTGCTGGGCACAGTGGGTTTGTTATTTCTCATGTTCATGGCCGGGCTGGAAACAAGCCTAGATGACCTGAAATATAACGCTGATAAGGCAGTTCTCTTTGGACTGGCTACTTTTCTCGTACCGATGATCTTGGGTACGGGAGCCATGATGGCCATTGGTTACGGTTTGTTGCCAGCTGTTTTGGTGGCATCCTGTTTTGCCTCTCATACCCTATTGGCGCTACCTGTAGCTAGCAAACTGGGAATTATGCGTTCTCAGGTGATGACTACCACTCTGGGAGGGACGTTAATTACCAATGTTTTGGCGTTGTTGGTGTTAGCAGTGGTGGTAAGGGCGCATCAAGGTAATTTAACCTTACAGTTTTGGCTAACCTTGATTCCTTCACTGATTGTCTACACCTTCCTCACACTTTGGGGACTACCGCGTTTGGGACGCTGGTTTTTTCAGCGCTTTGGACACGACGAAGGGGCAGAGTTTACCTTTGTTTTAGCTACTTTATTTGTAGTTTCCTATGGCGCCGAATTAATTCAAGTTGAGCCGATTATTGGTGCTTTCTTAGCGGGTGTTGCCATTACCCAACTGATACCGCACCTTAGCCCCTTGATGAATCGGATTCAGTTCATTGGTAATACGCTATTTGTACCATTTTTCCTGATTTCTGTAGGCATGTTGGTGAATCCCTTAATTCTGATTCAGGAACCGCAAGCCCTAGTAGTATCAGGTGTCATGGTGGCTGCTGCTGTTGGTACCAAATTCATTCCGGCTTGGGGTGTAGGTAAGTTATTTGGATTCAACTTTGACAACATTATGGTGCTGTTTGGACTATCAGTAGCGCAAGCAGCCTCGACTCTGGCGGCGATTACAGTTGCTTTTAATATTGAGTTGGTTGACCAATTAACAGTCAACGGCACCATCGCCATGATTTTAGTTACCTGCATTGCTTCTCCTTGGATTACAAATCAGTGGGGACAAAACCTCAAGCCCGGAGAAACCACTATTACCACTCCGCAGACAGCAAATATAGGCGATCGCGTGTTAGTTCCAGTTGCTAACCCGAGTACTGAAGACAACTTGCTTCAGTTGGCGATTTTATTAGCAAAATCATCTACGGGTACTTTATTACCGCTGCATATTTTACTAGAAAAAAGTGCCCCCATTTCCCTAGAAGATAAAACCAGACAAAACCAATTACTATCAACCGCCGAAATGATTGCTCATGCTGCGGTTGTTGATGTCACCTCCATTGGGCGAATTGACGAATCGATTGATAAAGGTATTGCCCGCGTAGCAGAAGAAAAACAAGCCAGTGTCATTATCTGCGGTTGGAAAGGTTACTCTACATATCAAGAAAACTTATTTGGTGGTGTCATTGACAAAATTGTTCAACGTAGCTCAGTACCCGTTTTAGTCAGTCGATTCCCACTACCAATTGAGCATACAAATCGAGTATTTTTGGCATTCACTACCCAGCAAACTTACGCTAGTTCTTTTGGGCAGAGTATCCAATTAGCTAAAAGTTTGGCGACGGAACTCAAAGCATCTCTACAACTATTACAAGTAGTCCCAGTTAGAGGAGCCAAGGTTGATTTAACTAATGCTGATATTCCCGCTGATACACCAATTCAACAGGTGCGAGGTAATTTTGTTCGCCAAGTTTCTCGGTTACTCACAACCAACGACTTACTAGTATTAAATGGCACTGTGGAACAGAAGACACAACTATTTTCACTGCTCGGTCATGCACCAGAGGCGATCGCTCGTAGTCACCCTGAGGTAGCAATGATTATTGCTTATTTTCCGCAATAAAACAGCCCCTCAGACTGGAAGTCTGGGGCTATACAAACTAAGCCTGCCTACGCAGGCTAGAATCATATGATTAAACTGGCACGGCTTGTCGCACTTCTACAGGTTCGCCTGTCAAGCTAAAAGCGCGGACTTCGGTAATTTTTACCTGTACCAACTGCCCTCTTAATTCATTGATATCGCCAGTAAAGAAGGTTAAACGATTACCGCGTGTACGTCCCATTACTTGGGTAGGATCTTTAGAGTTTTGCTCTTCTACCAACACTTCTTCAACGCGTCCCATGTAACGCTGCGATCGCTCAGAGGCTTTGACGTTGACTAAATGGTTTAATCTTTGTAGGCGATCGCTTTTCACTTCTTCGCTGAGTTGATTTTCCCAGATAGCGGCTGGTGTTCCAGGACGTGGCGAATATGCGGCTGTGTTCAATAAATCAAAGCCAATATCTTCTACCAGTTGCAAAGTCTTTGCAAATTGTGCTTCTGTTTCTCCTGGAAAGCCGACAATGGCATCACCACTAATTGATGCATCAGGCATATAGCGGCGAACAGTATCAATAATCCGGCGATATTTTTCGTGGGTATAACCCCGCGACATCGCTTTCAAAATTTCGTTATCTCCAGATTGAAAAGGAATGTGGAAGTGTTCGCACACTTTGGGTAACTCGGCACAAGCTTGAATTAATCTCTCCGTGAAATAACGAGGGTGACTAGTAGCAAATCTTAGCCGCTCAATTCCTGGCACATCATGGACATAATAAAGCAAATCCGTGAGTGTGTGCAGATGCCGACCTTCTGGAGTTGCACCAGGTAAATCTCTGCCATAAGCATCAATATTTTGACCGAGTAGGGTCACTTCTTTGTAACCTTGTCGTCCTAGCTCCTCCATTTCTGCGCGAATTGCTGTCGGCGTACGAGATTGTTCTACACCCCGCACATTAGGCACTACGCAATAAGTGCAGCGTTCATTACAGCCGTAAATCACATTCACCCACGAGGTCACTTTGCTATCCCGTCGCGGCTGGGTGATATCCTCCATGATGTGAACCGCCTCAGTAGCCACAACTTGCTGACCCTCGAACACGGTTTCTAGCAAGTCTTTGAGACGATTGGCGTGTTGTGGCCCCATCACCAAGTCTATTTCTGGCACTCGCCGCAACAGAGTTTCGCCTTCTTGTTGGGCAACACAACCAGCGACAATCAATGTTAAATCCGGCTGTTCATGCTTACGCTTGGCTTGTCTACCGAGGTAAGAATATACTTTCTGTTCAGCATTATCACGAATGGTACAAGTATTGTAGAGAATTAAATCTGCTTGATTGGGGTCTTCTATAAACTCAAAGTCCATGTCTTCTAAAATACCAGCCATGCGCTCAGAGTCGGCTTTATTCATTTGGCAACCGAAGGTAATAATGTGGTAGCGGCGTTTAGAAGTGGTCATGGGAAATTATGTTTATTTAAGTGTTGTAATACAGTGTTTATTGGGGAAAGAGGCTAAAGGCTAGGGGCTAGAGTAATGTACCTCATTTAGAGGAAAAGTATTGATGACACTATATTCTCATTCTATAAAAGTATAGAAAAAGCAACCTGAGTGCTGAGGCGATCGCCCAATTCCTAATCCCTAGCTAACCACTTTGTTCTAATTCTGTTGTTAACTTCTGCCCGATTTTGGGTTCCGTTCCCGCCAGCAGTCGCTCAATATTACTACGGTGACGCAAAATTACATACAAACCGCCAGCGATACCAAACAAAATGTAGGGCAAGGGTTGATGTAGAATTACCATCAAAAAAGCAACAGCGATCGCACCAGCCATAGAACTCAAAGATACTATCCTCGATATAGCTACAATAACGGCAAATACACCTGCTGTGGCTAAACCTACTTGCCAATTTATCGCTAATAAAATTCCTAAACTGGTAGCAACTGATTTTCCTCCAGTAAAGCCTAAAAAAATCGATTTACTATGTCCCAGGATGGCGGCTATTCCAGCTAAAGTAATCATCCAAGGTTGCCATAGGTTAACATCTACCGTTGCCGGGATAAAATTTTGTATAGAGGCAAAGCTAAACAACCAGTAAACAAGAGCGATCGCTAATACGCCCTTTAAACAATCCACAACTAAAACCATCGCTCCTGGCCCTTTACCCAAAGTTCTTAACACATTGGTTGCACCAGTGGAACCTGAGCCAACTTCTCGAATATCAATACCTTTTAACTGCTTCACAGTGATGTAGCCGGTAGGAAAAGAACCCAAGAGATAAGCTACAACCAAAGTCACACTGCATAAAGTGAGCCAAATAGCCATAAAAAGTTAAAAACTGTAATATTTAATATTGTTCATGAGTCATTGGGAAAATAACTTCCCCATTACCCCTTTTT
Source organism: Anabaena sp. CCY 9613 (assembly GCF_963920895.1). NCBI lineage: Bacteria > Bacillati > Cyanobacteriota > Cyanophyceae > Nostocales > Nostocaceae > Anabaena > Anabaena sp. CCY 9613. The sequence goes on from NZ_CAWUDE010000002.1 coordinate 385,960, forward strand.
TTCGCACTCCCCACTCCCCACTCCCCACTCCCACTTTACTTAAAAGTCATCATTATAATTTCTCATGACTTTGGGGTCGGGAGCAAAGGCTAACCACAAAGGAAATTGCAGCATTACCAAACTGATTTGTTCTTCCGAATCATCAATGATAATTAAGGGCATTTGATTAGCTTTCACCAATCTATCTGCTTTCTGTGCCAAAGCTTCCGCTGTTTCAAACAATACCACGCCTCTTTCGGGGCCGAAATCTGGGCGACCTATACCTAAGCAGTCTTGTAAACCGCGCCGCCATTCGCCTAAGCGCTCCGGTGTATTAGCCAATACTAAAGTGCGGAGGCGAACTGACAAGTCAGCGCTGGCGCTATCGCTATATAACCTGTGTAGGATCGAAATCGCGGCTGAAGCAACCAAAATATTCTGCAAGCGGCTACCCATCGTCCGCAAAGCACCTCGTCCCCCTTGGCTGAAAAACCAATTAGAGACACGTTCAGCATGGACAGGTTCAAAGGTGCGGCGCAGTTGCCAGGGCGGGCCATAGTAATCTGGTTTGCTGCGATATTGGTCAATTAAGCGGCGAATTTTTTTGGTAGTATCTTGAAACTGTTGTTGGGCAAATTGCGGTGTTCCTGGCTGGAGTTCAGTCGGTCGTTCCTGTTTGACAATCACTGGCACTTCTTGTTCTACGACAGATGGCATCAATTGCAGTTGTTCTGCTGCTGCTGCTAAATCTTGTAAACTCCCGGTGAGATAGTCTTTAAAACCCTGGACACGAATTGCCAAATCTTGAGATGCTCCCGCAAACGTGGTTCGCATTTCGTTACGGATGCGTTCTTGACGGCGTTCTAGCTGTTCTACAGAAATTTGCAGGGCTTGTTTGCGTTGTTCTAACTGCACCAGCGACTCTTGCACCAGTCGTCCCATTGAACTTTGAGTTTCACTTAATTGTGCCTGAAGAGTTTTCGATAAAGCTTGCAGGTTAGCTATTTCTTCCCTCAGGGCGGCTTCGGTGCGTTGTAAATCTGCTACTCGCTGCTCTGCTTGAGTATACAGTGAATTATCTGGTTCTAAGTTTGTTTCTGACTCTGGTACAGGAGTTTCTGAGGCTAACTGCACTGAAAATTCCACAGTTGACTCTTCTGTGGACTCAGTTGCAGAATCTGGTACTTCTGTAGGAGAAGTCATTGACTCATTATCTGGTTGTGTGTCCACAGATAAAGTTTCCGTTTCTGTTTCCAGGACTGACTCTACAGATGAATTTTCTGAATTGTCAACCTTAGGGTTTTCTGCTTGTATTTGCTCCAACCACTCATCAATTGGTTCTGGGGTTTGAGATGCCTCTGGGTTCATAAACAATAATGCAATTCCTATGATGCAAATAAATAGCTTTTTGAAATACAGTCTAAATTTCCCACTACCCAGTACTTATATACGTGGACAACGTTGTTCTAGACAAGATTTTAAGGTGTTGGGGTCAAACAAAATCGGTAAAAAGTGAATGCTGTTAATTTCTTTAAAATAAAACAGGATAGGAACTCTATTCCAGAAGATACGCCAATTTTGCCATTCCTGGTAAGGAAAACGCCGCAGTAATTTTTCGCCTCTGTAAATATCTAAGTCTGTAGCCGTAAAGTGCAAACGTATCGTTACAGTTTGAAACAAAAGAAACAAGCCTAACAAAGCAATTACCGCTCCCACCCAAGGTTGCACCACCAGTAATGGAATGGCAGCAATCACCAAAAATATGGGGATATTGTAGCTAGGCTTAAGTTCCACCGTTGATGTAGATTGAGGCGCAAATGAACTGGTCACAGTTGCAAATCCTGTTTTGTTAATAGATGTCCCTCCTATTTTAGAAGCTAGGGGAGCAGGGAGAGTAGGGGATAAAGGAACAAGGGGATAAGAATGAAAATACTTTCCTCATCCTCCTCATAATCCTTGTATCAAGGCACTGCCGGTTCCTTGAAACATCAACCATGAAAGAAAGAAGTTGCTAACAAATATAATCAGCAAAGAAGTAACCACAGCGGTAGTGGTTGATTGTCCCACGCCTTTGGCTCCTCCTGTAGTCGTCAAGCCCCAACTGCAACCAATAACGGCGATTAATAAGCCAAAGCAACACGCCTTAATTAAGGCAGTACAAATATCCCAAATCCCCAGAAGATTCCGGGCTGAATCTAGAAATACTGTGTCGGCAATATCATATACATTGGTCGCAATAATCAATCCCCCTAAAATTCCTGTCACCAAAGACAGAAGGGTTAAAATGGGCAGCATTAAACAGCACGCAAGTACGCGGGGGATAACGAGGTAATCAATGGGATCTGTTTTTAAGATCAACAAAGCATCAATTTGTTCAGTCACCTTCATGGTGCCGATTTCAGCGGCAAAAGCAGAACCAACTCGTCCTGCCAAAACTACCGCGGTGAGTACAGGCGCTAATTCTCGTGTCAATGCTACCGCCAGCACTCCCCCTACAAGATTACTTGCACCAAAATTGATAAACTCCCGCGCCACTTGAATAGTAAACACTGCGCCGACAAATACAGCTGTCAACAAGGCAATAAATAGTGAATCTGGGCCAACGGCTGCCATTTGCTCTATGGTGTTGCGCCAATTAATTTTGCCTCTCAGTAGGTGAACTATTACTTGTCCACCTAAGAAAATCGCTGCCAGCAGTCGCTGACTCCATGCCCCTAAACTGGATTTGGATGTAGTCTCACTCAATGTTTTGTAGCTAACTAGGTAACTGCATTAAGGATAGCGGATGTCTGTTGGTAGGGGAATGGGGAATAAACTTTCTTCTTCGTCCCTAGCCTCTAGCCCCGTACCCTTGGGGAAGCTACATACACTAACGGCTGACGCTCACGGCGAAGCCTAGTCCTTAGCCCCTAATTCCTAGCAGAAACATTAACTTAAATTAAACCTCATCTCAGAAAGATCAGCGGCGATAAGACCTGTGATGTGGCATCTTTACGAAACTACATTGTCTAAAAGCTTTATTTGATAATCTTTTCGGAGGTTTTTAGCCGTTTTAAGGCTCGAATAATTGAATGTGAAAAGTAGCTGTTTATTTTAATGAAAACTTAAGATTTTTGACATATCGTCTGTTGTGGAGCGATCGCACGTATTGTGGAAGATGACATATGACTTTTTAGTTATTGTTCACTTCCTTTACGGAGCTTTCTATAAATGACTGTTTTCACTAACTTTCTTCGCTCCCTACTGCTAACCATGCTTTTTAGTTTTGCCGCTCCCATGCTCTTGGTCGGTGGTGTCGTCTTTGTTTTACCACTCATTGGTCATGTTCCGGCTTTACAAGCGGCGGCTGAGTCCAGCGCTACTCGAATCATACATTTTCTCGCCATTTTCGGTAGCGGGACTCCCCTGCATGGACTACTCATCATTAGTTCGACTTGTAGTTTTGTCGGGGCGCTGTTTGATAGTTATGCTTACTACCGTTGTCAAATTTTACGCATAGACTCTTAAGCGGTAAGAATAGGTTTGGCAAAATTTAGGACATAGCTAATAGCCTGCTAGATCTATACTAGGCAGGAATTATTGTTGCTGGATATTATTTTAAATTTAGGCTGTTTTTATAAATTAAGTCTCAGATAAAGATCTGCTGTGCTTCTAAGGCATAACTGCGGAAGAGTGGCAATTTTAGCTGGTGCTATGTTCAGCTATTTGCGGTTTAGCAATGGGTAATTTAGGCAACTTTCCTGGCTTTTAAACCTGAAAAGGCTATATCAACATGGTATGACCATAGCAGATAAACATCTTTGCCAAACATAAAAATTTAATTAAGATTTTAGATGGCACAACACCTGTTGATGTTTCTCAACAGAGCAAATTAGGTCGTTTGACTGCTGGCCATTTTATATTGAGTGTATTATAGAGGTTTTTGAACTGCTCATGGTTTGGCCTTTTAAATCCAAGTTTCGTAAACAAATTGCCCGGATTGAAATTACTGGTGCGATCGCAGGTTCTACTCGCAAACGCGTGTTAGAAGCCTTGAAAACCGTAGAAGAGAAAAAGTTTCCGGCTTTACTTCTACGCATTGATAGCCCTGGGGGTACAGTAGGAGATTCTCAAGAAATCTACAGCGCCCTGAAAAGGTTACGCAAGAAAATGAAAATTGTCGCCAGTTTTGGCAATATTTCGGCTTCTGGCGGTGTCTACATTGGTATGGGTGCTGAACACATCATAGCTAACCCTGGTACAATTACCGGGAGTATTGGTGTAATTTTGCGGGGCAATAACTTGGAACGCCTGCTGGAAAAAGTCGGTGTTTCGTTTAAGGTAATTAAGTCTGGCCCTTACAAAGATATTTTGGCATTTGACCGGGAACTGACTCAAGCAGAACAAGGCATCTTGCAAGAATTGATTGACATCAGTTATCAACAGTTTGTCCACACAATAGCCGAGGCGCGTTCTTTGGAAGTCGAAACTGTGAAAAGTTTCGCGGATGGTCGGATATTTACCGGACAGCAAGCCCTAGAATTGGGTGTTGTAGACCGTCTGGGAACCGAAGAAGATGCGCGTTGTTGGACAGCAGAAATGGTTGGTCTTGATCCTGATAAAACACCTTGCTATACCCTAGAAGAACGTAAACCTTTATTGAGTCGCGTTCTTCCTGGAAGTCGTCAGATTTCGTCTGGACTAGGGGCGGGAGTCGATTGGCTGGAATTTGAAATGTCTACTAGTGGTCTACCACTGTGGTTATATCGACCATAAAGAACTAACAGTCATTGGTCAATAGTTTTTCATTAATGACCAATGACTCATGACTCATGACTCATGACTAATTAAGGAGGATTTTGGCGTGGAGTGGCAAATGAGGGCTATTCGTGGAGCGACAACTGTTTCGGAAAATAATATTGAAGCGATTAGAGAAGCGGTGACAGAACTACTAGATGAACTAGAACAACGAAATCAACTCCAACCAGAAGAGATGATTAGTGTGACTTTCTCCGTGACACGCGATTTGGATGCTGTTTTTCCCGCTGCGATCGCGCGATCGCGTTGTGGTTGGGATAATGTTGCTATGTTGGATGTACAGCAAATGCACGTCGAAGGTAGCTTACAGCGTTGCATTCGGTTTCTCATCCACGCTTATCTGCCAGCCTCTACACCAATTAATCATATTTATTTGCGCCAAGCTGCTAGCTTACGTCCAGACTGGAGTTTACCTCAGTCGTTACAAGCATCACAGCAAGCAATTAAGTCAAAAGTTTAAAATACCTCTGTAAATTATATGTAAGAATCAGCACAAAATGAACTATTACAGTGGTGATACTGCTCAACCTACTGCCATTGGCGGCAGAATGTTTACTGAGCGGGGAACTGGCGTATGCGTAAAATTAGCAGATTTTTTGAGCCTTATTGCCAAAATGGAGCAACCACTAGTAATTTTCACAAGTGAAGGGTATTTCACCAAAATCTACAAGTATGTCACAGCATACAAAGGTTTTGTGTTTTTTACAGAGTCTTTAGACCGCTTGGAATTTCCTAGCAATGTTGAAGTGATTCACGCTCAGAGTCTATGCACTGATATTTAAAGTTAACTAGAGTGCAACTACCTCCCGTAATCATAACTATTAATACTGATGCTTCTGGAATTTAAATTAAAGATGTCAGCCACAAAAAGGAAAACTTCTTGGAAATGGAAGAAAGTTATACGCTTCTGTGGCTTCCCAAAGGATGGAAATATTCTCGTTCTTTTCCCCTTCTAGTTCCTTATAACTTCTGCAACAATTCCTGAGTCAACTGAGAGAATGCTTTAGAACCCGATGATTGGGGAGCATTTAACACAACTGGCATAAAACTATCCACAGCCTTAGCTACATTGAAATCAACTGGTATTTGTGCCTTACAAATTTTTTCTACACCAAAATCTTCCACAACCCGGTGCATTACTTGTTTGTAATATCTACCATTTAGCAAATTAGAACTAGCCATACTGAAAACAATTCCCAGCATTTTAATATCTATTTTTGCTTCCTGTTCGTGACTGTCTTTTAATTGAGCAATGCGTCTTTCTAGCAGTTGAATACCCACTACAGATAAAGGTTCTGGTTTAGCAGGTAAAATGTAGAAATCACTGGCAGCTAAAGCGCTACGAGTCAATAAATTATAACCAGGCGCACAATCTAGAAGAATAAAATCATACTCTTGGCGCACAGGTTTCAAAATATTATTTATCAAGACCCTTTCAAAGCGATTCCAAACTGTTTCAAAGTCCTGTTCACCTAAAGCAGTGGCTTGTTGATGCAGCATTTCTGACACCACAAACTCATCATATAAGTCAATATCTCCCGGTAATAAATCTAGTCCAGGGAGATTACAAACCTGTGCGTGAATAATATCTTGAATTGTCAGTGTTGCTTCTGGTTCTGGATTAATAACTTGGTCTATTAAATATCTAAATGTTTTGCGTTGTTTGCGACGTTTGGCAAAGTCTAAAGGCGACATCAGACTAAGTGTGGCACTGATTTGGCTGTCTAAGTCCAGGACAAGCACTCGCTTACCATGATTTTTAGCCAAACAAGTAGCGATGTTGACGGTGAGGGTGGTTTTACCAACGCCGCCTTTCATATTTGCAGTAGCAATTACATATCCCATTGGTTGATTCCTCTGATGACGCTTTCCCACTTAGGTAGCGTACACCCGTGTTGAACAATTGAAACTTCTGGTAAATTTAATATTTTCCGGAACGTTAAAAGTTGTATCCGCAATATTGCCTCGATAGAGTATATAGCAACTATGCTGGAATTGTGTAATTCTGGCAGTAACATTTGTCTCTCAATAAATCTGGGAATAGATTTATTTGATTTCTTATAAACTTCTATTTTAAGTAATATTACGATACATAATTTGATATTTATACATAAAAATAAGTAACTATTTTGGCTGAAATAATTGAGGCTGTGGCATAATAGAACACACATTAAGTATTTCTTACTTAACTCAATTTTCTGTTTAGAGGTAAAGAACTTGCCTTTTAATCCTGAGCTTTGCCGTAATGAAAGCGAAGTAGAAAGCAAACTTATAGTGCAATATTTACTACCACAGCTAGGTTATACTCCTGATACCTGGCATCAAGAGGTTGCACTGGGTAGCATCCGTTTAGATTTCTTAGCATTTGCTGCACAAGTAATTCCCTTAGTTTTAGATGCAAACTCACCATTGAGTGTGGTGATGGAGGCAAAGCATCCTAAACAAAATTTAAATAATCATGTATCCCGGCTCAGGCATTATTTAACAAAGTTGAATATTAGATATGGGTTGCTGACTAATGGTAAGGAAATCAGAATTTATGAAAAATTAGAATATGATGTTATTTTGGTATTTCAATGTTTAGGAAAGGAAGTTGAGGAGAAAATAAAGGAAATTGAAAAACTCATTGGTAGGGAAATTTTAAAAGAAAATCAGTTATTAAAAAAATCAAATATTAAAATATTTGATAATGATTTTAATCTGGAAAATAAGAGGCAAAATAAAATGAAAATAATTGCGGTTTACCATAATAAAGGTGGTGTCGGTAAAACAACAACTGTAGTTAATTTAGCTGCTGCGATTCGTAAAAAAGGTAAAAAAGTATTGATAATTGACCTTGATAGTCAAGCTAATACTACATTTGCAACTGGTTTAGTGAAATTTGATGATGAAGAATTTGATGATATTAAGGATTCTAATGTTTTTCATATACTAAGTACAGAGGATTTCTTTCCAGTTTCAGAAATTTCCAGAAAATCAGATTTTTGTGACCCAGGAATTCAGGTACTTCCTGCACATATAAATTTGATAAAACAAGAAACTGAACTGAATGCACTAGACTACAGTAGGTTGATACTCATTGAAAAACTGGAGGAAGTAAAAGACCAGTATGACGTTGTATTGATTGACACACCGCCTTCTTTGAACTTGTATGCCAAAATTGCTTTAATTGCTACAGATTATCTCATTATTCCATCAGACTTAAAACCTTTTGCAAATCAAGGATTGACAAACGTTAAAGATTTTGTAAAAGCTATTAATGGATTTAGAAAACAAGTAAGAAAACCACCTATTGAAATCTTAGGAGTTCTTGCTTCTAAAATATCGACAAATCATAAGTTTGTACAATCTACCTTGAGAAAACGCATGGAAAAAATTCCAGAAAGGTATGATATTACAATGATGGATACTGTAATTTATGAAAGAGATGATTTGGCTAAATGTGCAGAAAAAGTTTTGATTGTAGGAGATATAGAAATACCAGATCCTATGTCTGTTTTGGACTTTAAACCTGATTCAATATCTGCACAAGAGTTTGAATTACTAGCCAAAGAAGTATTACAAAAAATAGGATTGTAATTCAATGAAATTATCTACTTCACTGGTAGCAGTCAAAAAAATTTCTTGCACCAAACCGCGCTCCCTTTTTTCAGATGATGAGTTAGAAAAGGCTGCTCAGTCTATTTTGGAATCTGAAGGAGTTATTAACCCTATAGTAATTCGTCGAACCAGTCTAAAATCATATGAGTTAGTAGATGGAGCCTTTGAATTTTATGCTGCTGCTAGAGCTAGAGAAATAGATCCTCGCAAAGGTGAAATGATTAGTGTATTTATTATTGAACCAGAAAATGAGGAGGTTTTAACGAAGCAAGTAGAGTTATTTAGAAAATCGAAATCTCTTATTTCTAGTAGTGCATCCACTAATTCAGATAGTCAACAAACTCTTTCAACAAATATAGACTTGAGAGTTACTAATAATGAATCTCGCATGACAAATATTGAATCTCGCTTTGATAATTATACTCAAGAATTACAAACTGATTTTAGAAATGAAATCAAAAAAATTAATGATAGATTAAATGCAATCGAAACAATGATTCCCAAACCAATGGAACCGTTGGTAGCACTTAATAATTTAAAATTACATGAGCTAGTTTCTAGGTTGAAACGTGTTAACGTTAAAACTCAAATAATTGAAAAAATTGTCAATGAACGAGAAGCTAATGGTAATTTTACATCCTTTAGTAATGTTGTTGAACGTATTAAAGGCTTAGGTGATAAAACAATGCTTAAGATTATAGACAGTTTTTCTGAAGCTGCTATGTGATTTTATGATATTTCATTAAAATTATGGATAAACTGGAATCCAAAATATTTGAAATATTAAAGCAAGGAACTCCACTAAGAGCAGTTAAAATTGCTAATATGCTCGGAGTTGAAAAACGTGAAGTAAACCATTACTTATACAGTTCATTGAAGCATTTAGTTGTGCAAGACAGTGACTATAAATGGTCATTGAAGACCAATCACATAAGTATTCCTCAGCCTACACCTACTCGACCCCGGACACCTCAAGCTTCAGTATCTAAACCTGTAAACACTCCGCCTCGAACACCTCAAACTCCAGTATCTAAGCCGACAACTCCAAATACCCCGTATAGACTGACAAAAAATAATATTCACCAAGATCCCCCTCTTAATCCGCCAACAAAACTTAATCCAACTTCACGACCTGGAAGACAAAGTAATCCTTATGAAGTTGTGAGGAACGAACTCAATCAAGTCTCTTCAGAAGAAAAGATAAAAATTATAGAAAATGTTTTTAGACAAGATAAATTTGCAGAACTAGAAGATGAACAAATTAATGCTCTCCAATCAATTTTGGAACAGGCTAAACATGAAGTAAGGATAGCCAGTACTGCTTATAAACAAGGAAAACTCAGTCTTTGGAAGAATAATCGTATAGCGATCGCAGCAGCAATATCCATCGCCTTAGTTCTTGGTACAATATGGATCACCAATCAACTAAGACTAGGTTCCAATAATCAAATTACCCCAACAACTCCCCAGTCTCAGTAAATTTACTAAATAAAAAAATATTAAATAGTAGCTTCTCGCACTTGCTCTGTGTAGTCTTTAGGACGAGCTTGACGAAACATCTGTAAAGCTAACTTGCGTAAACTGATTGGTAAATAAGATAGCATCAGACCAAGCATAACTTTGCGATCGCTTCCCAATACCTCAGTAGACTGATGTAATAATTTACGCCCTTCTACACTATCACCTTTTTCAATTAGCCTTAAACCCAAAGCGCGCTGTGTACCCGCTAATTTCTGCGATCGCAGTTTCTCTAACTCTGCGTCGGGGAATTGATAACTACTGATACAGAAAACCTTTGCAGATAAAAAGTGCAAGTTTTGTTTCAAACTAGTCTGTCCACCGTGAAAACGATATTCCATGAGAAATTCTGGCAGAAAATACCCCTGTTTACCAGCGATCGCTAACCGTACTAGTAAGTCAAAATCCTCACATCCGTCTGCTTGGGGACGCATATAATCAATCTCTGCTAAAGCAGCTCGACGAAATAAAGTTGAACCTACTTGTAAGCTTTGGTATAAAAAAGTTTCTCTGAGCAAGTCAGAAATTACTCCTTGTGCGAGTTTATCTTTACCCCATTTACTAGAATTTTCCTGAGTTGCTGACTCAATTCTTTCGTTGTTTTGATTAATAATCCAGTGATTCGTACAAACAAAATCTATACTCGGCTCTGCTTCTAAAATCGCCACAGTTTTCTCTAAGAATTCAGGAGTCAGAGCATCATCATCATCAAATTTGATAAAGTAGCTACCACAAGCAGCCTCAAACCCAGCGCGCATATTGCGGCTACGTCCACCATTTACAGGCTGTCTAACATAGCGAATACGTTGGTCATCCCATTGACTGACTATTTGGGAAGTATCATCTGTAGAACCATCGTCACATATAATTAGTTCAAAATCTGTATAAGTTTGGGCTAGCACGCTATTGACAGCGTAAGGTAGCAAATTTTCTCGGTTGTACGTAGGAATGCAAACACTAACTTTAGGCATAATAAAAAAAATTTACTAAACATATAACTAGTAACAGACAACAAGCAACAGGTTTGATAATCTCTTGGCGTTAGCGTTTTATCATCTTTTGATGTTTTCAGTTGTCTAGTAACCGCTATACTTTTTTAACATAAACTTTAAACTGTAGTTTTACTGTCATACCGTTGTATATATTGGTAAATTTTAAGTAAATACGCGTACACTCACTCACTAAATAATTTATTTAGTTTATTGTCATGAAATTGTACAATTTAAATTCTTCACGTATTGATTGTGTTACCCATCGATAATCTAATAAAGCTTTTGCCCGCAAAATTCTTGATTTGAGTTTAATTGACTTATTTTTATCTAAAATACCAAAGTAGTTATTTTCGCCATTATTTGTATAAATAGCACCCGCGAAAGGTAGAGGTTCTAATGCTTTACCTTTTTGTGCTAGGGTAGCTGTTATTTTTCGATGACGATAGTAATCAAATATATAATCTACATATTTATTATCAGTTAGATCATCAATACTTTCTGGTACATTATATAAATCAAGTCTAACTATATTACTGGTTCCACAGTATTGATCAAATCCTTTTCTCATACTGCGTATGAATTGACTACCATCATAATAAATGTAGCCTTTGTTGATGAACCATCCATTAGCTTGAGGATGACTATTTACAAATGCAGCTAGATGCTTACTTATACAATCATCAGCATCAACACACATAACATGTGTGGGCTTGATATCCATATTTTTAGCATAAATTAAACCAGTAATTAGTTTACGTGTTCTATCTAAATTTTTATTTCGCCAATCTAGTACTGGTATGAAAAAATCACGCTCAATATATGTGATATTAGGATGGGTAAATTCAATATTTGGCTTTTCGTTACAAACAACAATTACTTTAAAGTTATTTGTAGTTTGATTGCAAATTGATTTTACTGTTCTCTCAAATAATTTACATACATTGTCCCATGACTGGCAAATTTTTTTGCTTTTGAGCGGTATGATAAATACTAACATTTGATACCTCGAATGTAGCTAAATTATCTTTTTATTGACATACAAAAAACACCAAATATTTTGTGCATGAATTTTGAATGGTTATTAATTCATACACCTAACAGCAGTGAATCTAAATTTTGGATGAGAGTAATTTAGTTTCAATCTGCTGTAAAACCTCAGCTTAAAATATACTGGCTGTGATTTTTTTTGCTACTTTATTGAGAACTCGATTACTTTTTGTCATCAAGCTAGGTGCTTTTAATTGTTGTGGCTTTTGCTCTGGATTCTTGAGAAAGCGATAGTGCAGAAACTCATCTCGATAACGAATATTTACATCTTCTCCTCGACATAATCGGGCAAAATCGGTAGCAGAATAATTCATGTAGTGCAGCCGGAAAATGGGTTTTAATTTTTCTTGGTTATAAAGAACATTGTTAATGTTCACAAACGGGTCTGCATTGGCACAATTACCTGTTCTATCTTGACCATTGGGGCTAAGTGTATAGTTAAATAACGGGCGATCGCACCGCAATGTCATGTAGCAAAACAAAAACGCATCTGAGAAATACCATTCCCGTAGCCACTGAATTTCATTGTCTTCAATTAATAATTTTTTGAGAAATTCTAGCTCAGATGGAGCAAAAATCCCTTTCTTAGAACCAAAAAAACTAGAACAATGTAACTTAGGAATTACATCTGCTTCTTTATATAAACCAGCATTTTCTATCACCGATAAATCTAAAGCTGCCTTTTCTCTTGATTTTTTATGTTCCCAATCGTCAAAAATAAAATCATAATTATCTAGTTGTTCTAATAGATTATCTATTGGTTTCATAGCTAAACTATCAGCATCATAAAACACGAATTTTTCAAATTCCCCATCATAAGCGCATAGCTTTCTTAATAAGGGGGTACGAGACCAAGTGTTTCGTGATGAATTTCCTTGCTTTAAGGCTGGATGCACTGTACAAATTTCATGAGCAAAATTATCCCAGCGCTGGATAGATTCCTTGTTATCAAACAGAGTGACGTTTTTTCGAGATTTGATTTCCTGTTGTACTCGCTCTAGTTGGTCATTATACGGAATTACACATACTGGAATGTCTCCACTAACATTAACCTCAATGCTATTGAGCAAAGCGACTAGTTGATCAAATACAGCATCATTGGCAAGGGTATAAATACCGGAGGGTTTCATCTTGCTAAATCCTAGTTAACTGAAAAAATTACTGATGACAGTTATATCTTTACGTATACTTCACGATAAAAGCAACATATCAGCTGTGAATATAGTGATGAACTTTTGATTATCAGGAACTTATGAAAACTTTACAAAAAAATGAATAAGAGATATTTATGATGACATCCAGTCTTAAATCAGGTCATGGTATGTGTATCATCGTTTGATTTACTTCTATGAATATTTTGATACTCTCGGCTACCTTCCCTTATCCACCAACACGGGGAGGAACTCAAGTCAGGACGTTTAATTTACTAAAATATTTGAGTCAACGTCATGCGATCACCTTGGTAACTCAACACGATCGCAGTGTTATAGATGCGGAAATAACCAGTTTAAGGGATTGTGTAGAGCATCTGGTGGTTTTTAATCGTCCAATAGATGACGGTACAGCGACAAATCCCTGGAAAAAAGTGCAGCGCTTGGGCCAATTCCTGCTTCAGGGAACGCCACCTAGTGTGACTAACCGCTATTCCAGCGAGATGCAAGCATGGATTGATGACGCAGTGCAAGTAAAAAAATATGATGTGATTACCTGCGAGCATAGCGTCAATGAAATTTATGTGCGATCGCATTTCCAGAAATCTCTCAAAACCATAGTCAATATTCATAGTTCTGTCTATGGTAGTTGTCGTAACCAGATAGCCACGGGGGTTTCTGACAATCTCTTGCGAGATAAAATTAATTTACCCTTACTACGACGTTATGAACAAAGATACTGCTCTAAGTTCTCAGCAATAGTAGTGACAACCGAAGAAGATAAAATTCAACTGCAAGCATTTAACCCTGACAGTGAAATTACGGTAATTCCTAATGGCGTAGACTTAGAAACATTTCCCAACCGTACCAATGATCCGGGAGGACATAAATTAGTATTTATCGGTGCTATGGATAACTTAGCTAACATTGATTCTGTGTGCTTTTTTGTCAACCAAGTCTTACCCGAAATTCAAAAATCTTATCCAGATACCACCTTTGATATTGTCGGTTCTCGTCCAACTCCAGAAGTTTTAGCACTCAAAGAAAAACCAGGAGTTAATGTCACAGGGAGTGTGCCTTCAATGGTAGATTACCTACACAAAGCCACCGTCTGTGTTGTCCCCATGCGGACAGGATTTGGTATTAAAAATAAAACCTTAGAAGCAATGGCTGCCGGTATACCCATAGTAGCAAGCGATCGCGGTCTAGAAGGACTAGCTGTAGATGGTGCAGATACTCCCATCCGAGCATTACGCGCCAACGAACCAGCCGAGTATCTCAAAGCCATTAGTCAACTATTCGATCATCCACAACTACGTTCTCAATTGTCTGATAACGGTAGACAACTAGTAGAAACAGCATTTACCTGGGAAATTGCTGGTCAACGTTACGAACAAGTTTGTTTAGGAACGCACAATACACCATATAGATAAATCCCATCTGTAACTCGAGCGAAAAAACAAGAAAGAGGAATGATCAGCAGCGATAATTTCACACTGTGTTGATCACTCCTTTGACCTCGCGCGTTGATCAGCTGTTATGCTTACCTACAAATACAGCAAATAAATTCTTAACTTTTCTCTAACTAAAGTTGCTAATAATTATTAAGATTTTACGTAATTTTCTATACACTTTTGGACTTATTGTGTGATTGAGAAGTCCCATATTTTGATAAATTTATTGTCGTACAAATCACTATATTCCCCAAAAAGACCTTTAAAACTGCTGCCAGAGCCATAAAATAATTGTATTCAGTAACACAATTTTACGTGAACTGTGCCCTATGTCTGAGTTAGTAATGAACTGACTCTGGAGGTGGAAGTTAAAGAAAACAATAATAGTTATCTTAATGAAGAATGGAAATAATCAACACAAAGCTGTTTCACAAAGATAAGTTTTAGTACTGAGATGCTATATAAAAACAACTTGGTCTAAATCCTTTTCAGGACTTACGTAACCAACCACGTATTTTCGTCATTGCGACCGTAGGGAAGCAATCTCAATGCCTTAATTTTCGTAGCGAGTGCGTAAGTCCTATTTTTATCAGAACTACCATTTTTATTGGTATAGCCTTTGTCTCTCTGTTAGAGATTTAGAAGTTACCTACCATACCAGCTTATTGAATATCTTCCTTAATCACAACTTTGATTTATTCGTCGATTTTGTCAAAAATCTTGACGATCTGAGGGCGTTTAGCTAAATATTCAGACTTGTCCCACCAAAGATAAAAATAAGCTTTTATGACGAAATATCAAGTTTTACCAGGAAATATGTATGTAAATACATATCATCAATTAGCCACTGGAGATGAATGATAATTAAAATTTAATTGCAACATTTTAGTAACTAAAGTACTGAGTTACCGATTTCGTGGTAGGTTCAAAAATTAGTAGAACACTAGAATATATGTGCATATTCAGAGTTCATGTGGACAGCAATGGCAGTTTATTGCAAGTTCTATCACCTGCCAGATGCAAGAGTGATGAAATTTCTCACATGATGGATATAGTAAAATTTTGGCTCAACCTCTGCAAGCAAGTAGAGGGAAGTTAAGGTGAATATAGAACAATTTATCCAAAGAACAGAAGTATTACATAGCCGTTTAGCAGACTTGTATCAAACAGCTAGCGTTCTGCCTTGGATTCCGCCTGAACTATTGCCGCAAGCATTTAAGGAACTCTATAGCACTTCAAAAATGGTGCAATTAGCGGCAGAAGAACTTTATCAGCAAAACGAAGAACTCATCCAAACACGCAATTTTTTAGAAGTAGAACGCCAACGCTACCAAGATTTATTCGAGTTAGCCCCCGACGGCTATTTAGTCACAAATGCCGAAGGAATTATCCAAGAAGCGAATCTCGCCGCAGCTAAATTGCTTAACGTTTCCCGACAGTTGTTGATAGGCACATCAATAGTTAACTTTGTCAACCCCGAAGAAAGGCAACCTTTTCGCCTGGAACTCAACCACCTATCCCAATCGGATCGATTTAAAGAATTAGTTGTCAGTTTACAAAAAAATCATGGTGAATTATTTAACGCGGCCTTAACAGTGGCAGTAGTTCGCAATCAACAAGGTAGGGTAAACTCTATTCGCTGGCAGTTACGTGATATCAATCAGCGTCAGCGAAAAAAATTTGAACTACTCAACAATGAACATGATCTCAGTCAGGATCGTCCTATACATAAACATCCTAAAGGAGATACCATTTCCCTCAATCCCTTATTAATTTGGTATGTTCGTCAGGGTTTAGTCAAATTAAGTACCTTTTGTGAAACCGGCGAAGAAATATTAATAGGACTAGCTAGTCAAGATATGGTTTTTGGCTCTAACATGACCTCATTACCTATTTATCAAGCCACAGCCCTGTCAGATGTAGAATTAGTCTCAATTTATGTGACAGAAATAGCCACAGATCCCTTACTGAGTCATACTCTATTACCAAAAATCAATCAACGTTTAAAGCAGACTGAATCTTTGTTAGCCATTACTGGTAGACGGCGAGTAGAAGAACGATTGCACCATCTCTTGCAACTGTTAAAGCAAGAAATAGGTGAACCTGTAGCAGAAGGAACTCGCCTAACTGTACGCTTTACTCATGAAGATATTGCTAGTGCTTGCTGTACTACCAGAGTCACAATTACCCGATTGATGGGCAAATTACAACAACAGGGTTTAATTAGTTTTGATGCCAAAAAATATATCATAATTCATAATTCGTAACTAGGACGAAGTAAATAATTAAAGGTTTGTAGTGAGGACTTTAGTCCTCAAATAAGGGCTGTACTGCCTCGCAGAACCCGTAGGGTAGCCCTTACTACGAAATGAATTTTAATTATTTTATATTGCTTAACATAGTTTGATTTTTTCTCGCCGACTTACTTAATTCGTAATTTTGATATGTTGGTTCCTCAAGTTGATACTCCACGTCTGATTCTGCGTGGATGGTGTGCAGCAGATTTTGATGCTTATGCCGAGATGTGTGGTGATTCAGAAGTTATGCGCTACATCGGTATGGGAAAACCTCTATCACGTGAAGATGCTTGGCGAAATATGGCCATGATTGTTGGTCACTGGCAACTACGGGGTTATGGAATGTGGGCGGTTGAGGAACGTCAAAGTGGGGAAATAATTGGTCGTATTGGTTGTTGGCAACCAGAGGGTTGGCCAGGTTTTGAAATTGGCTGGAGTTTACGCCAGGCTTTTTGGGGATGTGGTTTGGCTACAGAAGGTGCAAAAGCCGCTATTAATTATGCTTTTGAGGATTTAAACCAGTCCCAGGTAATTCATTTAATTGTTCCAGAGAATATTGCTTCTATCCGAGTTGCCCAAAAGTTAGGGGCAAAATTGCAAGGGACAACAAAAATTTTGGGAAATGAGGTGCTAATTTACGGGATACTTCGAGAAGATTGGCAGATGATGTAGGAATATGGTGTTTAAGCAATATAGTATGAATTTTTTCAGATGCAAACATCATCAGGCTATATCCTAGCATTAGATTTAGGAACAACTGGTAATCGGGCTTTTGTATTTAATATAAACGGCGAGATTATTGGGCAAGCATACAAAGAACTTACACAATATTATCCTCAGGCGGGATGGTTGGAACACGACCCTGAGGAAATTTGGCGTGATACTTGTTGGGTGATGCAAACCGCTATTAAAAATGCTCAAATCACACCATCAGCAATTGCAGCATTAGGGTTAACTGTGCAACGAGAAACTTGTTTAATTTGGGATAAAAGTACGGGTAAACCTCTACATCCGGCCATTGTATGGCAAGACCGCCGTACGGCTTTTCTGTGTCATCAATTACAAGCACAGGGCTATGCTCAAGAAATTTACGATCGCACTGGTTTAGTTATCGATGCCTATTTCTCAGCTACTAAATTGAAATGGCTATTAGACCATTGTCCTGACATTAACTTCCACAACGTCTTAGCAGGCACAATTGATACCTGGATACTGTGGAAACTTACAGGCGGTAAAGTTCATGCTACCGACCACAGCAACGCCAGTCGCACAATGTTAATGAACCTGCAAACTGGTACATGGGATGAAAAATTACTAGATATATTACAAATTCCGGCTCAGATTTTACCTTCTATTCAGCCCAGCTTAGGGAAATTTGGTGTTACCGATAGTACTCTGCTAGGTGCGGAAATTCCCATCACCGCCATCTTAGGAGATCAACAGGCTTCTTTGTTTGGTCATGGCTGCGATCGCCCTGGTTTTATGAAATGTACTTATGGCACTGGTAGCTTTTTGGTAGCGCATACAGGCTCACAAATTGTGCGTTCTTCACAACAGCTAATTTCCACAGTGGCTTGGACACAACTAAACCAAAGCAATATTTTAAATATGGGTTATGCCTTAGAAGGTAGTATGTTTACTAGTGGCGCTTGTATCCAATGGTTACGTGATGGCATCAAACTAATTAAAACAGCCGCCGAAACCGAAGCAATGGCAAATCAGGTGACAGACACTGGTGGAGTATACTTTATCCCTGCCTTTAGTGGACTAGGCGCACCCCATTGGGATATGAGCGCCAGAGGAGCCTTTTTTGGCATTACTGCCAGTGTCCAACCCCAGCATTTAGTCCGTGCAGTTTTAGAAGCGATCGCCTACCAAGTTTTAGAAGTAGTACAAGCAATCAACGCCTCTTGTAATACCCCAATGCAACAGTTAACCGTAGATGGCGGTGCTTGTGAGAACAATTTTCTCATGCAATTCCAGGCAGATATTTTAGAGATTCCCGTAGCACGCCCCATGATGCGCGACACCACCGTACAAGGAGCAGCCTTTGCCGCAGGATTAGCCATAGGATTTTGGGATGATTATGCAGCACTAGTCAGCCACAGAAAAATTGACCGCATATTTGAACCAAACCCAGACAACCATCAAGCAAAAGCCAACTTCGCCACCTGGAAACAAGCCGTGAAGCGAACTCTTGCCTGGGAATCTTAAATAAAGAAGTAAGAATGTAGAGGTGCAGAGGAGAAAGAACTTGCTCCTTCCCAGTCTCTCCCCCTTGCTCCCTGCTCCCTACCCCCCTGCCTCTTTACCTTCCGCGACTTGCTTCTAACATCAACTTTGAATCCCAAGTATAAAAGCCGATTTTGTCAGGCACTCTAGAAAATCGCCCTGTGCGATAACCTCTAGAAAGTTCATTGAGTACCTTACTCTTGACCTCTCTAACTTCTTGCTCATCTAGTTCTCCATAAAGACCCCCGATAATTTCTGCAACACTGAAAACTATCCCCGAATTTTTTTCCAGAAAATCAGAAAGAGCATCTATTAAAAATAGACCCTCAAATTCTGGGAGCATAGGGACAACATTTGTACTCGGAATTGAGAAAGATTTCTTCTTTTTATTAGCCGTTCGAGCGATACCTTTAGTCTTGTTGGAGGTTACTAAACCTAAATCCAGAGTGTAACAACCAGGCTCGTCGGGAATACCCCACCAAACCTGTCTTTCTCTGCCTTGTGTCAATGAAGATTGGACTCTACCTTTGACGACTTTAAAGATAGGTTGCTCTAAATCTCCATAAAGCGATCGCACGATGAAATCTATATGACAGACAGTGCCAAGATGCTCTTGCAAAAGATTTTTAATAGCTTCCATACGACTTTGAGTTTGATACTCAGGTAACATTGGTACATCCGGCACCTTGATGGACTTATCTATACTTGCAACGGATGTCTCTCTAGTTACAGGAGATAAATTATCTGTCTCTACATTGTCTGAATTGGGTAGTTCAGACTGGCTAGAATCAAGCGAGTTGATATCAGACTGAAGAAGATGATCAGACTCAGATAACGACGAGTCTTCGGGAGTAGAAGTAGATACCTGATCCAGCGTTCCCACTGCTGTCAACTTGTCCTGAATATCTGATTGAGGAGACAAATTAGACAACAAAGCATCTACATGATGGAGCTGCGATCGCGCCTCTGTGTATAAAATTTCGTACTCTTTTACAAGGCGAGCATAGTAGTCTCGTAGTTCTAACAATGGAGAGAGAAAAGTTTGAGGGGGCTTTAATTGTAGATTATTCATAAATTTTTAAATCAACCCAAATCGGTATCACTTTTATAAGTCATTGGTCTAGGCTTGGCTTTTTGAGAAGGCTGATGAGATTTTTTTGGTGCTTGTGGAGGACGGCATTGCTCGCAATATAACGGACGAGGGCCAAACGTCTCACGTTGTGTAGTCTGATTGCACTGCTTACAGACAAAATGAAAAACGCGAGTATGAATTTGCCTTTTATGGGCCCGGACAGTATATTCCCTAACGTCAATGAACTTACTAGACATAATCCAGAATAGTGAATTGTAATCCTATCAATATAGCTATTCAAGCAAATGAAATCGAATCAGTGTGTGTTTAATTGTAAGTTTTTTCCCCATCAGTGGTTTTACTCATAGAGGGAGGCAACAAGATAGAAGAGGTTTCAACGATAAAATAAACTTTCTATAGTTCATTATTAGCATTCCCGTGTCACTTGCTTTTATATATTTAGGGTATTAAAGATAAAAATTGCAGATATAGCAGTTTTCATGGGAAATAAGGTACATATTTATCTGTAGTTCCTGATTTCTTCGATGTACTTTGCTCGCCTGCAAAGTTCTATAAATGTTTATTGTGAATCATATTTATAGAAAATTTATGGCAAATTGGCTAGAGTGTACATGTTGCACTTTCAGTAGAAAGTTTTCATAATTGCTATCAAATAAGACTAAAAAAATCGCCTCCTGTTGTTGGAAGGCGATTCTTGATATCCTACCCACCCTATAGATGGATGGGAAATTCTGCGAGTTTAGTTAAAATGCCTAGGCAGCTTAAGTAAGGTCAGTTCGGGTTAAGAACCAAATATCATATCTAGTAGAAAAGTTGTCATTGCGACCGCAGGGTAAAGCCCCCCAGCTTCAACAAGCAATAGAGTATCTACCGCTACCGCGAGAATCATGACTGAAATTTGTCACTGGATAACTTGTGTTGTTGTCAGAGTAAAAAATTGGGTTATTCATCTGCTGAGTTTAAAAGTCTCGATGTTGAGGTTGATAGGCTGAGGTCGTCAAGTCAAAAATTGAATTTGCCAAAGCTATATGTTCTTGAGGGCTAAGATAGCAATTTGTATAGGATTCATTTAAAAATTGGATCAGTGCTAACCTTGCAGACTCTAGCTTCGCTCTTTTCCTCGCTGCCCTCATCGCTTCAGATAACCTAGGATAAATATGGTTATTGCTAATTCCTACTTGCTCATTTAGCATCCAACACTTAAATACATAACCTTCAGGCAGTGGGATTAATTCAATTAACCAGCCATAATATGAGTCTTTCCAATTCATCCACAATTCGCCTCTTTGTTCAATGGTGGAATTTTTAGCTCTTCCTCCTGCATATGTAAATAGAAAGATATCACCTATGTATGCAACCACTGTGCAGAATTTGTGCAGAATTCATGCAGATCGATGAGCTTGGATTACTCCCCTAATTTAAGGAATTTCGCCATATTCAGCCGTTGTAATTTTCCAGTAGCACCACGAGGTAATGCTTCTAAAACATGAATTTGCTTAGGCACTTTGAAATCTGCCAAAACATTTGAGCAGTGGGATTTTAACTCCTGCTCACTAGTTTCACCCTTGTTCAGGAAATTATATTTGCTCGTAATTGCTCATAGGTGAGGGTTGGTTGTTCCGGCGTACCCAAAGCTAAATGGTTGTCTTCTCCGGCTAAAAGATCAAGTAAGTGCATGTATTCCAGATTTCCCCAAATATTTTTGTGATGGGCGGCTACTTAGGCGATCGCATCAGGGTCAACACCTAGTTCACGTAACTTAGCTGCTAATATTTCCGCGCGTTGGCGTTCCTGTTCCGCACGTTGGCGTTCTTGTTCTGCACGTTGGCGTTCTTGTTCTGCTTGTTCTTGACTCCACAACAGCAAATTACCTTCTTGATCCCACCACCGTAGCCAATTCATAGTTTGGCACAGTCTTTCACCCTGCCAAATTCCCAGAAACAGCTCTAATTCAGGAATCCAATAACGTCCATTGC
The DNA here is from genome assembly GCF_963920895.1 of Anabaena sp. CCY 9613. Taxonomy (NCBI): domain Bacteria; kingdom Bacillati; phylum Cyanobacteriota; class Cyanophyceae; order Nostocales; family Nostocaceae; genus Anabaena; species Anabaena sp. CCY 9613. Next base: position 408,096 of record NZ_CAWUDE010000002.1, read on the forward strand.
TATCTGCTGACACCAAAGCATACTGTCCATTTTGCAAACACCGTACTTCTAAAATTGGTTCGTAGGGGTCGTAGGTGACGTAGGTGGGAACTTTGAGAATGTGTTCATAAAAATAAAGTTTTCCATAGGGTGGAGTTGAGCGAACTGATAATTCTCCATTTTCTGTATCTGACAAAAATTCCATGACAACAGCAACAGCCGCACCTTCTAAATGTGGGGTATAACTACGACGAATTACACCTGAGGCTACAGGCTGTACTTGAGGTACATAAAACCAATCAGGTGCTTTGACAACCATTTTTTTATTAACTGTAGCCACAAGTCCAAAATTAGAGCCAATCAGCATTTGGGGTTGAATGCGTTTGGTTGCGCCCAATGCGTCAGTCAGTGCTGCTGCTAGAGGGGGTTGTTGAATATTTTCCACTGGATCGTCAGGTAAAATGTAGTCTGCTGGAAGTGCCTCCCAAGCAATATTTAATTCTTTGTGAGTTTTTTGAGTAGGCTGAACTTGTAGAACCATAAAAATACTCCCAGTGTTCAGTGTATTCAGTTATGGAAACTTTCGTTCCCGCACTTCCACAGCATAATCTTCTACGGCTTTGGTAATAGTTTCACGCAGATTTGTGTAAACTTTGGCAAATGGGGGCTGCTTTTCTGTTAAACCGAGGACATCAGAGGTAACTAACACCTGACCATCACAATGAACTCCCGCACCAATACCAATTGTGGGAATACTTAATTTTTGTGTAATCTGCATTGCTAAATCTGCGGGGATATGCTCCAACACTATCGAAAATACACCAGCTTGTTCAAGAGCGATCGCTTCATTTAAAATCCTTTCACTTGCTTGTTGGGTCTTTCCTTGTTGTCGCAATCCCAATTGATGAACTGATTGGGGAGTCAAACCTACATGACCCATAACCGGGATTCCCGCTTGCACCAACCGCGCAATAATTTCCACCATTGCTGGATAACCACCTTCCAACTTCACAGCTTGAGCGCCTGTTTCTTTTAGCACCAACCCAGCTGAATGCATCGCCTGTTGCACACTTTCTTGATAAGTTAAAAATGGCAAATCCACAACAACTAAAGCGTGTTTTACACCACGGCGCACAGCTTTAGCATGAAGCAGCATTTCTTCTAAAGTGATTGGCAGCGTTGTTTCATACCCAAGTACTGCTGCCATCGAGTCTCCAACTAGGATTAAGTCTACACCACTGGCATCGAGGATTTGGGCGATCGCACAATCCCAGGCAGTCAATGCTACGATTGACCGTCCCTGTTGTTTCCATTGAATTAATTGCTGGGTAGTGATTGCCATCTTTTTAAGTAGAGATTAGAGGCTAGAGATTAGAGGCTAGAGGCTAGAAGTTAGAGGCTAGTATTTTTATCTACATCTAGTCCCTAGTCCCTAGTCCCTACTTGACAACCCGACTAAAAGCCAAATGAGGTTGTGCTTTTTCCATTTTGGGCATTAACCAAGCTAGACCTTCACTAGTACCGACCCATAATTTATTACCGACATTGGGCGCAAGGGAAAGAACTCGGCTAGAAGGAAGTCCAGCAACTTCGTCTAATACAGCTCCTGTATGTGGATTCAATCTTAACAAACCATTGTGTGTCCCTACCCATACACTACCATCTTGGGCAAAGCGCACTGCTGTCACATTCCTTCCCCGGAGGCGAGTTACAGACCTCAAAACTGCACCAGTTTGTGGATTAATTACTAACAAATTATTCGGCATTCCCGCCCAGATTAATCCTTCTGGACTAATTGCTAAGGTTTGCACTGTCGTTCCGGGTAACTCGTTAATCCGCTTCATAATTAAAGCGTTGGCGGTATTCACCCGTACTAATCCATCCAGTGTACCAATCCATAGCTGACCTTCCGCATCTAAAGTCATAGCGTTGGCACTCACACCAGGCAAGTTTTTTAATGTCGTCATAATTAAGCCTTGGTCTGGACTAATTAGAGCTAACCCATTATCTGTTCCCGCCCATAAATAACCCCGTTTATCCACTAACAACGATAAAACCCGTTTTGAAGGTAAAAATAAATTCTGAGCTGTAATTTCACTGGTACGGGGGTCTACTCGTTTCAGTCCTTCATAAGTTCCTACCCATAAGCGTCCCACTTTATCTTGTGCCAATGCACCAATGGCAACATTTGGTAAGCTCACGCGAGATAAAATTTTACCTGTGTTCGGGTCAATCCGCGACAATCCCCGCCAGGAACCCACCCAGAGATTACCTGTAAAATCTCCTAGCAAGTTGTTAACACGATAATCGACTTCGACAACTCCCTCTTGCACTCCCCTATCATCAGGTAAAGGATCTACTCGCGACGGTGGCGGAACAGCAGGATAAGAAGGAGTTAACTCAGATGAATCAATGTCAGGGGTTTTTTGCGGTGGGACACTAGTACCAATTTTGTCTGCCCTGGCTGCATTTGTCATAGTTACCAAGCCAATACTAGGCAAAGCTATCAACCCCAAAAATATAGAAGTAAGCAATAAATTAGTCCGCTTGTGAAATAATACCACGGTGACATTTCCTTTAGAGACAGTACCCATAACCATTACCTCAACTGGCTAGTGGTTAATCTCAGTATTCCCCTAGGGACTGTGTTTTAAACGTCACTAACAAATTTTTTGAGACTAGGGAATAGATGTAGATAAAAAATACTAACCCCTAACCTCTAGCCTCTACCAACAGTTCCCATACATTCATAAATGACTTTTGTAAATTACTCTTAACAAAATGTTTAAAACTTTATGTAATAACAAATTTAAATAAATAAGTTAAAAACTTTCAAAGAATAACTTATCAAATTCTTGATATATTGTGAGACAAGCTACAAATTACGTGGTGTGCAATTTCTTTTTCTTTCACTTATCACTCTGCTGGATTTATGTCAAGCAAATTCTCTCTTGATTGTTTTCCCTTATTAAGGGATATATCAAGAGTGCGGAGGTGGGAATGCGTGTTAGCAAACCCGATACCCCAAAAAACCCGATGTGTAGGGGATTAATATAATACTTTCCGCAAAGCGCGGAGTTTTTGCCGGAAATACAAAAATTTAGCGGGGCAAGAGAAAGAGATAAAAGAGAATTTTTATTCACAGGATGAGGGGAAAGCAGAATCGCTAGGTTATGTATCTTGGCGTGGATAGAACATTGATCACCAATTGTTCGTTGGCCGAAAACCGCTATCCTTTGCCTGAGGCAACCTCTAACAAAAAATTTTTCCTGATTTTTTCCTTCGTTTTAGTGGGAAAAAAGGGCAGGAGTTGGAAGAAGTTGCACAGAACGTGATTTGATAAGTAATTAAAGAGTGACTTCTTGGAAGGGAATTTATGTCTTACGCTCAAACGAAGACCCAGAGCAAATCAGGGTATCAAGCCGGTGTTAAAGATTACAGACTAACTTATTACACCCCAGACTACACACCTAAAGATACAGATATTCTTGCAGCATTCCGGATGACTCCCCAACCCGGAGTTCCTCCCGAAGAAGCAGGTGCTGCTGTGGCTGCTGAGTCTTCCACCGGTACTTGGACAACTGTATGGACAGACTTGCTCACCGACCTAGACCGCTACAAAGGTCGTTGCTACGATATCGAACCCGTTCCCGGTGAAGATAACCAATACATCTGCTACGTTGCTTATCCTCTAGATTTGTTCGAGGAAGGCTCCGTCACCAATATGTTGACCTCTATTGTAGGTAACGTATTTGGTTTTAAAGCTCTGCGGGCATTACGTTTGGAAGACTTGCGGATTCCTGTTGCTTACCTGAAGACCTTCCAAGGGCCTCCTCACGGTATTCAAGTTGAACGTGACAAGTTAAACAAATATGGTCGTCCTTTGTTGGGTTGTACCATTAAGCCCAAACTAGGTTTGTCCGCTAAAAACTACGGACGCGCTGTATACGAATGCTTGCGCGGTGGTTTGGACTTCACCAAAGATGACGAAAACATCAACTCTGCACCATTCCAAAGATGGCGCGATCGCTTCTTGTTTGTAGCAGAAGCCATCCACAAAGCACAAGCAGAAACCGGTGAAATCAAAGGTCACTACCTCAACGTCACCGCCCCCACTTGTGAACAAATGTTGCAACGGGCTGAGTTTGCTAAAGAACTCAAAATGCCCATCATCATGCACGACTACCTGACCGCAGGTTTCACCGCCAACACCACATTGGCTCGTTGGTGTCGTGATAATGGCATCTTGTTGCACATTCACCGGGCTATGCACGCCGTAATCGACCGTCAAAAGAACCACGGTATTCACTTCCGCGTATTAGCTAAAACCTTACGGATGTCTGGTGGTGACCACATTCACACCGGTACCGTAGTTGGTAAGTTGGAAGGCGAACGTGGTATCACCATGGGCTTCGTTGACCTGTTGCGCGAAAACTACATTGAGCAAGACAGATCTCGCGGTATTTACTTCACCCAAGATTGGGCTTCTATGCCTGGTGTAATGGCAGTTGCTTCCGGTGGTATCCACATTTGGCACATGCCTGCACTAGTAGAAATCTTCGGTGATGACTCCGTACTACAATTTGGTGGTGGTACTCTTGGTCACCCCTGGGGTAACGCACCTGGTGCTACAGCTAACCGGGTAGCCTTAGAAGCTTGTATCCAAGCTCGTAACGAAGGTCGCAACTTGGCTCGTGAAGGTAACGATGTTATCCGCGAAGCTGCTAAGTGGAGTCCTGAACTAGCTGCTGCTTGCGAACTATGGAAAGAAATCAAGTTTGAGTTCGAGGCAATGGATACTGTCTGATCCTCAAGTAACCAGTAAAAAGTAAAAGAGTAAAAGAAAATAGTCATTCTTTCTTTTTACTTTTTACTTTTGCTTTTTACTTTTTATGGGCTGGGGTCAAACATGAATCTTAAGCAAATTGCCAAGGATACAGCCAAGACTCTGCAAAGCTACCTGACTTATCAGGCGCTAAAAACAGTATTGGCACAGCTAGGCGAAACGAATCCGCCATTGGAACTTTGGCTACATAACTTTTCTGCCGGAAAAATTCAGGATGGAGAAGCATATCTTGAGCAACTGTTCCAAGAAAAGCCAGATTTGGCACTCAGGATAATGACTGTCAGAGAACATATAGCGACAGAAGTCGCCGAATTCCTTCCAGAAATGGTTCTTACTGGCATTCAACAAGGCAATATGGAACAACGTCGCCAGCATCTAGAACGCATCACACTAATAGATACATCTCACCCCAGTCCGCAACCAGAACAGCAGACAAGTTCAGATTCCAACAGTGAACAGTGAACAGTGATTCACTGATAACTGAAAACTAGTATCAATCCCAACCCATTAACAGAAATTATGCAAACTTTACCAAAAGAGCGTCGTTACGAGACCCTTTCTTACCTACCACCCCTTTCTGATGCTCAAATTGCCAAGCAAATTCAGTACATCTTGACTCAAGGTTATATTCCAGCGATTGAGTTCAACGAAACTTCTGAACCAACCGAAATGTACTGGACAATGTGGAAATTGCCTTTGTTTGGCGCTAAGTCCACTCAAGAAGTATTGAGCGAAGTGCAATCTTGCCGTTCTCAATACAGCAACTGCTATATTCGTGTTGTCGGTTTTGATAACATCAAGCAGTGTCAAATTCTCAGCTTTATTATTCACAAACCCAACACCAGCAGATACTAAAACTTGGATTTTTGAATTATTTTTGGGGGAATTGAATTAATTTTCCCTGCTAGAGAGGTAGATTTTTCTGCCTCTTTTTTTCACGCAGAGAAGCCACTGCGTTGGGCGGATCTCCCGACTTGTAGCAAGTGGCGTAGGTAGAGAGAGGGAGAGGATGAGTGAATTAAATGTAACTGAAAAATCTGGACGTGAAATTAGAATTTGTTTTCTTGGTGAATCATTTGTTAATGGTGCGGGTGATCCTGATTGTCTTGGTTGGACAGGTCGAATATGTGTGAATGCTAATAAAAAAGGTCATGATATTACTTACTATAATTTAGGCGTGCGGCGAGAAACGAGTACTGAACTCAGAAATCGTTGGCGAAAAGAAGTTTCTTATCGGTTACCAAAGGAATATGACGGTAGGGTTGTCTTTTCCTTTGGGGTTAATGATACAACCATAGAAAATGGTAAAACCCGTGTTTCACTGACAGAATCAATTGAAAATATCCATAGTATTTTAAGTGAAGCTAAACAGTTATATCCGGTGTTGATGGTTAGTCCACCACCATGTTTTGATAATGAACAAGATGGGAGAAATCAAAGGATTATCAATTTATCCCAAGAGTTTGCTTTAGTATGTCATGAAGTAAATGTGCCTTATTTAGATGTATTTCCCATATTAGAAAAATCAAATATTTGGATAGATGAGGCAAAAAATTATGATGGCGCTCATCCTCGAGCCGCAGGTTATGCGGAATTTGCCCACATTGTAGATAACTGGGATGCTTGGTTAAATTGGTTTAGATAAGAATTGCCTATACTAAATGTAGATATACAATTTTGAGGAATTTGTTATGAAAGCATCGGTAGAACCAAGCTTGAGTAAAAATCTCCAAATTCCACCCTTAGAAAGTGGCGATCGCCTCACGCGTCACGAATTTGAGCGTCGATATACAGCAATGCCAAATATTAAGAAAGCTGAACTTATAGAAGGAATTGTATACGTGGCATCACCTTTGCGTTTTAGAAGTCATGGACAACCTCATGGAGACTTGATTATTTGGCTGGGAACTTATAAAGTGGCTACCCCTGGTGTAGAATTAGGTGATAATGCCACCGTCCGGCTGGATTTAGATAATGAACCACAACCTGATGTTGTCCTCATAATCGATGAGAAATTAGGTGGACAAGCACATATTAGTCATGATGACTATGTAGAAGGCGCACCAGAATTAGTTGCAGAAGTTGCTGCTAGTAGTGCTGCTAATGATTTGTATGATAAAAAACGGGTATATCGCCGTAATGGTGTTAAAGAATATCTTGTTTGGCAGATTTTTGATAATAAACTCGATTGGTTTATTTTAGATAATGGTGAATATATATCATTAGCTCCTGATGCTGGTGGTATTATTAAAAGTCGTGTTTTCCCTGGTTTATGGTTGGATATAGCTGCATTATTAACAGGGGAAATGGCACAGGTTTTAGCAGGGCTACAACAAGGATTGGATTCTCCAGAACATCAAGAATTTTTACAACGTCTATCACAAAGATCTAATTAAACTCTGTAGAGGTAATAAGTATGACTCAAATAACAGTAACTGAAGCATCTCAGAAATTACCAGAATTGATTGAAGCAGCACTTTGTGGTGAAGAGATTATCATCATTAAAGAGAATCAACCAGTTGTCAAGTTAACTCCTGTAGTCCCTGTTAAACGCCGTCCAAAATTCGGTAGCGCCAAGGGATTGATCACAATATCTGATGACTTTGATAAACCACTAGAAGATTTTAAGGAATATATGGAATGAGACAAATCCTGGACACTCATATTGTGATTTGGTTTGTGATGGGTGATCCGAGAATTAGCGTGAGCCTGCGATCGCAGATTGAAAACAATGAAAATCTTCTAAGTATGGCTAGTGTTTGGGAAATGGCAATTAAGCATAGTATAGGTAAACTTAACTTCGAGCCTACTTTTAACGAATTTATTGAACAGCAAATAATTATGAATGGAATTGAAATATTACCAATTACAATAGACCACGCTGCTGTTGTTTCATCATTACCTCTCCATCATCGTGATCCGTTTGATAGATTATTAATTGCTCAATCTATAGTAGAGAATATACCATTACTCAGCGCTGATGGGATTTTTGATGCGTATCCAATTCAGCGTTTGTGGTAGTTAGCGCTTAATTTATACCGGAAGATAAATTAACAAGATGCACCAAAAAAACTTAGCATTATCTTAATAAGTCCTAATCAATAATATTATGAGTTACTACATTGCTCCCCGCTTTCTTGACAAACTTGGCGTTCACATCACTAAAAATTTCTTGAATCTTCCTGGTGTCCGAGTCCCCTTAATTTTAGGTATTCATGGACGCAAAGGTGAAGGCAAGACATTTCAGTGTCAGTTAGTCTTCGAGAAAATGGGTATCGAAGTGACTCACATATCTGGTGGAGAATTGGAGAGTCCCGATGCAGGAGATCCAGCGCGGTTGATTCGTTTGCGCTATCGGGAAACCGCAGAATTAATTAAAGTGCGCGGTAAAATGTGTGTGCTGATGATTAATGATTTAGATGCGGGTGCAGGACGCTTTGATGAAGGTACTCAGTACACTGTAAATACTCAGTTGGTAAATGCCACACTGATGAATATTGCCGATAATCCGACAGATGTGCAATTACCTGGAAGCTATGATTCCACACCGTTACATCGTGTGCCAATTATAGTGACAGGTAATGATTTTTCCACTCTCTACGCGCCATTAATTCGGGATGGACGGATGGAGAAATTTTACTGGGAACCAGATAGAGATGACAGAGTGGGAATTGTTGGGGGCATTTTTGAAGAAGATGGACTTTCTCAACGGGAAGTAGAACAGCTAGTTGATACTTTTCCCCATCAATCTATAGACTTTTATAGTGCCTTGCGATCGCGCATCTATGATGAACAAGTACGTGATTTTATTCATCAAGTAGGTTTTGAGCGTGTATCTTTACGTATAGTCAACAGCGCTGAGAAGCCACCAGAGTTTAAAAAGCCGGATTTCAGCCTGTCTCATTTAATCCAAGCTGGTCAGTTTATTGTCGGTGAACAACAACGGGTGGAAACTTCCCAGTTAGTTGATGAGTACAATCGCCTGAATCGAGGTAGTAAAAATTATTCACCAGCGCCACCTGTGGCTGTAACACCCAATACTCAGCCTTCAGGTAATGGTTTCCAGAAAAAGCAAACTTCAAGTCCCCATCTGTCTTTAGAAACACAAGAACAAATCCGGCAAATTTTAGCTCAAGGTCACAGAATTAACTTTGAACACGTAGATGAACGCCGTTTCCGCACTGGTTCTTGGCAAAGTTGCGGTACTACTCAAATTGACGCTGAGTGGGATGCAATATCGGCTTTAGAAGCTTATTTAGGTGAATATGAGGGTGAGTACGTACGCTTGGTAGGTATTGACCCCAAAGCTAGGCGGCGAGTAGTAGAAACAATTATTCAGCGTCCCAACGGTAAGAATTAATGGGAAGTGCGATCGCCTGAAGTGTAAGACTAAATTAACAGGCGATCGCTCTCTTGAAAAAACAGGACTTACGCAAAATTATGAAAAAACCTAAAGCCTTTCATCTAAGGTAGAAAAGAAAACTCTGATTTGATTTGCCAACGCTTACCGTCATGACGCAGTAATGTTAAATTCTCAGCTGTAAATTCAAAATCTAACTGACGTTGGGCAAATTCTGGCCAAGCAGCTCTAAAATTTTGCTTTGTTAAATCCCGAAATGCCACAGTCATGTGAGGCGCAAAGGGACGACTTTGAGCAACCTTGTCAATAATTCCCAAGTTACTTTCTACATAAGTCATTAAATCAGCTTGCAATGTCAACAGCGTTTGACTTCTGACTACATTAATGTAGATGACACGGGGAGGAAAAGCCGCATAACCGCTGAGTGTAATTGATCTGGACTGTTGTCTACTGGCAAATTCCCTGATGGCTGCTTCTAGCTGGGGAACATTGGCATCAGCCCATTCAAAGGGTGGTTGCAGGGTAATATGAGGCGGTGATTTTTGCGCCCCATAACTAGCATAGTTATCAGCAAAATATTGCTTGATGTTGTTGGCATACTCCTGAATATGCTGTGGTGGTAAAAGGGCAATAAAAAAACGACTCATTTTTGTTTTTAGGGAATACGACTGAAATACACCGCAGCCAACACAATTAAACCCAACAATGCCAAAGGCACCCAGAGATTAGGTAGATCCGATAAATTCATACAGCTGTTTTAACTTCCTGATCAGGGATAATGCCTTGTATACATCAACCTGCACGGAGAATAGATATGACATCTCCAGAAATGGTTATATGGCTACAAGAACGCACACCTTTAGGAATTCTCTCACCTGAGGTGCTAGATGCGATCGCCCAAATCATTGAAGAAAAAGTTATCTCAGCAGACAACAACCTAGTTAGCGAAGGTACTGGCCCAGAAGCACTTTATATTCTGCAACAAGGTCAACTCGAAAGTAAAACCAGCAATAAAAATAATCCGGCTTTAGTCTGTGGTTTCCTCCCTGGTGCAGTGATTCACCTCAAGGAACTAGTATTAGATGAGTTAATCCCTAGTACCATCACCACCGTCACTGAATGTCATTTGTGGATGGTACCAGCGACTAAATTTCGTGCCTTAGTCAACCAATACCCGGAAATTAACCAGGCGTTTTCCCGTCAATTGGCTCAAGAATTGGCTCAAGTTACATCTGCACTGGGCTATGAACAAGAACGTTCTGTGGCTTTACGCCCATATTTAGTTACCAAAGCCCAACGGGGAATTATTGGTACAAGTCGCTATGCTGTGCGTCTACGGGAGCAAATTAGAGAAGCAGCCAATAACAGAAAGTCTGTGGAAATTTTCGGGGAACCAGGTTTAGAAAAAGATAATATAGCCGCCCTGATTCATTATGGTTCTCCTAAACGGCGAGAACCGATGATTAAAGTTAATTGTGCCATTCTGCAAACGAGTGGGATGGATTTATTCGGTCGGGCTGGAGGTAAACCCGGTCTATTAGAATGGCTGGGAGAAGGCACTATAGTTTTTAATAACATCCAAGATTTACCTGAAGAACTCTTGCCAGCTGTGGCACAGTTGCTGGAAACAGGTGAATATACTCCTGTGAGTCGTCAAGGTGAACCCCCGGCGACACCCCGCCCTTGTAAAGCCCGCATTCTGATGGTTTCCGAAAAAAGGGAATCGATGATTGAACGGTGTGTGGGGATTGTCATTAAAGTACCACCACTAAGAGTGCGGAAAGCAGATATTCAAGCCCAGGTAGAATATTACACTAGCCTTTATGTGCGAGGGAAAGGTCTGGCTAAACCCCAGATTACTCCAGAAGCCTTACGCCGCTTACAGTCTTATGATTTTCCCGGTAATCTTAAAGAGTTAAAAAATCTCGTAGAACGGGCAATTGTTCAGCTAGGAGAGGGAAAAGAGTTAACAGAAGAAATATTTTGGTCAGCCCAAACTAAGAAAAAATTATTTCGCTTAAATCTGTTGAATGCCTATCCTCGTTTGCGAAAATTTCTGCGGAGTCCTTGGTGGCCTGACCGGATTAATTACGGTTTTACTGCGGCAGCTTTTGCAATTACTGTTGGTATTTTATTTATTGGTCCCCAAACACGCGATCGCAATTTCGTTTTAAATTTATTCTGGGCTTGGTGGTGGCCTTTCTTTCTGTTTCTTTTCCCGTTTTTGGGTCGTGTCTGGTGTGCAGTTTGTCCCTTCATGATTTACGGGGAAATTACTCAAAAACTTTCTTTATGGTTGTTTCCCAGAAAACTTAAAGGTTGGCCCAGACAACAAGCCGAAAAATGGGGTGGATGGTTTTTATTCGGTTTATTTACTTTAATTTTCCTCTGGGAAGAACTTTGGGATTTAGAAAATACCGCTTATCTTTCTGCTTGTTTGCTGTTATTAATTACCGCTGGAGCCATGATTTTCTCTGCTTTGTTTGAAAGGCGGTTTTGGTGCCGATATCTTTGCCCTATTGGGGGAATGAATGGTTTATTTGCCAAACTTTCCATGACCGAACTCCGGGCGCAGCAGGGTATTTGTTCAGCTACTTGCACCACTTATCAATGTTATAAAGGTGGCCCCGCCAAGGGCGAAGGAATGGAAACTAATGGCTGTCCAGTTTATTCTCATCCAGCCCAGTTGGAAGATAATCGAGACTGCGTGCTGTGTATGACTTGTTTGAAAGCTTGTCCTCATCGTTCCGTAGAATTTAATTTGCGTCCCCCTGGGATTGAATTGTGGACAACTCATGTACCCCGCAGCTATGAAGTAGCATTGTTGTTTTTGCTCTTGGGTGGAGTATATCTGCATCGCTTACCAGAGTTGCAATCTTGGTTAGGATTACAAGTGAATTTAACTTTGTTTTGGCAGCACTTGGGAATATCGATCCTCACTTTAATTATCCCCGCTGCTGTGGTTTTCGCAGGTTATGGTTTGATGCAACTATTCAATTTTCATCGCAAATCTCGGCCATTTATCGAACTTGCCTATGGCTATCTACCATTGGTGTTGGGAGGTAATTTAGCTCATTATCTCCGTTTGGGTTTAGGTGAAGGGGGACGGATTTTACCTGTCACTTTTGCTACTTTTGGTTTGCATGGTGAACAATTACCAATTTTGGTGGCACATCCGGCTGTGATTGACTTTCTACAAGGTGCAACGCTGCTTTTTTCCGTGTTATTAACTATAGTATTAACCCAAAAAATTGCTCGTCAACCCATGCGATCGCTTGTGTGGCAACATCTAGTTGCTATTGGTTTAGGTATGAGTATGTGGGCAATTATTGTCTCTGTATAACTGCACAGTTAATGTGAGAGGACAATTAATTTGTCCTCCAACACAAAATTATTCTAGTCTTACATAATCATCTGTGTGCTGGAGTTTGAGATAAATTTTGCCACTCAATTAACGCCTTTACATACCTGCTTTATTTAGTTATATTCAGCATTGCGATGATTATACCCGCCTCAGGCATGGCCACACTACATAAAGCGCAATAATCAGCAAAATTAATACAACTTCATGACGGTTTCACAGCATTGTCGTAAATCACTAGACGGACATTTCATATCTGAATTAATCAAGGGATAAATATCAAAAAAATTAAATATATTTTTCAGTGAAACTACTGTGGAAAATTTAGGTAATAAGTTGAAAAAATATTGATTAAACCCATCAGTATAAAAATAAGGAAAAAACCGATTGCTGGAATCTCATGAAGTAAGAAAAATAGCAGTAAATCAGACATTTACAAAGGTGACAAACAAATACAATTATTAGCAGCCAGGGAGGATCAATCAAGCGACTAAAACTGCCGGATGTTAATGTAATGGCTATTTTCTCTACTCTACAAGACAGAAATCAAGCCTGCCTATAAGAGAAAGACAGTTTCCGGCGAGGCTTTTTGAATATCACCACAAGAAAGCAAGAAGCCACTAAATACTAGAGACTATCCCCATCAGGCAAATATGATTTTAAGTGAACAACAGCAGATTAACTCGAGGGCAAATATTAATTCTTCCTATATCCCTTCCCCACTAGGGATACTCCAGCGCCTTACAAGCATGATCAATCGGCGACTGACTCATTTACCTCAATTATTAAATGAGATGGCACAGGAAGTCGTTGATGCCATTGATCATGCTCAGTTTTGCTTGATAGCGTTATGTAATCCCCAAACCACACAGTTAGAATTAACCGCCAAAGCAGGCGTTGATGTAGACAAACTATTTTTCTTGATGCTGAATGGCAGGGAAGGTAGAGATAGACTTTGGAGTACCAACGAAAACTTGATATCCTCTGATGTTGCGACTCATCCGGATACAGGGTTTCTAGAACAGGTGTTTGCCACAGGCGCGCCCCAGTTGTTTCAGGCAACCCAGGAAGATGAGATGATGATTGAAGGCTACACCCTATCTTTGTGTCCGATCATTCCCATATTCTCAGCTTTTACTCCCGCAGCCATGTACGCCGTAGCCATAGACTCAGCACAAGCTGGACGCTTGGGAGTAATGGCAATTGGTAACTGGGAAAATCCCCAAGCCTTTGATGCAACATCGCAAAACCTGGTGAATGCAGTAGCTGAGGTGGTAGCGATCGCCATTAATAATGCGAGCATGATGCAAGTCTTGGCAGATCAAGAAGCACGTTTAGCCACGCAAACCGAAATTATTTTAGAGCAAAACTGCCAACTGGAAAAAACGCAACACCAAATGCAAATCCAGAATTTGCAACTATTAGCCGCAGCAAACCTCAAGTCCCAATTTTTAGCCACCACATCCCATGAACTCCGTACTCCCCTCAACGTGATTTTGGGATTATCACAAGTATTATTGCGTCAGCGCACGGCAACTTTATCTGAGCAACAAGAAGATATGGTGCGACGTGTTTTGAGTAACGGCAATCATCTGCTAGAAATTATCGATGATATGCTTTACCTGTCCACAGTCCAAAGCGGTTGTATCTCGTTGCAACCAGAAGAATTTAATTTATCTACTTTAGTTTTAACAACCGTCGCTGAATATCGTTCCCTAGCCGCCGAAAAATGCCTCAATTTACAAGTAGAAATTAATCTTGATGATCCCTTGTTGGTGAACGATAGCGCCCGTTTGCGACAAGTTTTAGTCAAGCTATTGTTAAACGCCATTAAATTTACCGAAACTGGTAGCATCACCATCAAAGCCTGGGCGATCGCTCCTGATAAAATGGCGATCGCAGTGCAAGACAGCGGCGTAGGAATTGCCGAGTCTGATTTAGAGTATATTTTTGAGCAATTCCGTCAAGTAGATCAAACTAACACCAGAAAATATGGCGGTACTGGTTTGGGGTTAGCAATTACCAAATCCTTAGTAGAAATCATGCAAGGCACAATCAGCGTTACCAGTCAACCAGGGGAAGGTTCGACATTTTGTGTTGAGTTGCCTCATCTTATTAGAAGTTAGAGGCAAAAGGCAGGGGGGAAATTTCTTCGTTATTCCCTGCTCCCCACTCCCTACTCCCTACATCTCTCGGCAATTCTTAACTTAGCAGAACGTGATCGCGGATTGTTGGCCAGTTCGTCTTCTTGAGCAGTAATTGGCTTTTTTGTCAATACTTTTAATAAAGGTGAATTGCGTAAATCATGCTTGACTGGGCGGTCTTCCAGGCTGTGAAAACTGATAATGGCTATTCTGCCACCAGTAACAAGGGCGTTGGGGGCTTGTGCTAAAAAGGTTTCTAAGGACTTTAACTCGTCATTGACGAAAATTCGCAAAGCTTGAAACACACGGGTAGCCGGATGGATTCTCCCGTGACGGTATTTAGGCGGAACAGCATAGGCGATCGCCTCAGCTAATTCTGTGGTTGTTTGAAATGGCCGTCTTTCCACAATGCGTCTGGCAATGCGCCGCGATAATCTTTCTTCACCATATTTAAAGAATATATCTGCTAATTCCCCTTCATCCCATTCATTAATCACCTCAGCAGCCGTTAGCGATTGTCGCTGATCCATTCGCATATCTAAATTGGCGGTGTGGCGAAAGCTAAAACCCCGTTCCGGCTGATCCAAATGATAAGAACTCACCCCCAAATCAGCCAGGATGCCATCAAAGGTGTTAGGAGTATATTTATAAGACGCAAAATTGCTGAGAATAAATTGTACTCGTTCTCCATACTCAGCTAACTGCTGTTGCGCTGCCGCTAAAGCATCTTCATCTTGGTCAATTGCCGTCAACCGCACATCCGGTGCAGCTTCCAAAATAAGACGACTATGACCACCACCGCCTACCGTCGCATCCAAATAATGACCGCCGGGACGTATAGCCAACCCCTCAACGACTTCCCGACTTAACACAGGCACATGAAGAAATTCCTGCGCCTCAATTCCCTGAATCTCAAGCTCCATATAATAATTGAAGAAGTGAAACAAAATGCAACATCAAGTAAAATCCCCTCGCTGCCACCCCTCTCCAACATACTCCTGTATGGGTAATAGATGTAGACGCCCCCAGGGTGACTTCTCCAAGATATTTCCCTTACTAACCTGATTTTGGCAGAAAAGATCATTCGGGTCTGGTGGGCATCAACGCGATTCAAGTTGAAATTTTCATAATGGGAGAACACGGAACTTATGGCACAACTAGAAACCCGCACCGAACCAATGGTGCTGAACATGGGGCCACACCACCCTTCAATGCACGGGGTTTTGCGGTTAATTGTCACTTTAGATGGTGAAGATGTCGTTGATTGTGAACCAGTCATCGGCTATCTGCACCGGGGAATGGAAAAAATTGCCGAAAACCGGACTACTATCATGTACGTCCCCTACGTTAGTCGTTGGGACTACGCCGCAGGGATGTTTAACGAAGCAGTCACCGTCAACGCCCCAGAACAATTGGCAGGTATAGCGGTTCCCAAGCGCGCTAGTTACATTCGCGTAATCATGCTGGAACTCAACCGCATTGCTAATCACTTACTGTGGTTCGGCCCCTTCCTCGCTGACGTCGGCGCCCAAACTCCCTTTTTCTACCAGTTCCGGGAACGGGAGATGATTTACGATTTGTGGGAAGCCGCCACCGGATATCGGATGGTAAATAACAACTACTTCCGTGTCGGTGGTGTAGCCGCTGATTTACCTTATGGTTGGGTAGATAAATGTTTGGACTTCTGCGACTACTTATTACCCAAAGTCGATGAATACGAACGTTTAGTAACTGATAACCCCATCTTCCGCCGTCGTGTTGAGGGTATTGGTACTATCACCCGCGAACAAGCAATTAACTGGGGATTATCTGGCCCCATGTTACGTGCTTCTGGCGTTAAGTGGGATTTGCGGAAAGTTGACCACTACGAATGTTACGACGACTTCGATTGGGACGTCCAGTGGGAAACCGCAGGCGATTGCTTCGCCCGTTACGTTGTGCGGATGCGAGAAATGCGCGAATCAGTGAAGATTATTCGCCAAGCTATCAAAGGACTACCTGGAGGCCCTTACGAAAACCTCGAAGCCAAGCGCATGGCGGCTGGGAAAAAATCTGAGTGGGACGCCTTTGATTACCAATACATTGGCAAAAAAGTTTCACCTACCTTTAAAATGCCCAAAGGTGAAATCTACTCCCGTGTCGAAAGCGGCAAAGGTGAACTAGGAATTTATCTAGTTGGCGATGATAATCCCTTCCCCTGGCGCTGGAAAATTCGCCCAGCCGATTTTAACAACCTGCAAATTGTCCCAGAATTACTGCGGGGGATGAAGGTTGCAGATATTGTCGTCATTCTCGGCAGTGTGGACGTGATCATGGGATCTGTCGATAGATAGAGACTAGGGACTAGGGACTAGGGAACTTCCCCCCTGCTCCCTGCTCCCCTCCCTCTTCTCTCCGCGCCTTTGCGTCTTTGCGTGACAAAAATCATCCCCTAAATCAACAACACCCGATACTCAAACCATTAACATTAAAAGCATCAGCCTTTATACCCACTAACTAACCTTGCCATCCATGCCTCTGTCGCGCATAGTCACGCTGATTGTTGGTTTAATCGTCATTTTGGGATTAAGCCTCTGGCTGATTGATTCTCTCTCTCGGCTTTACTGGCAGTTGTCTTATTCTCCACTGCTGGGCAATTTGCTGTTGTTGTTGCTGGTTGTATTAATCGGGGGCTTAGTTGCAGCTTTTGTTTATTACGTCTTAATACTGCAAGCTGGGGAAAAGCGATCGCGTAGTCAACGTCGGCGAGTAACTGCGGCAGAAATTCCCGCAGCTAAGTCTGATGCTGCTTCTACAACTCTCCAAGCTGTACGGCAACAAGTAGCCCAAATTCAAGATGAAGTAGCAAAACAAGCTTTATTAAGTAAATCTAGAGAAATTGAAGTCAATTTAGCCCGTGGTGAAATTCAAGTAGTGGTTTTTGGGACGGGGAGTGCTGGCAAGACTTCTCTGGTAAATGCCATTATGGGGCGCATGGTGGGGCAAGTAAATGCACCAATGGGAACTACCCAAGCCGGGGAAACTTATTGTCTGCGGTTGAAGGGCTTAGAACGCAAAATTTTAATTACCGATACGCCAGGGATTTTAGAAGCAGGGGTGGCGGGTACGGAACGGGAACAATTAGCGCGAGAACTGGCGACATCAGCTGATTTACTATTGTTTGTGGTAGACAACGACTTGCGCCGTTCTGAATATGAACCGTTACGCAGCCTAGCAGAAATTGGCAAGCGATCGCTCCTAATTCTTAACAAAACAGATTTATATACCGATGAGGATCAAGAGTCGATTCTCGCCCGCTTACGTCAACGCGTGTTGGGATTTATTGCCCCCAATGATGTAGTAGCCATTGCTGCTAATCCCCAATCTGCACAGTTAGAAACTGGCGAAACTCTCCAGCCAGAACCAGATATTATCCCTTTACTGCGGCGAATGGCGGCGATTTTACGGGCTGAGGGTGAAGATTTGGTGGCAGATAATATTCTCCTGCAATCGCTACGTTTAGGAGAAGAAGCGCGCAATCTCATTGATGCCCAGCGTCGCCGCCAAGCTGATAAAATAGTTGACCGATTTCAGTGGATTGGTGCTGGTGTGGTATCAGTCACCCCTCTACCAGTGGTAGATTTATTAGCAACTGCGGCTGTCAATGCTCAAATGGTAGTGGAGATTGGCAGGATATACGGCTGTGAACTGAATATGGAAAGAGGTAAAGAGTTAGCCCTTTCCTTAGCCAAAACCATAGCCAGTCTCGGCATAGTTAAAGGCGCAATTCAATTAATATCTACCGCTTTGCAACTCCATGTGGCTACTTTTGTCGTGGGTAGGGCAATTCAAGGCGTCACAGCAGCTTATCTGACGCGAATTGCTGGTAAAAGTTTTATAGAATATTTTCGTCATGACCAAGATTGGGGTGACGGCGGGATGACAGAGGTAGTTAAGCAACAATTCAAGATGAATCGCCGAGATGAGTTTATTAAGGCTTTTGTCCAAGAGGCGATCGCTCGTGTGGTAAAACCTTTAACAAATAACTCTGAAGTGATAGAAGAGGAAAATGAGGGACTCGATACTAGAAATTTGTAACATATTATAGTTCCTTATAAGTAAAAATATTGAAAATATTTCGTACTTCATAGCTGATTGACGTTTTTATGTAATTGCAGTATTAAAATAGTTAAAAAACTTTAGTAAAAATACTGAAACAGTAAAAAGTTTTATTTTCGGCTACAACGCTGTAATGATTTATTATCAAGGCATTCCGGAAATTAATCACCAGATTAGAAAATCTATATTAAGGACTTACTCAGTAACAGCTCATGAACCACTACATGATCGGTAAAGTACTACAAGCACGTTACCAAGTCATCCAAAGCCTCGGTGCAGGTGTATTTGGACAAACATACATTGCTATAGATAAAAATTATCCCGAAAATGCCCGATGTGTAATTAAACAGCTCAAAGGGAGTAGTTGCCAAACCAGCTACTTAGACCCCTTAAGATTATGCTTTCTCACCGAAACAGCCACCCTCAAGCTGCTAGGAAGCCATCCCCAAATTCCCGAATTTATTACTTGCTTTGAAGAAAATGAACGTTTCTACTTAGTGCAAGAATTTATTGAAGGACACTCATTAGCTGCGGAACTGCCCATAAATCAATATTGGGGATGTATTTGGTCGGAAAGTGAAGTTATAGAATTATTAAAAGATATCTTGGGTATTTTAGAATTTGTTCATTCTCAAGGCTTTATTCATTGCGACGTTAAACCAGAAAACTTAATTAGACGTACAGCTGATGGCAAGTTAGTTTTAATTGATTTTGGTTCTATCCAGTCGGTTGATTTTGATTTAGATGGGGAATTACCAATTTATCGGATTCCTGTCACGTCACTAGGTTATATCCCACCAGAACAATTTATTGGTCAAACACAACCCAATAGTGATATTTATGCTTTGGGGATGATTGGGATTCAGGCTTTAACAGGGCTAGAACCACTGCAATTAAAAGTGGATACTCACACTAATGAAATTATTTGGCGGACTCAAGATACACCAGTTAACGATTATCTCGCTGCTGTTCTCAGCCAAATGATCCGCTATGATTGCCAAGACCGTTTTCAGTCTGCAAGTGAGGTACTGCGTGTCCTCAAGCAAATGCAACGGGAAACTCCAACACCCCCAACTAAACCACAGGAGAATACAAATCAAGACAAAATAGTTCCTAGTGAGAATTCTCCCCAAAAATCGACATCAGGGCAATCTTCATTACTCACAGGAATGACAGTAGGACTGGCTGCTAATTCTTTGTTGATGGGATTGGGAGTATATTCTTTAATGAATAATTCTCCAGCCTATTCGGAAACAGAAACTTTATATAAAGCTACAGAAGAATATCAAGCAGGGGATTTGCAAAGGGCCCTGGCTTTAGCTAAATCAATTCCGGCTCACAGTAATGTTTATCCAGAGGCTCAAGCCACCATTGAAGAATGGCAACATCAATGGCAATTTGCAGCCGAACAATACTTAATAGCTGAACAAGCTTTAAATGAGGGTAGATGGTCAGATGTTTTGGGTGTTGTGCCTAAAGTACCAGATATTTTATATTGGCAATCGAAAATAGACAAAATGGTGCAACAAGCACACGTTAATATCGAAGCACAAACACAAGATTTATTAGCCAAAGCTTACGAAAAAGCCATAGCTAGAGATTTCTCCACTGCTATTGAGTATCTGAGTCAAATTCCCAAAGAAAGTTCTGCGGGTACATTAGTTCAAAAAAAGTTAGCTGAGTACAATCAAAAGCGACAAATTAGAGCAGCTTATTTTCTACATAATGCTAATAAAAAAGCAGCTATGGGTGATTTGAATGGTGCTGTGAAGTTTCTCCGCAAGGTTCCTAAAAATACGCCTGTATATGCTCAAGCTCAGGATAAGCTGAACGAATATACTCAAAAACAGGGGCTACATAATCAAAGTCCAAATGTCGCTTTAAATGCCTTGGTTTCTCACAACTCAACCATGAAAATGGAAAATCATCTGCAAGAAGTAAATATTAGGTAATTTGCCATTTTTTAGTAATGAGCAATTGGTAATAAAATATTAACCAATTCGATTAATGGATATCTAACTTACCAATTATTTAACTAATTGGCTAAATGTCAAGTATACGTCATATTATTTTTAACAAAGTCAGCAGACTTCAGAAAAAACAACCCCACAGATTGAAGTGGGGTTCTATTATATGTTCATGGGCGAGATCGCACCCACAATTTAACGTTAGGAATGTGGATTTAATAAAATACAGAACCTCACCCCCAGCCCCCTTACCAAGAAGAGGGGAGACTTTGACGCAAGTCAAAGGCGGGGTGAGGTCAAAAACCAGACTTGCATGTTATTTAATTCATGTTCCTTAGTCTCCAACGGAGGCGCACGTTAATTTAGCTTTTTTTCACATCACGAGCCATATTCAAGTAATAGTCATCCATTTTGCCTTGAGGACGACGGCGTTTAGGGGTGGGGGTTTCAGGAGTTTTATTTTGTTCTGATTCTTTTGGTTCTTTTGCTGTATTTCGATTTATCCCCGTGGATTCATCAGATTCTAGGAAGTATTCAGCCTTGGTAAATCCGAAAAGCCTGGCAAAAAAACCTAAGACATTTCTGATCACACCCAACACATTTTTGAATACAACACCCAACCAGCCTTCAAGGCGAAGATACAAGTTGCGAATAAGTTGAGTTAGACGAAGCATAGTCTTACCCTCTATGATTGCCTATCACTATTGTGACTTAATTTTTAGGCGATCGCTGACGTGACAATCATCCATGACGGGAATTTTGATCAGAAATGACCGAAAATAATTGAGTACTATTCAAACCGTAAATTGCTCATGTCCCGGATACTAAAAGCTTTCACGCCGCGATGCTTGCGGAGTATCACTTTTGTCATATTTCTGACACTTATTAGTAGTTTAATCTTTCCTGCGGCTACTTGGGCTGATTCTTCTGGGTTAGGAATTGCTCAAGGTCATCTGAGTGCTTGTCCCGCTTCCCCCAACTGTGTTGTCAGCCAAAATGCTGATTTTAAACACGCCATTGACCCCATCGCCTATCATGTAGATCGAGATACAGCAAGGGAAACCTTACTGAAAGTTCTCACCGTTGTTCCCCGTACAGAAGTTATTGAACAAACAGATAATTACATTCATGCTCTTTCTAAAAGCCGCATCTTCAAATTTGTGGATGATGTAGAATTTTATTTACCTACCGATGAGTCAGTAATTCATCTGCGTTCAGCATCTCGTATAGGAGAATCTGATCTCGGTGTCAACCGCAGGCGCATGGAACAAATTCGTTTAGCTATGCGCGATTTAAACATTTAATGGATAAGAAAGTTCGTAGTCAGGACTTTAGTCCTTCTTCGCCCTCAGTCTAGAAACCTAGTTTACAGCCCTCTTCCATCACTTTGGAGATAGCAAAATAAATGTAGTAGCGCGGCTAGGGTAGAGGTAATCTTCCTCTAAGAGTTACTTAACTTCCTCTACCCATTCGCATTTACTACGACAGCGCGTCTTTTGACACCATTTTGTTGTTACAGCAAAAATACTACTTAGTAATTTTTACCTAAGTTAAGAAAACTAAGTGAACAAGCATTTTTTTCTACTACCTGTTGCTGTACCAAGTTTATTAATTACTTTTCCCGCCTTTGCTGCTGAAACAGAGCAGATAAACTCAATTATTTTTAACTTAAGTGAAATCGAATTACCAGCCACTAGTGCAGAATTATTAACTCAACAATCTATCCCCATTGAAGTCAACCCGGAAACTCAACCAGAAGTAGAACCAACTGATAACGAAGATGTAGATATTTTTATAGAAGTAACTGGAGAACAAGACCCACTGCCTGAGTCTACGCCTGTTTACGTAATTGATCAAGAAGAAATTCAAAAACAGGGTGCAACAAGCGTAGCTGATGTTTTAAAAAGAATGCCCGGTTTCGCCATTAATGATGTCGGTCATGGTGCAGATATTCACACAGGAACATACTACCGAGGTGCGTCAATTAATCAGTCTGTATTTCTGATTAATGGCAGACCAATTAATAACAATGTCAACACTTATCATGGTGGAACCGACTTAAATAGTATTCCCGTAGAAGCCATTGAACGGGTGGAATTATATAGCGGTGTCACTTCCGCATTATATGGTTCATCAGCCTTTGGCGGAGTTGTGAATATCATTACCAAAGAAGGCTATGGTCAACCTAAATTAACTGGAAGTGCAGAATTTGGCTCATTAAGCTTAAATAATCAACAAGTAAGTTATGGTGGCTCGGTTGGTGATGCTAGATATAACTTCAGCTTTGAAAGATTCTTTATAGATAACCGTTATCGCGTCCCCGTGGGTGCAGCTAATCGTGATGCTCAAGGATTTTTGGCGAATGCAGACACAGCTACCAGTACTTATTTTGGCAGCATAGGTTTAGATTTAGATAGTAAAAATTCCTTAAATTTAGATATTAAAAAACTCAGCAGTCGGAGAGGTTTAGTTTATTTTGGTTTCCCTCTCCAAAGAGATAGATTAGACCATGATGGCTTTAACGTCGGCTTATCTTGGAAAACTAGATTAGGTGAGGGAGAAAGCTCAAATCTCACAACCACACTCGGTTATAACCAAGATTACTTCAGTACTTATGGCCCTACAGTTTTTGCTGGACAAGAATTTAACCGCACAGGTGTTTTAGATACCCAACAAATTACAGCTAGGGTAGATCATGATTGGCAATTATCCCCCAACTATAAATTACGCTGGGGATTAGATTTACAAAATAGCGATTTAACTGGAGATACTTTCAGTACCAGACCTGACAGAATCATTAATAATGGAGTTGAAAATAGAAATGTATTAAACACAGCTTTATTTGCTGTTAATACTTTAAATATTAGCAACGATTTTCAGATAGACTTAGGTCTAAGACAAAGCTTTGATGGGGAATTTGGCAATTATTTGAACCCTAGCGCTGGCTTACGTTATGCCCTGACACCAGCAGTAGCTGTGCGCGGTAGTTGGGCAGGTGGACAGCGTAATCCTGGATTAGATCAACTATATGTTTATGATACAGTTCATGGTTGGGAACCAAATCCTGATTTAACACCAGAAACAGGCTCATCTTGGACTGCGGGAGTAGATGTCAGACTCACAAATAATGTGATTGGGCAATTTACTTACTTTGGCAGTAGTTTAGATAATCGTTTAGGGATTATAGCTGGCAGATGGGAAAACATTGGATTAGTAAATACTAATGGTTTAGAAGCCGCATTGCGATATCAAATTACCCCTGGCTGGTCAACTTTTCTTAACTATACATATACAGATGCCAAAATCAAAACAGGTGCAGAACAAGGTTTACAGTTAGGTTTTATTCCTTATTCTGTAGCTCAAGGTGGTATTGGTTATCAAAATTCAGGCTGGCAAGCTAATTTGTATGTCACTTATAACAGTGGTATGCGTCGAGCCTTTTTTAATGCACCTGGGGAAACAAGCAGAGATTTCGTCCCATCTTTTCTAAATTTAGATTTGAGTGGTCGGATTCCTGTAAATAGTAATTTAGGATTGACAATTTATTTAGAAAACTTACTCGGTGAGCAATACGAGCGAGTAAATCGTATTTACAGTCCTGGGTTTACTTTTCGTGTAGGATTAACTTCAAATTTTTAACGGAATCACGGAAGTCCCCACTTTCAGCGAAGCAAGGTGGGGATGGAC